>JAAYAM010000233.1 GCA_012719355.1 Acidobacteriota bacterium
AAATCGGGCCTTACCTGCGTTCGCCTTACCGAGTCAACGCTGACGCACGGCTGCGCAAACCGCTTATGTAGAGGAGATTAGGGTTCGGCCAAAATTTATTTTTTCGCAAAATAGTACGGGACAAACAAATTCGTTTTTGAGATGATGGTGTGGGACCTCAGGAGCCGCACTATGAAGCAATTTGAAACTCCCGCTATTTTCCTCTGTGGGCGGTATTTTACATCCCAGGAAATCTCGGATATTCAGGAGACTGCCCGCACCTGCTCTGGGCTGTGCTGGTCCGAATTGGTTCAGACCATTTGTGAGCACCTCGAGTGGGTGACGCCGGCAGGTCGAAACAAAGTGGACTCCTGTGCGAAAGCCCTGACAAAGCTGCAGGCTCAGGGGCTTCTAAAGTTGCCCTCCAAGCGTGATATGCCGAAAGGAAAGGAAACGGTGACCGTCAGCACCCGCACGGATCCGGAAGCGGAGTTGGTGGGCACGGTGCGGGATTTTGGTCCGATCGAGGTGCAGCCGGCGACGACCACAGAATTGATGAGGCTCTGGAACGAGTATGTCGAGCGGTACCACCGGCTGCGTTACAAACGTCCATTCGGCGCGCATCAGCGCTATTTCATCGTAGATGAATCGGGGCGTCGTCTGGGTTGTCTTTTATTTGCGTCATCGGCATGGGCCCTCGCGGAACGGGATCGCTGGATCGGGTGGACGCAACGGGATCGGGAATTGAGATTGAACCTGGTGGTAGCAAACACGCGCTTCCTGATTTTTCCCTGGGCGCATATAAAAAACCTTGCCAGTACCGCCCTATCTTTGGCTACTAAACGGATTCGTCAAGACTGGCAGTCTCGTTACGGGTACGGCCCGGTATTATTGGAGACATTCGTAGAGCCTGATCATTATCGTGGAATTTCTTACCAAGCGGCCAATTGGATCCGGTTGGGAGCGACGACTGGCCGGGGCCGGATGGGCCGGAGGCCGAAGCACCTTCTGGCGCCGAAGCTGATTTACGTGTATCCGCTGGTTGCGAACTTTCGGTCTTTTCTTCGACAGGAGGTCCATGAGGAAGCCAAGCCAACGATTGCGGCGCGAGGGGTTGAATGAACGGAAAGTGGAACGAAGGCGGGCAGCGCGGAAGCTGCGGCAACGTCGGGCGGCAGCCGGGTTGAAGAATCAGGCGCGGCCGACAATATGCCATGGCACCAGCGAATGGAAAACAGTTGAAGAAGAGAAGCGCGCACGACAGGAAGCTGTCGAGGAACAACTCAAAATTTATCGGGCGGTGCTGCCGAGGGTAATCAAGCGGTTTGAGAAGATCCACGATCCGCGTAATCCGAAGTCCATCCGGCACAAGTTGACAGTTCTGATGCTGTACGGGATTCTGGCGTTTGTGTATCACATGACATCCCGGCGGGAAACGAACCGAGAGATGACCCTGCCAATGTTTCGCCAGAACCTGCAACTGATGTTTCCTGAGTTGGAGAGTCTGCCTCATCAGGACACGCTGAATCGTCTGTTGGCACGCATCGACGTCAACCATATCCAGGAAGCCTTGCTGGAGCTAATCGAGCGTTTCATCCGCGGCAAGAAGTTCCTCCGTTATCTCATTTCAAACTGCTACCCGATTGCCGTGGATGGCACCCAGAAGATGGTGCGGGATTGGTGCTGGGAAGAGGATTGTCTGGAGCGTCAGGTGCAGTGCAAGTTGGCGGACGGCACTGTAAGCACTCGGCCGCAGTATTACGTTTACGTACTGGAGGCGAACTTGGCCTTCGCCAATGGGATGACCATCCCATTTATGACGGAGTTTCTCGGTTACACGGAAGGCGATCAGCAGACCAACAAACAGGATTGCGAGCTGAAAGCCTTCTACCGGCTGGCCGACCGTATCAAGGAACGTTTCCCGCGGCTGCCAGTTCTGGTATTGCTGGACGGGTTGTATCCGAACGGTCCACTTCTGAAATTGCTCCGCCAGTATCGCTGGCAATATATGATCGTGCTGCAGGACAGGAGCCTGCCGTCGGTGTGGGAGGAGATCGAAGGCCTGCGCAAGCTGCAGACTTCCAACTTCTTGAATAGGATCTGGGGCAATCGCAAGCAGCACTTTTGGTGGGTCAACGACATTGAATACTGGTACGGGGAGAAGGATCGAAAAAAGCAGATCGTACACGCAGTGATCTGCGAAGAGAGCTGGGAAGAGGTGGATCCCGAGTCGGCCAATATTATACAAAAGCATTCAAAACACGCCTGGCTGTCGAGCGAACCCCTCAGCCGACAGAATGTGCATGAGCGCTGTAATCTCGGCGCGAGGCATCGTTGGGGGATCGAAAGCAACTTCCTCGTGGAAAAACGGCAGGGATACGAATACGAGCATTGTTTCTCGTATAACTGGAATGCGATGAAGGGCTATCACTTTCTGATGCGTCTGGGGCATCTGATGAATATCCTGGCGCAGAGTACAGAGTTGTTGGCAAAGCTGGTGATTCAAAGAGGAGTGCGTGGCTTAATCCGGTTTCTGCGAGGAACTTGTGGCGGCCCTTGGTTGGACCCGGAACGGATCCAGCGAGTGCTTACTTCCCCATATCAGATTCGCTTGATGTGACGTTGCCGCCGTCAGATGAAAGCGGATGGGTGTTCGATGTCAATAGTTTCTCCAAAAAGCAGGAGATTCACTGCAAAATTGCGCAAGATGCTGGAGCAGCTGAACCATAAGGTCTGACCAGACCTCGCCTTCAGTATGCCGTCGCTGCTTTTGCCGAACCAACGCTGACGCACGGCGGGGTTTCACCCCGCCGTGCGTCAGCGTTGCGGAAGTCACCGGCTTCTTGACAGTTCCGATTCCCGACAGTAAGATACCTGTTCTTGATTGCCGAAGTGGCGGAACTGGCAGACGCGCTAGGTTCAGGGTCTAGTGATCTTAAGGTCG
>JAAYAM010000234.1 GCA_012719355.1 Acidobacteriota bacterium
TGGTGTTCCGCCAGATCGGTATGGCATCGCTCATCGGCGTCGCCGTCGGGCTTGTTCTCGCCGCAGGACTCGGCCGCCTGGCGCAATCTCTTCTCTATCAGGTGAAGTGGACCGATCCCGCAATCTTCTGTGCCTCGACTGTTGTTCTCGCAATCGTCCTTTGGGTGGTGAGCCACATCCCTGCGCGCCGGGCTTCACAGCTCGATCCTATGACGCTCCTGAGATACGAATAGGAACTTGGCGCTCAGAGACAAATTCAAGAACACCAGGACAAGTCTCCCCTTGCTAACCAAGGGCGGATGGATCTATACTCCTTGGTAACCAAGGGATCAAAAGAGTTCATAGTCTTCTATTCTTACACTGCGGCAGAAGGTGCAGGGTGATATACATGGTTACCCACCATGCACAATATGCTGAACTTGTCCGTCTCTTCGCCAGCCAAGGAGACACAAAATGAGTAGACCATCCGATCTCGTTCAAGGCACGCTCAATCTGTTGATCTTGAAGATTCTGGCACTGCAGCCAATGAATGGCTGGGCAATCAATCAGCGCCTCAGGCAGATTTCCGGCGACGTGCTTCAGGTTACCGAAGGATCGCTGTACCCCGCGCTGCACAAGCTGGAGCAGGAGGGCTGGATCACCGCCGAATGGAAGCAGAGCGAGAACAACCGTCGTGCGAAATACTACTCCCTGACACGGTTGGGCCGTCAGCAATTAAAGAAGGAAGCAGCGAACTGGAACCGGCTTTCTTCAGCCATTACCCATGTTGTGCAACTCGAGGAGGCGTAGAGATGAGCCCAAAACGATGGTTGTACATTGTACCGCTGCGGCTGCGTTCGCTTTTTTCCAGACAGCAGGTCGACGATGAACTCGACGAGGAGCTTCAGTATCACATTGCCATGAAGACCGAGGAGAATGAAGCCAAGGGGATGAATCCCAAGGAGGCGCGCCGTGCCGCCTTGATCTCGCTCGGTGGCCTCGACCAAAGAAAAGAGGAATGCCGCGATGCAAGAGGCCTGAACTGGTTCGCAGACCGGCGACGGGACCTTGCATTCGTGTTCCGGAGTTTACGTCGTTCACCCGGTTACGCATCAGCCACTATCGCTACACTGGCGCTTGGCATCGGCGCCGTCACAGCGATTCTGGGCGCCGTCGATCAGACTGTCTTGAGAAAACCTTTTCCGCACTATGAACGGTGTGCCGTATTCGGAGCCGACAGTCCGCATTATGGCTTCATTTCCAATTCCTATCCAATTCAGGTTATGCCTTGCGTTGAACGCGGAAAGTCGTTCGAGGCGTTCGCGCTCAGTGCCTGGGGTCGCGGCACGATGGATACAGGGAAGGAAACATTTGGAGTGGACTATGGGGCTGTAAACAAGGATTTCTTTTCCGTGCTTAATGAGAAACCGGCATTGGGGCGGTTTTTTCGCCCTGACGAATTTACCGCCTCTTCCAGTGGAGTTGTGGTGCTGAAGCATAGCTTCTGGAGGGGATACTTCGGCGGGGATGCAAACGTCATTGGAAGAAGCGTGGTTGTGGAGAATCGCAGCCATCAAATCGTGGGCGTTCTATCCAAAGAGTTTTCTGCTCCAACCTTGTTTCGAGGCGATGTTTTTATGCCTCTTGTGCTCGCATCTGACCCATTGTCTCTGCAGTCTCGAGTCTTGACTGCGATGGCACGCTTACGTCAGGGCGTGACGGTGGTCCAGGCGAATGCGGAGGTTTCGGTCTTGTGTGCCGCGCCTGATGCCACTCCCAATTTCAAGGAGAGATATAAAGAATCGCCGCTATATCTGAAGAGCCTGTCGGATAAAGAGTCTGAAACGCATTTCTCAAAGATACATGGCGCCTTTCTCGGGGCGGTCGGATTCCTATTCGCCATAGCCTGTATGAATGCCGTCAATTTGATGCTGGTACGTCTTTCCGGCAGAAGACGGGAATTGGGAATCCGTTGTGCCCTGGGAAGTCCTCGCGCGAGGATGATCAGCCTGATAATCACCGAGAGCTTTGTGCTCAATTTTATAGCCGGCGTATTCGGCCTTCTGCTGGCCTGGGCGGTAAAGCCCCTCATCACAAAAATACTGACAGATTCCAGGGAGCTTTTTGAAAGGGCCAACCACATAGATGGTCGTGTACTTCTTCTGGCCGTCGGAATCTCCCTGGTGAGCACAATCATTGTGGCGGTTGTCCCTTCATGGAAGCTTCCAGCGGGAGATCCGCAAAGCATATTGAGAGAA
>JAAYAM010000235.1 GCA_012719355.1 Acidobacteriota bacterium
GCGGCGCCGGCCTTGGCTTTCGGGAACGTCATCGGGGGAGTGAGCCATTTCTCGAACTCCTCGATTGTGTTGTGCCCCGCATCCTTGATGAAATTGGCGATAGGAGGACTCAGGATCGCGCAGGTGCCGAACAGAAATCCCTGCTGCGCGACGATGTCCTTGATGATCTGCGGATAGTTCATCTCGCTCCCCCAGGCGGCAGCTCTCCAGTTGGCCGCCGAGAGAACGCCCCATCCTTCAAACAGGCTGACGACGTTTTCACCCTTCTTGAATCCTTTCCGGACAGAGAAGGGGGCGAAAGGCGATTTCTCTTCATTCTCGGCAATTACGATATTGATCAGGTTCATCGGGTTCCCTACGGTCCCCATGTAGGTAGTCCCGACCTTGCCGCAGTTCCCCAGGTTGATCGACATCAGGCTCCACGCTCTTCCGATCGTGGTATTCGCGTGCGCGTACGGTCCCATGGCGCCGATATCGTAGTTCAGGCCGATCTCATTTCGTATGGCTCCGTTGATGACCAGCATTTCGACGAAGGAGTTGTCCGACACCGATATCGCTTCTTTCCCGGTGGAGGCGACGGCAAGAAGAAGCGGCATGTATTCCGGCTTGCATCCGGCCATGACGGCATTGACGGCAACATCCTTTACCGTGTAGGTCCAGTATTCGAAGTAATTCCCCGTATTGGTCGGAGACATCTTCCCTACCACCTCGTCGGGCCGGCGGCTGGTGCCTTTCAGCATGTCGTTTACCAGTTCCTCGGTCGGGAGGACAATCGGAAGAAAATCGGTCCAGCGGTTATCGAGAAACATCTTATGAAGCTTTTCGGGCGTATCGGTGAAAGTGGCCGGCCCCTTGTCGCGGATGATCTCACCCGTCTTCTTCTCTTCAGCCGTGAGAGGCTTCGTGATGTGCTCGACGATCTCTTCCATGACGTTCTTGCCGGAGATCGGGCTCTTTCCGTTTATAACTTCCTTGCGCAGCTGTTCGCGAGTCTTCGCCCAGACTGGTCCGCGCACCCACTGAATCCGCAGGCCCGGCATTCCTTTCAGGCGGGCAGCCTCTGTTTCCTGCTGGTAGAACTCTGAGAGGACAACCGGAATGGAGGGGATGCCCATGTTCGCTTCAAAATTGATGGAGTGGCCAACAACTGCTGGCGCACACTGGCTTCAATGCCCCATTCCGATGATCACGGCCGCGCCGTTCTTTTTGATCTCAGCCCACAATTCCGGATCTTCGGCTTCAAATCCCCCTCCTCCCTTTCGCTTGAATACAGCTTTGGTTTTGGGGTAGTTCTGGGTAAACCAGTCGACCATTTCGAGAAGAAGGTTGTCGCCGCCCGGAAAGCCGTCGTCGACGATATAGATGGTCTTGCCATCCAGAGAACTGGGACGAGGCGCCATCGGTTTCAGTTTTACAGGTGGGGGATTCCCCAAAGGATTCAGCACTGTGATCATTTGAGCGGCCGGAGCCTTTGATTGCGCCTGGGCTTCATTGTTCATAGCGGGAAAACTGCAGAACAACCCCAGGCACAACACGGCAATCGCGGCCGCCGTTGTATGCCACTTCATGTGTCTGTCCCTCCTTATTCGGGGATTGATTCAATCCCGGAATCGATGTTCCTGCAACCGGCAAAACGGCTGTCAGGCTTGTGAAGAAAACTCGGTCGGCTCAATCTAGGCGGGCTGCTCTCCGGTTGTCAAGCGGAATGGCGGGAGCCCGCGTGCGTCTTCAAATCCGAAATGCGATTCGAAGACGGATGGATACATTTCGTCCGCCTTGTGTAATAATCCGGGTGCCTGCGCGTCTAAGGATTGAGGCAATCTTATGAGAAGAGCCGGCAATCTGAACGACGTGCGCGATACCGAAATGAAATCAATTGCCGACCTGTATCAAGGTTATTACGCCTCAGTTTACAGTACGGCACTCCGGATCACCGGAAATCCGGCGGATGCCGAGGACGCCCTGCAGACAGTGTTCCTGCGCGTCCTGAATCACGAATGGCAGAATTCAGCATATCCTCCCGAAGCGTATTTCCGGCGCGCGGCCGCAAATGCCGCACTTGATCTGTTGCGCCGGAGAAGATCCCACAAAGAGACGCCCCTTGAAGAGGCGTCGGCAGAATACTCTGCAGAAGATGCGGCTTTATTGAAAGAGCGTCTGCGCCGCGCGCTTGCTTCCCTTGAAGTGGACGATGCCGCCATGTTTTCGCTGCGGTATATCGAAGGGATGTCCAATGGGGAAATCGCGGACCTGTACCGGCAAGAGAAGAACAATGTCGCGGTCCGACTGCACCGGATCAGGCAGACGCTGAAAGAAAAAATGGAGCGTTAGGAGGTCGGCAATGTCAGAAGACCGCTTGGAAAAAGCTCTCGAAGCTATCAGAAGCGAGCAGGTAAACAGCGAGCAGCTTGAAGAAGCTGCCGGCCGGGTCCGGGAGAAGCTGTACGGTTCCAGTGCGCTCCTGTGCTCGGAGTTCCA
>JAAYAM010000236.1 GCA_012719355.1 Acidobacteriota bacterium
CGCATTGCCCTGAGAGCTCGCATGACCATGACCGATGCAAAGGCGGGACAGAGGGTGCCGTTTTTCCTGCAGCCGTCCGTCGGCGGTTCGGATGATCTGCGAGGATTCCGGCCGTACCGTTTCACAGGCCCGAATGCGGTCGTGTACAACGCCGAATACAGGTGGGAGATCTTCTCCGGACTCGACGGCGCGCTGTTTGTCGACGCAGGGAAGGTCATGTCTCGCGCAGGTCATCTCGCTTTCTCCGACATGGAAGTCTCGCCCGGTTTTGGATTCCGGTTCAATGCGAGAAACAGGACCTTCATGCGTGTGGACGTCGGATTCAGCCATGAAGGGACCGCCGTATGGCTCAAATTCAACGATCCTTTCACGCCGCTTCTGTTCGGCGCCGCGACCCGGCAGCCGCAGTATTGAGGTAAGGCATGAAGCGACTCGCAGGAATTCTGATGATAACGCTGGCATGCGCCGCAGACGGGCTGTGCCAGAAGTTCTATGAAGATGATCCTCTGATCCGCGAGCCGATTCCTTTGCATGTGACCAATGCCGCCTCGAGGAAACTGAGCGACTACTACGATATCCTGAGCCATACCCTTGCCACCCCCGGCGAGAAGCACACCAAAGGTGTGCTCATTCCCGCGCAGGGAGTCAATACGCTTGGTGATCCGATGGAAGGCGCCTGGTGGGAACGCCGGCACTACTGGCGCCGTATGTCCGCCGAGGAACTTCAGCGCGGCCCCGGAAATGAACGGCCGCCTGCAACCGACGGGCCCTGGACGGTGGTTTCCGCGAAGACCGAAGGCATTACGCCCGGATTCGTCATCCTCGACCGGTACAACCGCCGCTATTTCATCAAGTTTGATCCCCCGTCAAATCCGGAGATGGCGACAGGCGCTGACCAGATAGCTTCAAAAATATTCTACGCGCTCGGCTATCATGTCCCTGAAAACTACATTGCTTATTTCACTCCCGAAATGCTGAAGCTTGGCGAGGATGTCACGGTGGAAGACCGGCTGGGGCGCAAGCACAAGATGACGGGTCGCCATCTCACGGAAATCCTGAGCCGCGTGCACAGAGGAGATGACGGCCGCTACCGCGTCACGGCCAGCCTGGCGCTTCCCGGCAAGACGATCGGCCCTTACCGCTACTATGGAACGCGCCGGGATGATCCAAATGACACGGTGCCGCACGAGCATCGGCGTGATCTGCGGGCGATGCATCTTGCGTGCGCTCTGGTGAACCATGATGATTCCCGTTCCATTAACTCAACCGATGTGCTCGAGGATGGCCCCTCGGGCAAATACATAAAGCACTACCAGCTCGATTTCGGGTCGACGCTTGGGAGCGCGAGCGACAAGATCAACAGCCCGCGCTCCGGCGGCGAGTACCTGTTTGACTGGAAAAAGGCCGTTGTGCAGCTGGTGACTCTCGGGTTTGCGGTACAGCCGTGGGCGCGCGCCCACTATCCCGACATCAAGGCTGTCGGACGCTTCGAGAGCGAGAAATTCGATCCCGACAATTGGGTCCCGGAGTATCCGAATCCCGCGTTTCTCAATCGACTGCCGGATGACGAATTCTGGATGGCAAAGCAGATCGTGAATCTGCGCGACGAAGATATCAGTGCTATTGTGGAGACGGCCGAATACAGCGATCCTCTGGCCGCCGAATGGATCACGCGCTGCCTTATCGAGCGCAGGGATAAGATCGGGCGATCGGTTTTCGTCAAGGTGCTTCCGCTCGACCGTTTCAAAGTGAATAGCGGCTTCCTGGAATGGGTTGACCTACCGGTTCTCTATGGATTGGGCGAACCTTTGGAAATACGGATCCGCTGGGCGGAGTTCGATAACAAAAGAGAAGTGAGCCGCGGGATTGCAGGTGCAACCTCGGCACAGCTGCCCACAATGAAGGAAGGCGGGTACGCGGTGGCGACACTCGAGTCTCCTCGGCGCCCGAGGCAGACGATACGGGTCTACCTGCGCAAACGTGCCGGGAATGAAGAGGTGATCGGAGTGGAACGTACATGGTAAAGAACATGGAAGTGCCTGAGAAGAAGAATCCGGTCGAGCGGTTGATGTCGCTTTTTTCGGAAGTGCGGGCGGAAGAGGTCACGAGCGCGCTGCTTCTGGCGCTTACTATCTTTCTTCTGCTTGGCGCCTACTACATTCTCAAGCCGGTGCGCGAAGCCCTGATTCTCAGTGAGCAGGGGGCCGAAGTGAAATCGTACTCTGCCGCGGGACAGGCGGTCCTGCTGCTTGGCCTCGTTCCCTTGTACGGCTGGGTTGCGAGCAAGGTAAGCCGGATCCGGCTGCTGAGCGGTCTGACGCTGTTCTTCGTCGGAAATCTGGTGCTGTTCTGGTTTTTCGGCACCCGTGGAGTGCGTGAAGGGGTGGTGTTCTTCATCTGGCTTGGCATCTTCAACCTGTTCATGGTTTCCCAGTTCTGGGCGTTCGCCAACGACATTTACACGGAAGAACAGGGAAAGAGACTGTTTCCCTTCATCGGCATCGGGATGAGCGTCGGCGCTCTTGCAGGCGCGTCCTCGGTGGACATCCTGATCGAACGATTTGCGCTCGGGCCCTACTCCCTCATGTTGCTGGCCTGCGGCATCCTGCTGATCTGTCTGTTCCTGATTCTGGTTGTGAATGCGCGCGAGCTCCGTTTTGCGCCACGCGAAATAGTGAAGCGCAGCAATGAACCGCTCGGGAAGGAAGGCGGATTTCAGCTGCTTCTCAACGACAGGTATCTTTTCTGGATCGCCGGCATGGTAGTTCTGCTGAACGTGGTGAATACGACGGGCGAGTATGTGCTGGGCAAGCTTGTGGTCGAGGAAATGGCAAACACACCCGGAGATCCGAAGATCCTGATCAGTCAGTTTTATTCCAAGTTCTATTTCATGACGAACCTGCTCGGGCTCGTGCTCCAGGCCTTTGTCACTTCACGCGTGATTCGCTATATGGGAGTTCGCGGCGCGCTGTTCATCCTCCCCCTGGTCGCCCTGGCAAGCTATTCGGTGCTGGCGCTGGCGCCTCTTCTCGCGGTGGTCCGCTGGACCAAAATCGCGGAAAACAGTACGGAATATTCCATAATGAACACGGTGCGTCACGCGCTCTGGCTTCCGACTACACGAGAAGCCAAGTACAAGGCCAAGGCGGCGGTCGACACGTTCTGCCAGAGAGGAGGCGACGTACTGCAGGCCGGGATCGTTTATGTGGGTACTTCCGTAGGCGCCGGGATCGCGGGATTCTCGTGGCTCAATGTGGTTTTCACGCTGGTGTGGCTCTTTGTCGCAAGCCGGATTTTCCTTGAGCACCGCAGACGCACCGCAGGATCGTCTGCCGCTGAGCCTGTCCGGGCCCGATAGACAGGCTCCTGACTAGACGAACAGGACAGTTCCCATCTCACGCGGATGGCTGAATCGGCCGAAGAGCTCGTGCAGGGTTTCAATCGGCGCAAATTCGGGCCGTCCCGACGATGTGATATTGAAATAGCCTGTGAACAGGCCGCGGGCCAGCTCTACAAACTGCTCCTCCGAAGTCCCGGCCCGTATCATTGCGTATGGCCAGAATTCCATAACGACCGGAATCCCCTGCCTGATCGTCTCGCCGGCGCCGGAAAGGAAGTGCCCCTCGTGTCCCTGGATGTCGACCCATATGAGTCCGATCGACTCTCGTAGGGACGGATGCGCCCGCACGAAATCGTCGAGTCTCATCGTCCTCACCGGATGGGTCGCCCTTTTTTCCTCATGATAGTAACCGGGAGCTGAATCGTCCGACGGCCTCAGCCGGTGATCCCCGAAGTTATCTGTTGAGAGCTCCATCTGCATGATTCCGTTCTGAGAAGACAACGCTATGTTCTGGCATTCAATTCTGGACAGCAGACGGTTCTGGCTGACATTCCGGTTCAGCAGGCTGAAGTTGTAGGTGTCGGGTTCAAAAGCAACAGCCTTCTCATACAAGCCGTGCCTTACGCATGCAATCGAGATCATTCCGATATTCGCGCCGACGTCCATCATGAGGCTGCGACGGGGTACGCCCCGATCTCTGAGCACATCCATCACCGTCACTATCAGATCCCATTCATAGTTGCCGGTGCTGAAGAGCACCTTGCCGAGGACCCTGTCGCGCGAATGAAATGTCAGAAGGCCATTGTGCGTCGACAGGGTGGTCTCTCTCGGGACCAGCGACAGCAGCGACCAAAGCAGACGCTTCGTGTAGATTCTGGCTTTTCCCGGCCGGGTGAGATGGTTCAGGCTTTTCATTTCGGTTCCAGCAACGACGAGCGGCGAGTATATCACGGGAAAGGCTGCGATGATGATCTTTGATCCGGCAGGGAGATTTAGGAGTATAGTAATGGAATCGATCTCCTGGCTATTCTGGCGACTTTTTACGGGCTGCGGGTGAACCGTGAACAAACTCAAAAAGCAGCGGAGCTGGATGGCGGCGCTGGCTTTCTGCAGTCTCTTGTCTTCGGGATGCAGAAGCTCGGACCAGCCTGCGTCGTTTGCCGATGCCCTGTTGACGGATATCGAAGAATTTACCCATCCGGTGATCGCCCGCGCCGGACTGACGCCGGCGAAACTTCGGGCAGGGGATTCCGCAACGCTTGTCGCGGCCATCAAGATCAAGCCCGGCTGGCACATCTATGCGCCCGGGGGCGCTTTGCGCTATACGATACCGACTCGAGTGGAGACGAAATTGCCGGAAGGCATGTCGGCGACGTCTGACTGGACATACCCGAAGGGAACGTTAAATGGGGAAGATCTGGTTTATGAAGGTTCTGTCGTTCTCACGCTGCCATTGGGAGCCGATCAAGATCTTGGACCGGGGCGTCGATCGCTGGTTTGCAGCATTTATTACGTGGCGTGTGAAGGGATGAGATGTCTTCCCCCCGAGGGACAGGCTCTGCAGGTTGATTTTGAGATTGTGAAGTGATGCTTGCGTTTTTGCGCAGGAGGTTTCCATGAGAAAACAGTCTCTGATCGCCGTATTGATGCTTTTCGGCCTTGTCTGGCCCGGACAGGCAGGCGGAAAGCACAATCTTAAGGTGCTTTACATCGGAAGCCCTGGAACCGCCAGAGCTCAGGCATTCACGGAATTCCTGCAGACTCGTTTCATCCGCGCTGAAGCTGTCGCGCGCGAGAGCTTCGCGCCCGCCATGGCCGCACGCTGGGATGTGGTTCTGCTCGACTGGCCGCAAGCGCAGGAGCCAGTTATTGTCGTCCCGGGGAATACGCCACAGATTCCCGCGCGGAGAATTGAGCCCGCGCCACTCGGTTCGCGTGCGTCCTGGTCGAAACCTACGGTCCTTTTGGGCAGCGCCGGATTGAAGCTGGCGGAGGCCTGGAGAATCGGCGGGGGCTGTGGCTGAACCTGCCTTCATCCTTTCGCGTACGGGCTGCGCGATCACGAAATATTCAAGTACCCGGTGCGCATCGACAGCACCAAGACCATCACACTGCCGAACCCCGCTCCATTTAAGAAGGCTCTTAACAAAGACTCCGCCGAGTTCATCCCGCTGACGGACGAAACAAGTTCACTCAACGCAATGGAGTTCATTGCTGCGGAAGACCGGGGATTGCCCCGGATAACCGTAAATCTCGGCTGGTGTACGTACAACAAGACCA
>JAAYAM010000237.1 GCA_012719355.1 Acidobacteriota bacterium
ATACTGATCGTCCTGACAGCCGCAACGGTCCTGTTACTGCTGCGTGATCCGCTGCGGCATGCCCTGTTCGCATTCCGCTTCGCTGCGTCACTGAAGGCGCTGAGCGTCGGGCATTCCGGACATCCGACTGATGTGAAAGAAGCGTCCGTCCGGCGCCAGGTGGGAAACCGTGAGTACGAGGCACTGGTTTACCATCCCGCGCAACGGCAGGCCGCGACCGCAATCGTCCTGGTCGCCGGTCTCAGTGAACTCGGCTGCTACCACCCCAGACTGGTCGCACTCTCCCGTTCGCTGGCCGCCCAGGGGTTGATGATTGTGACTCCGGATGTCCGTGAATTCCGGGAGTTCCGGATATCGGCCCGGCCGATTGATCAGATTCTGTTCTGGTACAGACAGGTGCCGCAGCTTCCTGGAGGGGCGAATGTGGAAAAGACCGGTCTCGCGGGCATATCGTATTCAGGAACGATTGCGCTGATCGCCGCTGCACGCCCGGAAATTCGGGACACGGTCTCATTCATTGTCGCGGTCGGACCCTATTCAAATCTGCTCCGGTGCGCCAGGAACTGGTTCGCTGCCACGCCCGGCCTTGCGAGCAGCGAATACTATCCGACCAGGTTTTACGCCAAATGGATCATCATGCTTGCCGCTCTCGACATGGTCAGGGATGAGAAAGAGCGACAATTTCTGCAGAAGGTGCTCGAGAATCTCCTGCTTCAGAAAACGGTTCCGCAGCCGGGGCCTCTCACGGCACAGGGCAAGCGCTGGTATGAACTGGCCGTAATGGCTGAGAACCGCTCTGACGAAGTGCTGTCACGGCAGATCGAGCAGCATCTGGTGTCGAATATGTACAGTGAACTCGATCCCATGGAGGTGCTTGGAAGGATAAAGCCACCGGTATATCTGATCCACGGCGCCTATGATGATCTGATACCTCCGCAGGAAAGCCTGGATCTGCACCGGCAGCTTTCAGATTCTCACCTTCTGATAACCCCGTTTCTGAGCCACACCCATCCTACGGACATCCCCATGCCGCTGCGGCAGAAGATCAAAGCCGCCTTTGAGGCGCTGGCTTTCTGCTATGAGTTCTCACAGGAACTCATCTGAAGCCGTCATCTGCCGCTTGGACCGGTTTGCGTGACGATCCTGCCCTCGAATTCGACAGCCTGCGTCCAGGCTTTTTCGACTTTTTCCGTCTCGGGATTCCGATACCAGGCGTCCTCCCAGATTCGGTCCTTGTTCAACTCCCAGGTGACGATCTGTCCTGCCTGATATCTTTTCCTGGTGGGCATGCATTCAATCATCTGATGAGTTTGCGCGGGATCTTCACACCTAAGGACGAGGAGGGTCGCGTTCTCTACCCTTTTCGTGCATCCCGGATCGGAATAAAACGGAAGGTCCGCATGCAGGATCCTGTGGGGCCGTGCGGGCATCCTGTCTACTGTCCCTGGGTTTGCGTCGAAAATTGATTCCGCGGTACCGGATAAAGAAGCCATCACAAAATTCCTCCAGATTGCGCAAGCTAATGAGGTCGTATGAAAAAGAAGGATTCTAGTTTCTTCGCAAAAACGAAGTCAAGACGTACGCAACGAGTCCAGGAGTCTAGCCGGTGAAATAATCCGCCAGATTGAACCCGGGGGTCAGGAGGAGCGCGTGCCCGGCATGCGGGAATTCGTGCAGAGTCGCTCCGGAGATAGCGGATTTCATCAACCTGGCCGCCGCTATCGAAGGGACGATCTTGTCTCTTCCTGAGGCAAAGAGATGAACCGGAACCCTCAGCTCGTGCAACCTGTCGCGCAGATCGCTGTCGCGCACCAGCTGCAGTCTTCGGCAATATGCGGGATGGTGAATGGTTCTGATCACATCCAGGTATCGACGCCGATCTTCCGGTGGAATTCCCTCGGTTGCAAGGATCCAGGCCGCCGCCCAGTCCTTGATGTTTCTGATGAACGGTTTCTGCAGAAGACGCGCCCATCGGCAGGCAAGGGCTATTCGCACACGCCGGCGATAGAAAGGAAATGTGTTTATCAGGGCCAGGTTCTTTATCTTTCCGGGATAATCCAGAGCGAACTGCAGCGCTATGAGGCCGCCGAATGATTCTCCTACTACAAGCATCGACCCGTCCTTCTCATCTGCCGTACTACCGACCAGTTCTTCGACCAGGTCCTTCAGATCGAATGCGTCCCGTCTGAAGAACTCCCAGGGAAGGACTCTGTAGTACTTTGAGAGCGGATCAATTTGCCGATAGTAAAGCTTTCCGGTACCATCAAGTCCGGAGATCAACAGAGCCAGCGGCTTGTCTTTTTCCATAGGAAAACGGGACCTTCTCCGATAGAATTACGACCCCTTG
>JAAYAM010000238.1 GCA_012719355.1 Acidobacteriota bacterium
CTGCCGCCGGGCGATATCAGTTGACATTTCCTTGCGGTTTGCTTCACAGTGTAGCTTACCAGAGCCAGAAAACCGGAGTCTTAGTATTGGTATCGTTCATGACACGGGTCCAGGAATCCTGGGATCCCAAATATCTTAGCGAAGGAGTAACCCTATGCCTGGAGGCAAAAAAGCTGAAAGCGAAGAAGCTGTTGCCAAAAAGAAATACTCTCGACGCGATTTCCTTGTCGCCGGCGGAACGGTTGCCGCGGTTGACGCGCTGATCGCAACGACCCCCGCGAAAGCGGCACTTCCCGCCGCCTCACCGGCGCCTGCGGAAGTCTCATATCCTGAATCAAAAGGCTATCTGGTTTACGACAGCAAGAAATGCGCAGGCTGTACGACCTGCATGCTTGCCTGCTCGTTGACACACCATGGAGTCCAAAGTCTGTCGCTCTCGCGGATCCAGATCATGCAAGACTCCTTCGGAAAGTTCCCCAACGATTTGCAGATGGCACCCTGCCGCCAGTGTGTCGTGCCGGTATGCGTACAGAATTGCCCGACCGGCGCCGCATTTGTCGACACCAAGAACGGCAACGTCCGCAGAATCGACTCCAGCAAGTGCATCGGCTGCAAGACCTGCATCCGGATGTGCCCGCAGCAGCCGCACCGGACTGTCTGGAACCACATCGACAACAAATCCATCAAGTGCGACCTGTGCCTGGAGACTCCGTACTGGAATGAGAAGGGGGGGCCCAGCGGCAAACAGGCCTGCGTGGAATCCTGTCCTATGAAAGCTATAAAGTTCGTCACCCAGACTCCCGACCAGACCGAGACCGATGGGTATGATGTTAATCTGCGCAATGATCACTGGCTGAATCTGGGTCTGGTGGACAACAGCACCGTTGTTCCGCCGGCTATGGCACAAATGGCCAAAAGGCCGATGTTCAAGCCCAAACCGAAACCGAAGCAATAAGGGAGGAGGACGAATATGCCAGGCGGATATACCGGTAAGATTTTGAGAGTCAACCTGACCAACAAGAGCATCAGCCAGATCCCGACAGAGAAATACGAGGAATTCGGCGGCGGCCACGGCATCGGTTCAGCGATATTCTTCGATCTGGTCGGCGACCAGCTTCCATTTGAGGCGTTCGATCCCAGAAATCTGATCATCATGATGGCATCGCCTTTCTCGGGTACCTTTATGCCGGGTTCAGGCAGATGCGAGGTCCAGGGACTGGCGCCCATGCTGTATCCGATTGAATGGTTCGGACACAGCAACTTCGGCGGCCGCTTTACGGCACAGCTGAAATACGCGGGCTGGGATGGGATTGTCGTCGAAGGTGCCGCAAGCGAACCTGTATGGATAAACATCGTCAACGATAAGGTCACGATTGAAAGCGCCAACGGGATTTGGGGCATGGATACGTGGGACACGCAGGAAGAAATCTCGCGTCGCGTGATGCCGCAGCTGAAGCCGGGCGAATGGGCCGAACTGAGCGACAGCTATACTACCCAGGTTCCCGCCGTAGTCTGCTGTGGTCCGGCGGGAGAGAGGAAGAGCCGTTTGGGTGCCCTGCTCCACGGCCCCGGTTCACAGGCCGCATTATGCGGTTTCGGAGGCGTTTTCGGGTCGAAGAACCTCAAGGCGATAAGCGCGATCGGCACCGGGAGCGTTCCGATTGCGGATCCGAAGGCATTCATGGATGCCCGTCTCTGGTTCCGCCAGTTCCAGTGGGACGTCGACAACCCCAGAGAGCCGGAAAAATTCGCGGGTCGTGGGTACTCCCTGATCAGCGGTGCTCCCAGCGGCGGAAACGTGACCAACGGCAGTCTGCCGCTCATCCCGGCTCGTGCTGCGGCCTGCGCATCATGTCCGAGAGGCTGCCGCATGCGGCTTGCCTCGGCCGACAGCAATGAAGCGGTCTGCGCAGGAACCATGGTTGTCAGCGTGAGAGGCAACCAGAAGCTGACCAGGCAGGGAAATGACATGATGCATAAGCTGGGCCTGGGACACTGGCAGCTCATGCCCCTGCAGGGCTATGTCAACAACCTTGCCCAGAGAGGACTCCTCGGAAAAGGCAAACAGATCGATATCGATCTGCCGTTTGATCACAGAGGGACATTCGGCTTCTGGGAAATCCTTCTGCGGAAGATTGCCTACCGTGAAGAGGCAGGCAACGATATGGCGGAAGGATGTGCGCGTTTCGCCGAAAAGTACGGCCTGCTGAAGGAAGATCTGTCGAAGGGCGTCATTAGGCTCACCTACTGGGGCACCCAGGAACACTACGACACCCAGACTGAGGTGGAATGGGGATTCGGTTCTCTCTTCGGGGAACGAGACCTCATGCTGCACATGATGGCCAACTATCCTCTCCATTGGATGGCTCAGTCAGGAAATCCGTACCTGACGGCGGAAGAAGCGTCGAAGCTGTACACCGACGCCATGGTGCCGTACAACGGCGATCCCTACATGATAGACTACGGCGACGGCCCGACCGGAATCTACTCGGATTCCAAGATCAAGCAGGTCGCCTGGGTGAAGCATTACGAGAAGTTCTGGATCGGAGCGGGCGGCTTCTGCGGCTGGCGCTGGCCGATGTGCATCACCAACAATACGGCGGACAGGAGAGGCCCCACCCCGCATGCGGAGCCGAGGTTCTGGAACGCCGTCACCGGCAAGAAGGGGACTTTTGCGGATTACATGGAACTCGGGCACAAGATCTACACCCTTGATCGCGCCATCTGGAACCTGCAGGGCAGACACCGCGATATGGAGGTCTTCCCTGATTACATCTATGATCAGAAAGGAAGGGGGAGCATCCTGCCAATGGTTGTTGACGGCAAATGGACCTATGCAACCGGCGCCGGGCGCACCCTTGACCGGGCGAAGGTGGAAGATTTCAAGACCAGGTTCTACAAATTCGAAGGATGGAACCCTGAAAACAGCTACCCGACCAGAGCAACTCTGGAAAAGATGGGAATGAAGAAGGTGGCTGATGTAATGCAGAGCAAAGGCAAACTGGGATAGAGCCGTTCCATTGCCTCGAACGAACAAGGCGGCGCCGGGCCCCCCCCGGCGCCGCTTTTTTTTGTGTTTTCTCCCCGTCAAAAAGTGTCGCTGATACGCACTTCTGCGTACTCCATAATGGGTAGTACTACGCCTAGACTTTATACCCCCAATTGATGAGAATCACTGGCGTTAACAGTCAATCACGCTGTTTCCGTCAGTGCGAAAGAGCTAAGTGTGAAGCCCCTTGTTCGGCGCGCGCATGCAGTCAGCCGTCCGTGGCTTTATCACAGCAAAACCCGGAGACTCACCAGGTTTTTTGCAGCGACAAGGCGCACAAATCAGAGCACTCATGGGCTGTATCGCAGATGCCGCCGCAAATGAGCTGGTGAGGATGCCGGCGGATTGCATTCGTTAAGAAGCCCAACCAACCAATCGAGGTAATAACGATGAATAAACCTATCTTCATAGCCGCTTATCACCAGTCGAAATTTGGAAAGCTTATGGGGCTTTCGATTCCGGAGATCGTTACGAAATCGGTTACGGAAGTCTGCAGCGAGATAAACGCAGATCCCTCATCCATCGATGTCGGCTCCATCGGGGCGGCCTGCAATTTTTCCTTAAACGAACAGGGCCTGCTCGCAGGGCTCGTGGCGATGGTCCCCGGGATGCAGGGGAAGTCGATAGAAGCCGTCGAGAATGCGTGCGCAACCGGCAGCCAGGCGATCGTATCAATCATCCAAAAACTGCAGCTCGGCATGGGAGATGTGGGAATCGCCGTCGGGTTCGAGAAGATGCGGGATAACGAAGGACGCATGGACGGCAAACTGATAGGAAAAGTTCTCGGCTACTTCTGCCATCCCGATGAAAGACCCGGCAAGGTATTTGTGTTCCCGCACCTGTTTGCTGAAGTGATGGACATGTACATAAAGGAGCACAACGTGGGTGAACGGGAACTCGCCCAGATTGCGGTGGCCGAGTACTCCAATGCCAGGCAGAATCCCTACGCCCAGATGCAGAACGTCGAGCTGACGCTGGATCAGGCGCTGAGGATCGAGGGAGTCAACCGGTATATCGTCGACGGGCTTCCTCTGAAGACCTACGATTGCTCCCAGATAACCGACGGATATGCCGCGATGATCCTGGCTACGGCGGAAGGCCTGGTAAAGCTTGGCATTCCCAAGCGTGACTGCGTCGAAATCGCCGGCTACGGCTGCGCGACCGATCCGCTGAAGAAAGCGGGCCGCGACGTGCTGAGGCCCGCAGGAGCGTACAAGGCCATGAATGCGGCATA
>JAAYAM010000239.1 GCA_012719355.1 Acidobacteriota bacterium
CGGCGTGCTTTGAGTTCTCGAATGGAGCTCGAAAATTCGTGCAGCTTCGATTGCGCAGTTTGTGCCGCCTGTTCCCTGGGAGGGAGAGCTTTCTCCTTGACAGTACCTTTCATAGGACGGGACTTCATGCTTCTTATCCGGTTTCCAGGGTCCCGGCACTTCCGTGCCGGGAACAGCAGGAACAAAAAAACAATCAAGTCCCATCGGGGCGCCCGACGTGATCCGGTACGATAGTACCAAAGTCGGGTTTGAATGGATCCGGATGTGGCTATATCATTTCTGCAATGAAGCCGCCGCATGAAAACACGGACTGGAGAACCTATGAAGAGATTTTGGGCCGCCGTATTTGCAGTACTCGTATTGTGCACACCCGCAATCGCGCAGAATGAAACCGAAGGGGAAGGATGGGCGATCGACGTCAGGGCCGGATCTCTCGGCCTCGGAGCCGACCTGAGCCGTTCAATCGTGCCGGGACTCCTGAATGTCAGGGCGGGAGCGAGCTTCTTCGCCTACTCGACCGATCTCGATATCAGTGGAATAACCTATGAATCAAGGCTCAAACTCGGCGGAGTGCCGATTGCGGCAGATGTGTTCCCGTTCCGCAACTGGTTCCGGATCGGCGGAGGAATAATCATCAATCTCAACGAGGTGAGCGGCAACACACCTTCTACAGGGATCGTCACCATAGGCGGCAATCAGTACAACCTCGCAGATACGGGACGTCTCGATGTGAAGACAAAGCTCAACAGGGTTGCTCCGTATTTTGGAATCGGTTTCAATAATCCTATCAGGAAATCGGGACGCCTCGGGTTCTTCACCGATATCGGATTCATGTATCACGGCACCCCGACCGCAACCCTGACTCCCAGCATTTCCGTTCCACAGTTGCAGGCCGACGTCGACGAGGAAATGCAGGAGGTCAATAACGAAATCGAAGATTACAGGTTTTTCCCGATAGTCCAGCTCGGCATCAGTTACCGTTTCTGACGCGAGTGCAATGCCGTCAGGGGTTGCGTGTCAAACGCAACCCCTCCTCATCCCGCTGCTTACCGCTTCTCGATCAGGGTCCGCAACGCCGCCTGATCCGGATTCACCAGCTCGGCGATCTGAAGCTGATTCACCGACGCGACGATAATCTGTCCGATCTCGGTATTGACGCCGGAATAAATCCCCAGATCCTTCATCTTCTCCGTCTGGTAATAATTCTCCTCGGTCGGGGTCACGTAATGGACTGAATCGATCTTGTACCGGTAAATCAAATACAGGTGCGCCAGCGTCATCAGCCGCTTCTTCCTCATCGAGACATCGAATGTGTTCTGATCGCGCATCGATAGAATACTGCGTCCGCGGCGATCCTGGATGTAGGCAAACACGATTGCGGCGGCTACCTCGTTCCTGCCGTCCAGAATGCTGAGCTGCAGCAGCTCGGAACCTGCGGTATGGGGACGAAGCTTCGCCTGCAGCGGTCCGGGAATCCCGTTATGTTCCGCCCAGATGGCGAGCCATTCGTCAAGCAGCTTGGTTGGAATCTCCGTCTGGATGAGGTGCTGGTACTGCGTCGATCCCTTCCCCATCGCTTTGGTTATAGCCGTGCGTCCCGAACACGACATCAGTGCCGCATCGAGGCGCGGGCCGCCGACCAGTGTCTGGGGTGTCCGGTACGGCGATTCGATCAGGCGTATTCTTCTCTGCAGCCTCGCGAGAGCAAGCATTCCGTCCTGCTTCAGCGCGGTTGCGAATTCCTCGGCGGCGAGCCCGTCGATCTGATGGCCGCCGTAGGTGATGAAATTGAAGACATACCCGAGCTTCCCCAGCTCTTCAGGGAAGCGCCGCATCTCTTCGTCGCTCATTCCGGTTGTATCCCAGTTGAACGAGGGAGAAAGGTTGTACGCAAGCATTTTGTCCGGGTACTCTGCATGGATGGCATTTGCATAGCGCGCGGCCTCCTCGAGATTGGCCGTTTTGGTTTCCATCCAGAGGAGATCTGCAAATGGAGCGGCGCTCAAAGACTTGGCGATCGCGTACTCCATTCCTCCTTCGATCTGATAATACCCGTCAGGGGTCTTGGCCAGCTCGCAATCCCAGATCGGGTTGATTCCCATTGATCTTGCCTTCCGGCGCGCCGAATAGAGCGATGCCTTTCGCGCGAACTCGTTCCATTCTTCGACGGTCATGTCGAAGTGCTCGCCTTCGTTAATGCGGAACTCCAGCACGTCCGCCACGGCCTGCCGGTAAGTCTTCAGCCCGGCTTCAGCCTGCCAGGCATCGACGAAACGATCGAACGGAACATCGATCATCGCATCAATGCCCATATCTCCGCTTCTCGTGTAGGCCAGCGCGCTGTCTTCGATCAGATCGATTACCCCCGTTCTCCCCATCCAGGCATAGGCGGCGTCGTATTCCGCATCGGAGATGCTGAAGAGCATGTGCCCCCTGATTTCGTCGATACCGTTTTCGAAAAACTTTCTCAGAATCGCGATATGGATCGACTTGTAGCTGGGAATATCGACGTTGGTGGCGCCGAGGATAAAGGGCTGATCGCGCTCGTCGGCGCGGCCGTCAAGGAGATTCGCAGCCTCGGCATCGGTGCGCGCCACTATGATTCCGGGAACCCGCATCACGTCGAGCTGAAACCGCGCCGCATTCAGCCGCTTTATCTGCTCGTCCTGCGATACCAGTACCTTACCTCCCTGGTGTCCGCACTTTTTCACTCCGGGTTTCTGGTCCTCAATGTGGTAACCCGGAACCCCCGCTTCGACAAAGCGCCGGATCAGGTTGCGGACATGCGCATCCCCGCCATGTCCGGTGTCGGCGTCTGCGATGATGAAAGGTCGATAGTCGACCTCCGGAGTCCTATCCCGCTTGTCGGGGTTCATGCGCGAACGCCCGAAATGCTGGTTCCGGTCGGCCGTCAGAAGCGCCCGCACTATCGTGGAGGCCTCCTCCGGCACCTGGCTCAGCGGATAGCTCGCCAGATCGGCGCCCGGATCTTCATCGGCACTCCCTTTGGCCGACGTCGCCCATCCGCCGAGATATATCCCTTCTATCCCGAGCCGCTTCATCGTGACGGCCTGTCCCGGTGTGTAGGGACCGAACGTGGTGATAGAATTCTTTGCTTTGAAAAGCTCCCTCAGGCGCGCATAGAAAGCCTTTGCGGCATCCCGCGCCACAGGGTACTCGGCCCTGATGGATCCCCACTGTTCTGCGACATCCCGGGGTGAATAGAGCCTGATGATCCCATCGAAGCGCGGCTGCTCAAACCACTCCCTGGCTTCGTCCAGCTGGCGGTCGAATCTGTTCCCGTATTCGATCAGGCGCCGTTCAATTGCACTCATCTCTTTATCTCCTGGTCCAACATGGGGGGATGTGACGTTGTGAAATCCAAATTATGTGTGATCCTTGTCCCGTCCCTGCGGAAGCTTTCGATCAGAAGCTCGATACGCCGCTTCGCCTCGGCGAGATCCCACACATTCAGATTAATGTTGAGGAGGTCGATGTACCACGGTAGTTTTTCGGGCCGGCTGACATAGGCCCGAACTATCTCTTTCGTAATCGGGAGCGTAGTGTCTTTCGAGTTGTCGTGCACGTCCCTGTTACTCGCCCGGCGCAGCTTCATGTATTCCTCTTCAAGGAGGATCTCAAAGAGCTCCAGGGTAAAACGGGAGCCCGCCTTGATGCCGGATTCGTCATCATGCGTGAATGCCGCATTTTTATGCAGCCACTCCCAGAGAATGCTGAGCCGTATCTCCCCCGTAGCCATGTCTTCCATCAGGTAGAGGACGTCTTCATTCCCGAAGAAATCGGCGGGCTTCAGCGCCGCGGCCTGGAATCCCTGACCGAAAGCGTTGCCGTACTGCATCGCGACGCTCAGAAGGTCCCGTGCGCCGCGGACGGTCCGTGGAGCGGGTTCGAGCAGGGTCAGCCCCGCAGCATCCTCTTCGGTATAGGTGAGACGCGGAAACGGGCGTCCAAGCTGGTTGGTCTCGCCGACTTTTTCCCAGACGGGCCGGACGATGTGCACCATCTTCCAATGGGCCACCCATTTTCCGCTGGCTCCTTCGCGCTGTTCCCTTTCGGCGCCGGCAACCGCGCGCTTCATGCCGCTGGTTACCCCGGCTTCGGATCCTACCGGGATATTCGGCTCCATTCCTCCCTGCCATAGCGCGAACTGCCCCAGCCGGTCAGGCGTATTGACGGCCCGCCGGACACGGTCTTCGTAATTCCTCATATATCCGTAGGTCATCGTGATCGCGTCGATGTTCGGATTCACGAAGTTCGGGTCCCACGCCATGGCGTCGGCGACGCTGTTGATGTAATCCCAACGGCCGGTGTTGAAGCCGACGAAATGCTTCCCCAGTGCAGCTCGGATTTCCATCAGCTGGAAGCAGGCCTCGAATTGCTCGACCAGAACATAGACCTTTATCGTCCCTTCGCTGAATCCGAGGTGAGCCTCCAGGGCGGAGAGAATGTCGTTCCAGAGCGCCGCCTCTTCGGCCGTCTGGATCTTGGGCAGGTACAGCACTACTGAAGATCCCGCAGAACGGAGCTGCCGACCGTTGTTGACTACGTACAGAGCAGTATCGACGATCGAAGCCGAAAAGCCGGCACCGTCGCCGTGCCGCACATGCCGGTCGTCGAGGTGCAGTCCCCTCGGCCGGAAGAGTTTCGTGGTGAATTCAAGCTGCCGCCTCCAGTCCCTGATGATCGAACGGCCGAAGAATCCCTGCGCCCACTGGTTCATCTCGGCGGCAACGCCTTCAGCCACCTTCATGAAGATCGGATCGCCGTGAATCGCCAGCTTCAGATTACGCTGGTTGTCCAGAGACATGGTGGAGATCTGCCCCAGTGCGTCCTCCCCGTCAAACATCCAGCCGTCGGCCCCGGAGAGAAGGGCGTATGCGACAGACCGGATACCCTGCTCCAGCCTTGCGTTCGGCCTCGTGCCGGGCCCGGTTCCCTGGATCCACTGGCGCTGGAGATCTGAAGGAATTTCGCTTCCGATGAAATTCCCGTCGCGCGCATCCTGTACCCTGATATGGGTGCGGGGAATCGTGGAAGAAGGATCGAGGAAGGTAATCCGCTGTCTGTTGCCGAATCGTGCCGCCCGTCTTTCAATCCTGGCCCGCATGATTTCCTTCCGGTCGCGGTCGAAAGGGGCCAAAATGCGGATCGCGTCAAGAACTGCCGGTGTCAAGACATCCGAATAAGACCTGTCAAGCTCGTTGCGGATCTCGATATCTGTCATGGTGATCTGTTCTCCAGTTGGGTTAGACCGGATCCTGATACCCTGTGGGGCGGAGGAGGGGATACCCCCCGTCGGTATGCGGCTAACGAATTATAGCAATCGTACACGCCGATATCACGGGAGACAAGGTTTCGCGTTTGCGGTTGCTATGTGCTATTTAGTGGAAACCGAAAGAGAAGACCGATGAAAGAGATAATCGCCGAAAGACTTGCTGATCAACCCGATCCTTCGGGACTGCCGTATCCCGAAGCCTGGCGCAAGGCAAAACCCGTTGCCTTCTGCAGCGACTGGCGCGGCGGCAATCCCGATCCTCAACGGGAAACCGAGGCAAAGATCCTCTGGTCCCCGGAACGTCTCTTCATTCAGTTCCGCTGCCGTTTCCGCGGAATTTACGTCTACGGCGGCGGCAACCGTCGGCGCGACAGGTTGTGGGAACGTGACGTCGCTGAAATCTTCATCAGGCCGGGCGCTGACGATCAGTCTCATTACAGAGAATTCGAGATCAGCCCCAACGGCGACTGGCTGGATCTGGACATCAACCAGGGCGAAAAAGCGCTGCTGTTGTGCGACCTTCGGAGCCGCGTCTCGGTGGATTTCGAGGCGGGTATCTGGACGGCCGTCATGGGCATCCCTTTCTCTTCCCTCTGCGACTCTTTCGACCCGCAGGACAGCTGGAGGCTTAACCTCTTCCGCATCGAAGGAGAGGGGCAGGAGCGCTTCTATTCAGCCTGGATCCCCACCCATACCTCGCGACCAAATTTCCATGTTCCTGAAGTTTTCGGGACATTACGATTTGTATTTCAACCGGAGCCGAAATTGTCTTGACAAGGGAGTCCCCGGGGTTGCCTTATAGGTGCGAGCAATGTTCTCCTGATCTGAATTTCAATGGGGGCAACCGAATGAAGACAAAACTCTTGATTGCGATAGCTACTTTGCTTGCAACCATCGCCCTGACGGCATGCAACAACGGGGCAGAGCCCCAAACCCAGGGCGTTCAGGAAACCCAGGCGGCCGACTGCGACCGGCAGTGCCTGGAAAACATGATGAAGCAGTATCTAAACGCACTCGTACAGCATGATCCGAGCGCGGTCCCCTTTGCCGCCGACGTGAAGTTCACCGAGAATACCGCCCACATACCTGTCGGCGAAGGATTGTGGGTCACTGCAACCGAGGGCCCGTCCGATTTCCAGATTTATGCGGCGGATCCGGTGGCCCAGCAGGTCGCCTGCCTCGTCATGATGAAGGAGACGAACAAGCCGGTTCTGCTCGGAGCGCGCCTCAAGCTGGTCAACGGCAAGATAACCGAAGCCGAGCACCTGGCGGTCCGCGACGAACTCAACGCAGGGCAGCTTGCGAATCTCGAGAAAGTGAGGCCCGCTCTTCTTGAGGACCTGCCGCCCGAAGACAGAACCCCGCGCGACCAGATGCTCGCTGCCGGCGAAGCGTACTACGTCGCACTCACGGGCGAAGACGGGAAACTCGCTCCCTTCGCACCCGGATGCGAACGGCGCGAAAACGGCATGACTACCGCCGGAACCAGGGAACAGCAGGCGGCAATACCGATCAGCAACCCTGATCCGGACACCAGGAAAATGATGGAAGTAATGGCGAAAATGCCCAGAGACTGCGAAGGCCAGATCAGCACCGGCGCCTTCACCTACATCACGGATATCAAGGAGCGCCGCGTCCCGATAGCAGACGAGCAGAAGGGACTCGTGGTCGGCTTCTCCATGTTCTGGCACAAAAGCGACGTGAAAGAGTACAAGGTCAAGGGAGTCCCGGGAATCGACACCGCTCCGTCATTCCAGGGAACCTTCAACCTTCCTGCAATGCACATTTACAAAATCAGACAGGGTAAAATTCATGAAATCGAGGCCATCGGGTTCCAGTTGCCTTATGGCCTGACGTCAGGCTGGTAGAAAAGATCGCCAGTCCACAAATCGCGAGCCAGCAGTACGTAGTCGGCAGTCGTTAGGAAAAAAAAGCCGCAGACTCCGGTCTGCGGCTTTTTTTCTGCCTGACATGTCCCGGATCTGCCGATATGGAGGGAGAAACCTAAAAAACGGAGTGTTTTCTGGAGGAGGTCCCATGCAGAACCGCTCATCATTCGATCGTGTCATCGCCTTTATCGAATCAGGAGAGTTCTCGCTCCCGGTGAACAATCCGGTCGCCCTCCGGCTCCAGCAGGTTACGGCGGGAAGCCCAGAGGACATGGGCAGAATCGAGGAGATCATCCTAAGCGACCAGGCCATCGCGGCTGAAGTGCTCAAAGCCGCCAACTCACCGTTTTACTGTGGTTTATCCCCTGTCCGGACTGTCCGCAACGCCATTGTGCGGCTGGGAATCCTGCAGATGCGCCGGATCGTGATCCTGGTGTCCGAAAGAGCCAAATACCGGGCGCGCCACCCCGATCTCGAGCGCATGCTCACGGATCTGTGGCGCCACGCAAGCACGACCGCACTTGCATCACAATGGCTGTCCAAAAGAGTCCGGTTGACCGGGATCGAGGAAATCTGCTTTCTGGGCGGTCTGCTGCATGACGTGGGAAAACTCGCAATCCTGCGCGCCGTGGACGAAATCAGGGATTTGGAGGGGCCCGGAGCGTTCTCATCACATGAACTGCTTCATGAGCTTCTGCAGGCGGCGCACTGCAGCGTCGGGCACAAACTCCTGCAGGACTGGAATATCCCCGAAGTCTACTGTCAGATCGCCAGAGACCATCACTCGCAGGATTGTTCGGGAGACCTTCCGCTTCTGATCGTTCGGCTGGCAAACGAAAGGAGCCGCGAGGCCGGACTGGGGCTCAATGCGGGTTCTTCCGCCATCCGGGCGGCAACACCTGAGGCGCGATTGCTCAACGTGACGGAAGAACTTCTGAAAGAGCTGCAGGAGATGATTGAAGAACACCTGGATATAGCAGCATAACGAAAGGATTTTTTGCCACCCCGGCGGGGCCCGCAGAAGAAGTGTAATCGAAAAGGACGGGAAGGCCGAAAAGTAGACCGACTCCCCGGGAGATTGTTTGATTTGGAAGGAAACTCATGATTTCTGGGCCTGATACGCTGTTGATTGTGGATGACGATACTGCAAACTGCGACCTGATGCTCCGCCGTCTCCGCAAGCGCGGATTCGAGGCTTCGCTGGCCTCCGACGGCAGGAGTGCGCTGGAGTGGATCAACTCTCATCAGGTGGATCTCGTGCTGCTCGACGTCCAGATGCCGGATATGGACGGGGTGCAGGTGCTGAAGACCCTTCGACAGACGTACACGCCCGCGCAGCTCCCGATAATAATGGTTACCGGCAAAGCGAGCAGCGATGACGTGGTTTCGGCGCTGGCGGCCGGCGCCAACGACTACGTGACCAAGCCGATCGATTTCCCCGTAGTTCTGGCCAGAATTCAGAACCAGCTCTCGCGCAAGCGCGCCGAAGAAGCGCTGCGCGAAAGCGAGGAACGCTATGCTCTCGCGTCCCGCGGAGCCAATGACGGGCTGTGGGACTGGGATGTCGTCAGGAACAAGATGTACTTCTCGCCCCGCTGGAAGGCGATGCTCGGATGGAACGAAGATGAAATCAGCGACGATCCGGATGAATGGTTCCGCAGGATACATCCTGACGACGTAGACAGGGTCCGGGCCGACATTGCCGCGCATCTTGACGAAGCGACGCCCCATTATGAAGACGAGTACCGGATGCTGCACCGGGACGGAAATTACCTGTGGATGCTCGGCCGCGGCCTGGCGGTGCGCAACAGCAGCGGGAAGGCCTACCGGATGGCAGGCTCTCAGACAGACATCACGCGCGGAAAGGTGGTCGACGTCCTGACGGGGCTGCCGAACCGGGTCCTGTTTATGGACCGGCTCAGCCGTTCATTTGAACGGGCAAGGCGCCGGAAGGACAAGACGCTCGCCCTGATCTTCCTCGATTTGGACAGCTTCAAGCTGATCAACGACAGCCTGGGGCACATGATGGGAGACCAGCTGCTCGTGGCAATCGCCGGGCGGCTCGAGGCGACCCTGCGTTCGACGGATTCCGTTGCTCGGTTTGGCCGCAATCACACGATAGCAAGGCTCGGAGGGGACGAGTTCACGATTCTCCTTGAAGACATATCGAGCGCGTTAGATGCCACGCGCGTGGCGGAGCGCATCGCGCATGATCTTTCCATGCCCTTCATGGTGGCCGGCCAGGAGCTGTTCCCGACGGCAAGCATCGGGATCGCCCTCTACAATCCCTCGTATCAAAGCCCGCAGGAACTGCTGCGTGACGCCGACACCGCGATGTACAGCGCCAAGTCGCTAGGCAAAGGGCGCTACGAGATATTCGACGCGGACATGCGCGCCAACGCAATTGCGCGTCTGCAGCTCGAGACCGAGCTCCGGCGCGGCATTGAGCGGAAGGAATTCGAGAATTTCTACCAGGTGATAGTATCGCTCGAAACCGGGAGAATTCTCGGTTTTGAGGCCCTGGTGCGTTGGAAGAACTCGTCACGCGGCATCGTCCCTCCCAAGGAGTTCATCCTGGTGGCGGAGGAGACCGGATTGATTGTCCCGCTGGGCCAGTGGGTGCTCGAGACGGCATGCCGCCAGATGCGCATCTGGCAGAGCCGCTTCGCCAACGATCCGCCCCTGATGATAAGCGTCAATCTCTCGGCGCGTCATTTCCTTCAGGCAGACCTGCTGCAGCATTGCCGGGCGGTCCTGCATGATACTCAGCTGTCGTACAGCAGCCTCAATCTCGAGGTGACCGAAAGTGCGACGATGCCCAACCCGGAATCGGCGATCGAGCTGATGAATCAGCTGAAATCGCTTGGAATCAAGATCGCCATAGACGATTTCGGCACGGGGTATTCTTCACTGAGCTATCTGCATCGTTTCCCGCTCGACAGCCTCAAGATCGACCAGGTTTTTGTGTCGAGAATCATGGAGGACGATGAGATTGTCCGCACGATAATCACGCTGGGACGGAACCTTGGGCTTAAGGTGATTGCAGAAGGGGTCGAGAACCTGGAGCAGGTGATGAAACTCAAGGAACTGGGATGCGAGTACGCCCAGGGATACTATTTCTCGGTCCCGGTGAGTGCGGAAGGAGCGACAGACCTTCTCCTGGCGCAGAAACACTGGCCCGATTCCCTGAAGACCGCTTGTGAGAGATGGCCGGTCGGCACGGGCGCCATCCACCGCATGATCAATACCGAATTCGGCCCGCATTCATAGCACCCTCTTCTCCCTTGTTGCGTCATGTGCATGCGTCATTCATAATCACCTTCGGTTTCGGAAGGAAATGATATGAAGAAGCGCGTGCTTTTTGCATGGAGCAGCGGGAAAGACTCCGCGCTGGCGCTCCACGAACTGAAGAAGAACCCGGACGTCGAGGTCGCGGCCCTGCTTACGACCGTAACGGAAGGATACGACCGGATCAGCATGCATGGCGTACGGCGCAATCTGCTCTCGCTCCAGGCAGAAGCCTTGGGGTATCCGCTCGACGAGGTGGTGATTCCACAGAACTGCACCAACGAAATCTACGAGCAGCGCATGAACGAGGCGGTGCGGAAATACAAAGACGCCGGAGTGGAGACGGCGGCCTTCGGCGACATTTTCCTCCAGGACGTGCGGGAATACCGCGAAGAGCGCATGAACCGCGCCGGGATGAGCTGCATATTCCCTCTCTGGGGACGCTCGACGAAGGAGCTCTCGGCGCTCTTCTGCGACCAGGGATTCAAAGCCATCGTGGTCTGCGTCGATACCCACGCGCTTGCTCCCGAATTCACCGGACGCCGGTACGACCGATCGTTTATCAGCGATCTTCCTGCGGGGATAGATCCGTGCGGCGAAAACGGTGAATTCCACACCTTTGTCTATGACGGCCCGGTATTCACAAGGCCCGTGAAGGTGACGCCCGGAGAAAAGGTGCTGCGCGATAACAGGTTTTCCTATTGCGACCTTGTGTGAGACGCGGGATTGAAGAGGATCAGGCCGACATAGCAGACGGCCTCTTTGCCATGGTAATACCGGACGCCTGCTTTCTTCTGGAGGGCGATCACGTCCATTCCATATGCCTCGACCGAGGCTACCGCGCGGTCAGGATTTCGGCACGGCTCGCCCGGATATGAGCATTTTTCACAAATGCTGCAGCAGCCGGCATTGAGCGGAAGAAAGTCCTCGCTGGGGTATTCCTGCCTGATCCTGTCGAGCAGCGTGCGGAAGATCGCCTCATGGACGGCAGCTTTCGCGATCATCCCCTTGATGTCAAAGCTGCTCTTGACGGAGTGCACGCTCTGCAGCAGCAATCCCTGGCGGTAGTTCAGTGCCCGGCGTTTCAGAACCTCGATCGGACCTATGGCCGGCGGCCCCATCCAGTTGGTGTCGTACTTACCACAGAAATTCCTTTCGCACGCCTTTCGGAATTCTTCATGGAATTCAATGACCGAAGTATCGAGCACGGCCGCGCCGGATGCGCCGGATTCCAGCGCTATAGTGATCAGGGCTTCAGGATCAACCATGGTCCACAGATTACACAAATTACTTCGATTTTAAAATGAGACCGATTTGTGTAAGCTTGGGCTGCATCAGAGGAGGCTCATCGATGTCGAAAAGGATTGCATTGCTCTGTCTGGCCTGTATTGTCGCTGTCCCCGCATTTGCCCAGTCTGCCCCATTCAATGAGAAGGGGGTCGCGCTCGGGCACGTCCACTTGATAGTGAAGGATCCGGAAGCCCAGAAGAAGCTCTGGGTCGAGTTGTTCGGCGCCGAGGTGGCACATGCCGGTGCACTCGAACTGCTCAAACTGCCCGGAACGATCATCCTTCTGACAAAGGGGGAACCCGTCCAGGAGGGAGAGCCCACGGCGGATCATTTTGCCCTGGCGGTGCGCGATCTTGCGGCAATCAAGTCGAAGCTTGCGGCCGCAGGCATCCAGCTGTCTGAGAGGTCGATTGCAGTGTTGCCCGAAGGGGTAAGGGTGGAGATTCTTGAAGATAAGAATCTGAATGTGCCGGTGGCATTCCACCATTTCCATATATTCTCGAACGACCCGGCGCTGGCACAGTGGTATGAAGATATTTTCGGCATCAGGTTCCCGGCCGGCAGTGGTTTTCCCGGAGGAGAGGTGCGGTTCATGGTGCAGCAGGATCCGCCCAGGGTCGCGACGAAAGGGCATGTGTTTGATCACATAAGCTTTGAGGTAAAGGACCTGGAGGAGTTTTGCAGGAGACTCGAGGCAAGGGATGTGAAGCTCGACATGAAGATTGTCGAGGCAAAACAGATAGGCCTTAAGGTGACGTTCGTGACGGATCCAGCCGGCACCCGTATTGAGCTGACGCAGGGTTTGGCAGGAAGGTAGATGAAGGTCGGTCGTCCCTCCGGGACTTGATTCTTTTTTTGTTCCTAATGTATCCCGGCACTTCCGTGCCGGGCTATTTTCAACGCGTTCCTAACGGGACGCGTTGGCCGTGGTTTTCGTTACCGCGTCACAGGAAAACGTTTCGCATTCCAATTCGTTCACGCCCGTCCAATCGGGGCGTATCGCAGACCGCGGCGCCGAGTCCCGGAGGGACGACACGAGCATCATGCAATCCGTCCCTAACCGGGACGGCGGCCTCCGTTACCCGTTCGTGCAAAATCCGTTCACGCACCTCCGGAACGGGCGGAAACGTTACCTGCGGTAGACGCCGTATTCCTTCACGGCTTCAACCATTGCGCGCAGATTCTCCAGCTTCGGATTATCGGGAATTGCGCCCGCCGACAGGATATACCCGCCTCCCTGCCCGCATTCCTCAATCAATGTGCGGCACTGCTTCCTGACATCCTCGGGGGTGCCGGTAACGATGAGCGACGACGCCAGGTTCCCCTGGATGGCGCATTTGCTTCCGAGTATCTTCTTGGCTCGTGCCATGTCGGTCTTGTCGAAATACCATGCGACCGTCCCCTTCGGAAATTCGTTGATGGACTCGAGGCGCGAATTGTATCCCCCTTCGGCAAACATGTGCTGGACGAGCCCTTCGTTGATCAGGGCGTTCATCACCTTCTTCAGCGAAGGCCAGTAGAAGGTGTCGAACTGCTTCGGCGACATCCATCCGTCGGCGCCCTTGTGCAGCGGGTAGGTCACCATGAAGACGCTGGAAATATTGGGCGAGCTCAGTACGGAGCTGATCGTGAAGTCGGCCACGACATCCAGCGCCTCGAGCAGCTTTTCCGGCCGCCGGTACATATCCTTGAGGATGGGCTGGGTTCCGCGCAGCGTGTCTCCGAGCGTGTCGAAGGGGGCCTTGCAGAAGGCGCCGAACATAGCCGGATATCCATGTGCCGCTCCGGAAGGACCCGCCTCGGCCATGATCTTCATCATGTTCTGGTATTCCTTCCCGATGTCCATCAGCTTCTGCAGCATCGTCTGGAATTCGGGACTCGCCAGGGGCATGAACTGCACGAGGTTGACGATCTCCACTATGTCGGTCGCCGGACGAAGCATCCGGAGAGGCTCCAAAGTCCCCATGACGCGCGGCAGATAGGTCCGGATCCAGAAATCGGAAGGATCGCGCATCAGTGCCTCATATTCATCCTCCTTCATGTACTCGGCTTCCATGAATTGCACCGAGGGGACGTTCTCGCCCAGCCTGTGCCCCGGCCATGAGTAGAGCTTGTAATCGAGAAGGTCGAGCACTTTCCCCGGAGTCACCCACGGGGAGGCGAAGTGCTCCAGCTCCTCCGAATATTCGTCGTTGAACTTCCTGCACGCCGCGACCGCCTTCTCCAGATCGTACATGGCGGTCCTGAGATTGATCCCGTAGTTGGTAAAGGGCAGATTCCCCACAGGGAGCATGAACGGAACCCGGTCGGGTTCCTGCACGTTGAACACATCCACCAGTCGCTGGGCCCGTCTCCGATAATCCTCCTTCGCCTTTTCACTGACAAACTCGAGGTTCGGCGGATCGACAAGATTCTCCAGCCTCCACGCACGCTTCTGTTCCGGCGTACGCTGCGCCCAGTCCTGCGGCAGGTTGCTCGACCTCTGATTTGCACCACTTCCCAGCATCGTTCCCATGGTATCTCCTGTGAAAATTCCTTCTGATTTGTGCGCCTGTGAAAGCTTTATATATCAGGCCGGCCTGACAAGCCAGTCCTTAGTCCGTGGTCGCGCGAAACGGGCAATCATGTTCAGACGTATCTGTTCGGTGGGA
>JAAYAM010000240.1 GCA_012719355.1 Acidobacteriota bacterium
GAAAGACAAGAACAACTTCGCCCCGCGGCTGGGGTTCGCATACGATGTGCTGGGAACCCAGAAACTCGTGCTGCGGGCGGGATACGGAATCATGTACGACCGTATCTACAACAACGTATTCGAGAACATCCGGTTCAACCCGCCGTTTTTCTCCGACAACCAGATCGGGGCGTTTGTGAGCCAGACGCCTGCGGGACGCCTGTCGACTCCGGGATTGTATTCGGTGCCGCTTGCGTCACGAGCGGTATTCAACGATCCCGCTTTCGAGCCCAAGCCCAATCCGAGGCACATGGATGAGAACATCGTCTCCCCGTACTACCACCAGTTCCACGTTGGCCTGCAGTGGGAGATCTTCAACGGATACGTGTTCGAGCCCGAGTACATCGGGACCCTGGGCCGCAAGCTTCTTGGCTACTATGACGTCAACACTTTCAATGGCAGAACTGCAGGGAACGGATCGGCCGCGCGTATCAATCCGGATATCGGTCAGGATAATTTCCGGAACAACAATTTCGAATCCGAGTACCATGCGATGCAGCTGACGGTGCGGAAGAACTATGCTGCCGGGCTGGGATTCAACGCAAGCTACACGTGGTCCAGGACCCTGGATAATCTGAGTGATCTCTTCAACGGACGCGGCAGTCCACAGATCGCGGGAGGCCCGACCGATACGATGAATCCGATGAGCGACTGGGGTCCGGCAGATTTTCACATGAAGCATCGTTTCGTCACGAACATCAGCTACGAACTTCCGTTCATGAAGCGAAACAAGTACCTGGGCGGATGGCATATCCACACCATCGTCAGCCTTCAGAGCGGCGTACCCTTCTCACCCTACCACTCGAGCACGGATTACGACCTTAATAAGGACGGCCGGCCGAACGACCGCATCGTTTACAACGGCTCGGATAGCCCGATGAATTCCGTGCGCGAGGGAAGCCCTGCAGACGGGTACTTCGACGCATCGAAGTGGGGTCCATACACATGCCCTGCAAACTCTTTCGGCGGCCTGTGGTGCAATGCGCCCCAGGGCCGTGGAAGCATTACCGGGCCGGGATACAGGAACGTGGACTTCAGCCTGCAGAAACAGTTCAGCATAACGGAAGGAACGAGACTGTCCCTGCTGTTCAACTTTTTCAACTTCTTCAATCACACCAACTTCGACATTCCCAATCACAATCTCAGCTCTACGAGCTCGTTCGGCAAGTCCACCGAGACCTTCGCACCGAGGATCACCCAGCTGGCAGTGCGGCTGGATTTCTGATCATGCTTTCATGTCAGCAGGCCACAGATTTGTATGATCTGCGGCCTGCTGATACTGTAGAATTAGTTGTCTCCCCTCTCCCCCCGCAATGCAGAATCTGGAGGAGAGCAGAGCCCTGAGAAATTACGGATTCCATATTGTCCTTTGTGTGCTGCTTCTCTGGAGTTCCGGCTGTGGCGGGAATTCGGCCCCTGCTGCCGGCTCCCCTCCCGGTTCAGTCGGGCGCTATCCTCTTGAAGTCAGCTCGAACGGAAGGTACCTGGTCGATCAGGACAATCAGCCGTTCCTGATTACGGGTGATTCACCGCAAGCACTGATCGCACAACTCTCAGAATCGGAAGCCGACTTCTATTTTGCCACCCGCGCGGCCGGAGGATTCAACACGGTCTGGATAAACCTCCTGTGCAAGCCTGAAACCGGCGGGCGGCCGGACGGCAGCACTTTTGACGGAATCGTCCCATTCAACACGCCGGATAATCTTGCCACACCCAACGAACGTTACTTCCTCCGTGCTGATGCCATGATCAGGCTCGCGGCGAAACATGGGATTGTGGTTTTGCTCAATCCTATCGAAACTTTGGACTGGCTTCCGCTATTGAGAAGCAACGGAGAAGCCGTGGCTCGGGCATACGGCCGTTTCGTCGGGAGCAGGTACAGGAGTTACGACAACATCATCTGGTTTCACGGAAACGATTTCCAGGACTGGGAAGATCGTGACGATACGGCGCTCGTTCAGGCGGTTGCACGCGGCATCCAGGAAACGGACGAGCGGCATATCCAGACCGTGCTTCTCGAGTTCCCCACCAGCGGATCGCTCGATGACGAATCGTGGAGACCGCTTATCCAGCTGAATTCTTCCTATACGTACTTTCCCACGTATGCGCAGGTGTTGAAGGACTACAACCGGCCGAATTTCCTTCCAACCTTCCTTGCGGAAGCAAGCTATGAATTTGAGAGAGAAGGGACTAGTGCGCACAATCTGCGCAAGCAGGAATACTGGGCGCTCCTGAGTGGGGCGGCGGGGCAGATGTACGGGAACCGCTTCGTCTGGCAGTTCCTGGACGGATGGGAAGACAACCTGCACACGCCCGGAGCCGAACAGGTGCGTCACGTCAAGTCGCTGTTTTCCGGGCGCGCCTGGTACAACCTCATCCCTGATCAGGATCATGTCGTGGTGGTGTCCGGCCTGGGCACCTTTTCCGAAAGCGGCGGAATCACCGGCAATGCCTATCTGACTGCGGCCGCAACGCCGGACGGGACCCTGGCAATCGCATACCTGCCGACACGAAGGACGATAACGGTCGATATGTCCCGATTCTCCACGGTCGCGCGCGCACGCTGGTATGATCCGACAGCCGGACGATTCCAGGAAATCTCATCAGCCCTACCTAACAGGGGAACTCTGCAGTTAACCCCTCCGGCAGCAAATGAGGAAGGGACCGATGACTGGCTGCTCGTCATAGAAGCCGACTGA
>JAAYAM010000029.1 GCA_012719355.1 Acidobacteriota bacterium
AAGGGTCTGCGTGGGGAAAGACAACCATCTTCGAAGCCATTATGCACGCGCTAATGCCAACGGCCTTGGAGCATCGCCCCCCGGTAACGATAGGGTTTGAAGAGGGAAGTATTTCCATGGAGTTCATGTCCACATCCCATATCGTCAGACTGCAGTCATCAACCGAGACGTTGCTACGGGAAAAAATGGAGCCCCGCCGCGAATACCTGCTGAGCCAACTCAAGGTGCGTTTGAATGACGCGACCCCCAATTATGCTCTTTTGATTGAGGATGAAGTCGCCGCTTGCCTGGATGAGCCTCATTACGCGGAGGCAGTCAAACTGTTGAACTCTGCGCGTTGCCAGGTGATTTTTCAAATATCTCACCGCCTTGATTGTCGAAGCTTCCCGGGTGCAAGGATCTATGCCTGCTATGAGCATACGCGCGGGAAACCGGGGATGAAACTCCTACAAGCGGGCGGGAACGAGGCGTTATAGCACGCCTCACCCGCCGCCTTGGGTTTTCGGAATTGCGCGTCAAACGCTTCACTACATTGGCCGATATTGGCCGTGATATTCTCGACGGCGGCAATCCCGACAAGAAATAACCGTCACCCCGGCAGACAAATCTTCAGCCGGTTCAGATCCAGCATGTTGGCCCATTTTTCGTACGGAATCGCCCACGCCCTACCATCCCACTTGGCTTCCGCGGAAAGGTCGCGGAGCTGATTCAGATTGGCGTTCGGGAAATACTGGTTGACATAAGCGTAGATATTTTGAGCTTTCTTGAGTGCTCCCTTCCGCACACAATAGCCCGTAACTGCAGAGATCAAAGCGACGACTGTCAGAAAGATAGCAAGAAATCCTATAAATTTGGTTCCCTCTGTGATCAATTGCATCACAAAGAAGCAAGGCAGCACATACAACACTTTTGACGTTCCTTGGCGCCACTTCTCAGCCTTGCTTTCAAGCTCGTTCGCAAACTCGATGTCTGCGAAAGCATCTTGCAGCTGCTTGGGCGTGAACCCTTGAAGCGGCTGGAATTTTGCCTCCGCTTTCGCATTGGCGTTATGAACGTCGCACTTGATCTGCCAGTCGGTCGCTGCATTGACCTCGCTCACCAGTTTCTGGAACTCCGACCGGAGTTTTTTAATATCGTCGAGTTCTCCGATGGATGAAATCCCCTTAAGCTCCTCGCAATAGGCATGGATCGCCTCACGCCGCCGGAGGATTTCATCCAGATCCAATTTTTCGGACGCTTTCAAAAGATCCCGGCAGAACTCCTTGATTTGAGGACGCATTCCCGACAGCCGCTCCGCCTGCCGCGCACGCCGCAGATCATTAAGTTCTTGCCAGAGCGGGTCAAATCTATCGCGCAGCTCGACAAGCATTTGCTTGTGCTTGAAGTCTAGGAGAAAGTTTGAGTTTAGGGTGGACAGCTCCTGATAGAAGGGCCTGAAGGTTTCCAGGGCGAGTCCGATGGCCTGCTCCGACAACTTTTTCTGATCGTTAATGGTCGACACGCAGTAATTCAACATCTGGACGCTACGTCGGTCTAGGCGGAATAGGGTTTCGGGTGCTTGGCGGGTCTGGCTATCCTCCCAGGCCATTTGCTCTGCATGGCGGCGGGCTTCCCAGGCCGCTTCCTCCGCCAGGCGGGTCTGCTCGGCGATAAGCCGGGTTTGCCGTTCGGCTTCCTCTCTGGCCTTTTCCGCGGCCCGACGTGCCTGTGCCGCCTCCTGTTCCTGACGCGCGCGGCTGGCTTCGCTCTCCTCAAGATGCTTCTTGATGGCGCTTTCCCGGTTGAATGTGCCGGGATTGCCTCCGCCCCATACCCGCTCGATCTGTAACTGCGTGTCTGCCATGGTCTGCTCCCTGAATGAAAACAGAGTTTCCACTGAAACGCGGATAGTAGAACATAATTCCGCAAAAATTTCGAGTCCGCTTTCTGCGCCGTACTTTGCATTGCGGCGCAACAGCAACGCTTGCCTCGGTAAAGTATCCTGTGCTATTCTGCGCGCGTGCTGTAAAACAGCTTTGGGTTCAACCCAAACGGCGAGTTGAGCGGGCAGGAGGAGCGTTCCGATGGAAAAGTGGAAAGAATATGTCCAGGCGGTTGCCGACGCCATGGGGGCCAGCGCCGTTGATCTGCCGGATATCGGCGCCATGGTGGTGATGTCCGTGAACCCGATTCATGTCCGGATCGGCGCGGACGGAAAGACGCTTGCCATCGAGGCCCGGCTGCTTCCCTTGATGCACGGGATCCCGGCCGACGGTACCACGCTGGATGAGCTGGCCAAGATCGGCGGGCAGATCGCCGGATCGATCCGGCCCGGCACCGAGTGCTTCCGGGAGACCGACGGAGACAACCTCATCGCATCCCTCGTTCTGCCTTTCAAGGACGACGATGACGGCACGCTGGCATTCGCCGAGGGTCTCTCCAATCTGAGCCAGATGCAGCAGAAGATGTCGGATTTCCTGTCCGGCGAGATGACCGAGGAGGCGATGGACAAGATCATGAAGGACAACCAAGTGAACCGTCTGGCGCAAGGACGGAGCCTTGAGGACATCGCGGAGGACACTGATCGCTTGGCAGACGAGGCAGAGAGGTTGCTGAAGGAACTAGAGTGACCATTTCACGGGTTTGGCTCAATGAGGAACACGATTGAGATAGCCCCGAGTGACTATAGGGTTGCGCCCGAGTCAATAATTAGGATGTCCACACCGTCGACTGCTGTCGCAGAGTTGCGTCATTGTTCCCTGCGACTTGAGGAGTCGACGCGGTGGCTAGTGGACCAGTGAGCATCTTTGGGGCAAGGTGCCACGGGAGAACAGGAGACTGAACATGGAATCAATCAAGTGTATTCTAAAGCAAGGCATTGAAGTCGTCTGCCGCCACTGCGAACAAAAAGGAGTCTTCGAGAAAGGCCCGGCCTTCCTATATCCGGAGAAGGGCAACCGAGGGAAATACCGTGATGGCAGTCACTCCTTTTGGGGCGTGCGACTGCAGGGCATGTGCAAGAAGTGCCGCAATAACACGCTGGAGGTTCATATCGTGTACGACCGCGACAGAGATGCCGATCACGATTTGCTGCACCCCGTCATCATGACATGCGGTCCCGGCTGTCGTTTCGGCGCATCGGTTTGGGGGCCGCAGTACCTCCGCCATGATGCGGATCAATGGAGCGCCATCGAAATCGTCGACATGGGCGACGGCGAACTCCCTTCAGACTGAAATCGAGCATGCCTGACCAGAGGGGGAACGATGCCGATTCATCTGAACGTTTCCAGCCAGAAAGGCTCGACCCAGCCC
>JAAYAM010000241.1 GCA_012719355.1 Acidobacteriota bacterium
AAAATCCCGGGGGTCTGGGGGCTGGCTCCCAGATTTATACCCATTTAAAACCCGGAATTCCCTTAAAGGTTGCCACCGCATCTTCTATTCCATCTTGATCAAAGTCAACTGTTTGTAGGCCATCAAACCCATAGTTACCATTGATTGGGATCCATCCTGTTTCCAGTTCGCTTGAATCAACGCGCTGATTGCCAAAGCTGAGGATTAGATTGTCCTTTAGTTCAGCCTGCACTGGAATTTCATCCACGCGGAAAACAACTTTCCATTTTTCCGCGGTCAGTACTTCAACCGGCTTTGTGTTCCACTCCGATCCAAGATCGTGTCGAGTCACTTTTATTTTTGCGTCGCCTGCACACAGAGAAGGAATCTCGGCAGATAGCGCACTACCCGATAGGGAAGCTCCAAAAGCAATAAAGACCAGCAAAAGGGATTTGAAGCGCGATCTCTCATTCACAATCTGGTCTCTAGGAAGGGAGATCATGGACGTATTTCCCTCATGGGCATTTGTGAATAATACCTGGTTTGCTCCCAAGAAGTCCCCTTGGGGGGAAACTTCCCGTGCCATATCCCTCTTCACAGGATAATGCGGCTGAATTATCGGCTTGGAGCTGGCCAAAGAGCCGCAATTTCTTCATCGACCAGAATTCGACTACCAATCGGCACGTCCTGTTTAGACAGGCAGGGAAAGGTGATGACAATAACCCATCTACTGCCACCATCCACAAATCTGAAATGCTGAAGATCAAAGGTCGATGATGCTTCCAACCGCTGCCCATTTGGGCGCTCTACAGTTACTTGTGTTTGGAACTGCTCACGGACGGTAGGCGGCACTGGAAGTGTAGGGATAATAGTAAGCCCTGTTGAAAGCTCGAATCTATCCTCTACAGAAATAAGATGTCACATAGGCTATGATGCTACGGCCATAAACTTTATCATCAGATCCTAATTACGCCTTATAAGTCCCGTTGTGGGATACTTGCCCTGACGATCAAAAAGGGCAACCCTTAATCCGGCGCAGTCGCACTTTAGGCCCAATAGCCTTTGGCACAGTTGGCGTTTTCTCCGGATCTTCATAGAGGACCCGATTCTCGGCAATCTCCAAAACGCCGTCATTGCAATCAGTCAGCTGGATGATTCTCGATCGGCCTTTCAAATATGATCTCACTTCCTGGGCTGCAAAATCGAGTCGCTCGATGATATTCTGAAATTGTCTGCCGTTTAGTTCAGCTGCGTTTGCATGTGCCAGAATCAATTCCCTATGTTTGCTTCTATTCGATTCCTTGGGAATCAAGTCAATCGAGATATCTAAGTCTCCGACGGTGGCCGATTCACTAAGAAAACTGCCAAATACGACGACTCTCCTGACCCGAAACAAAAGTCTACGGTCTCCATTCACTTCCTTCACGCGATCCATCAATCCGCTAAGTGCACTCTCGGCCTTTAACCGGGTAACGGGCGCCGAGAATAGGGCGTTGCTGAGAGCTCCTCCCTTGATCGTGTGCTGCCAAGTCTTTTCAACGCCGGGAGCGGACGCATTCTTCTTAATAAACTTCTGCGTTTCCAGATTCTTCAGCAAACGCGCCGCATCTTCATCCCCAAGTCCCAACACGTTAGTTACATCGGCTACCGATAGGAATTGTCTGTTGTGGCGCAAGAGCTTCCGAATCAGCTTCGCAGGAAGACCCGCAATGAGATCATCTGGCTGGACTCGCATATCTGCTATATGACACAAATTGGCCGAAGATTTCAATTGTTCCTTCAAAGAATGCAGAAATAGTGAGTCTCCTTGGCATCCTTCTTCAATCGCGACATCCGCCGATAAAGAACATAAGCGGCAAAGGAGGCCGTCGGTTATGAGAAAATCTCGGAAAAGTGATCACCGCCCACGAAAAGTTCTCCGGATTCCGGACTTAGAGCATTCAAAACATGCGGTGATTGATTCGCTTCCAGCTAAGGCATCTCAAGAATCCTATGAATATGCAATCGACGAGTTCATTTCCTGGTATTGCTCGGAACCGCGGCTTGCTTTCAATCGGACAGTCGTACTCCGGTATCGCCTCTTTCTTGAACAGAAGAATCTCGCCCCATCAACAATCAATGTTCGGCTCGCGGCTGTGCGACGCCTTGCCTATGAAGCGGCAGATTCCGGCCTGCTAAGTCCGGAACTGGCGGCTGGCATCGCCAGAGTCAAAAAAGCCAAACGGTTGGGCATCCGAATCGGCAACTGGCTGACGGCTGATCAAGGAAAAGCCCTTCTCCATAACTCACGATCGGACACACTGCGCGGTAAACGGGATCACGCCATCTTGGCGGTACTTCTCGGTTGCGGGCTTCGCCGCGCAGAGGTTGTTGTTATTCGAGTGGAAGACCTACAGCTCCGGGAAGAACATTGGATTATTGCCGACCTCGTTGGAAAGGGTCGGCATGTCCGAACAGTTCCGATGCCCACTTGGGTTAAGCACGCCGTCGATGAATGGACCGCTTCAGCCGGAATTTCGGAAGGAGTAATCTTCCGCAGAATCAACAGAGATGGCAAAGTCTGGGGACCCGGGATTACATCGAAAGCGGTATGGCACGTGGTTAAAGCAGCCGCCAAGCGCGGCGGCCTGCAGAATCTTGCTCCGCATGACCTGCGCAGAACATGCGCTCGTCTCTGTCATCTTGCCGGCGGCGAACTAGAGCAGATCCAGTTTCTGCTGGGGCATGTTTCTGTGCAAACAACCGAGAAGTACCTGGGCTGCAAACAGAAGCTTCGACACGCCGTAAATGATCTAATCGGATTGGATGCGGCATAAGTCTTCTTCTTTCCTGGATTTGTCGACTGTAGTAAAATGTGTTCTGGAATGCGGTTCAATGTCGCTGGGGCTCAACCTTTCATCAATAGAATATTGATTCTGAAAAAAAGACCAACGGACAGCTGAACCGCCCAGAACAGGATTTTGTTCTCACGGGCTGGTTTCTCACAACCGGACTTTTCGGGAGTCCAGAGGGCTGGATCTCATTTTGTGAACCATTTGTCCTGCTGCGTGATCGGTCAGTTGAAACAGCATTAACGTCTGTGCCGCTTGATTCCCGTATTGGAGAAATTCAATGTTTTTTAAGGGATTCCTTCTCTATTTATTGTTTACGCTATCTCCGGGCGAAGCCACTTCAACGATCAACGGAACGGTTGTTGACTCGAACAAGAAGCCGGTCAGCGGCGCAGAAGTATTTCTTCTGACGGGCTCACAACTTAAGGCGATAACAGATGCGAATGGGACATTTTCTCTGGAAAACTTAGAGCCTGGGGATTATGCGGTTGCGATAGTAGGCAATGGGCTTGCCCCCTGGATACGTCGTGGAATCCGGATTGAATCAGGACAAAAGGCGACACTGGAAGTAATGCTCTCTCCAGGCGTGGAAGACAGATTTAAGGTGAAGTTCATGGAGCCAAGGCAAAAGGATATTGATTCCTTTGATCCTGAACTGGAATCTTTCAATGAACCGTCATTTTGCTCGAAAATACTTCTAGAAAGAAAAACTGAGAGCTACCGGTTTCTGTGGATGCGCACCTTTCATCACCCTGTGTTGATTCAACTCATCAAGATCGGCCCTGGCAAGGTCAGCTTAATTTATAAAGAGCTCAATGGGATGGGCGGCTACGCGCACGGGCGATTGATAGAACAAAAGACTGTTGATGTTTACAAAGAATTGGGGGGAGGAGAGCAGCCGAAGGATATGGTCCAAAGTGCAGTTAATTTCCTCTTTCAGGATGCCATACCTAAAATCTGGGAACAGCCTTATGAGTTCGGTCAAACAATGGGAATCGATGGATCCATACTCATTGGGCTGGATGGCGCTACCTGGACCGTCGAGGCGATAAAGGATGGGAGGTGCCATCTTGCAACCAGATGGTCACCAGAATCCAACGATCCAGTTCGCCAATTTGCTGAAACTCTGATTAACCTATCCGGGAAGCGCTTCTACCATGACGAATTCTATTAACAGCACAAGACCAAATGGCAAAGCGGGAGCGATTGTAGATCAAAGTGCATACAGACGGAATCCCGCCCCGCTACAGACCAAGACGTCATGAATTGAGGGTAGTTTCCCACAACCGGACTTTTGGGGAGCCAGGACAAATATGCAAGCTGGACCTTCCCCGGTTGCCACCTTTCTACGGTAATGATAGGCTTTGGACTTCTAAGTCTGGCATAGGTGACGATATGAAAAATCTGCTC
>JAAYAM010000242.1 GCA_012719355.1 Acidobacteriota bacterium
AGTTTCAGGCAGTTGAAGTCGGCATACGGCACCCGAAGATACTCGGCCTGCCCTCCCCGGTATGGCCCCATTGCGACATAACCGTAGGCGCCCCCGGCAAATCCTTCGTTGACGGTGAGGCAGAATCCCGTGTACCCCTTTTCACAATTCTTGCAGAATCCGCAGGCGACATTGAACGGCATCACCACGCGGTCGCCCTTCCTGATGCAGTTCACCCCTTTCCCGGTCTCTTCAACGATTCCGAGGTTCTCGTGACCGAACACGATTCCCGGATCGGCCGCAGTGCGGCCCTCATACATATGAAGGTCCGAACCGCAGATGGCGGTGGACGTAATCTTCACAATCACATCGTTTGGATGCTCGATTTTGGGATCGGCCACTTTTTCGACGGCCACCCTGAACGGCTCTTTGTAGACTACAGCTTTCACGGGCGTTCCTCCTTCCTGAAGATAAGATTATGAGGATGCTCAACTGCAGCAGAGGGGGGAACGGTTTGATGAAAGTGTAGCACCCGGGAACCCGCCCGGCCATATCTCTTGAAAATCGGTGCCGCCGGGGTCATCCCTGCTTTCGCGAGATGGCCTCGGCGGCTTGGAACTTATTTTATGAACAACATCTCCTGATAAGTCGGCAGCGGCCAGAATTCGTCCGAAACGACGCACTCGAGCCTGTCGGCCACTTCACGCACCCTTCCCATTGCGGGGATCAGGTGGTCCCGAACATGCGTCGCATGATCGAGTGTCGAGCCGTCGGAGCGAGTTTCGAGCGTCTTCTCCAGCACCACAATGGCGTCCTGCAGGTTTCTGGCAAGTCCGGTGACTTCGTCAAGGACGGTCAGGCATGGATCCTTACCCAGCTGTTTCAAAGCCAGGGCCGCCGAAGCGAGCTGATGCTGGTATTTGACGGTCGCAGGAAAGATTGTCGTCCTGGCAATTTCGAGTGTCAGTCTCGCCTCCACCGTCACGTCTTTTATGTAGCGCTCCATGTAGATCTCGTAGCGGCTTTCCATCTCACGAGGGGAAAGAACGGAGTACCGCGACATCAGGGTGACATTCTTCTCGCTCAGCAACACGGGAAGAGCATCCACCGCATTGCGGAGATTCGGCAGATCGCGCTTCACGGCTTCTGCGTGCCAGGCTTCTGAATAATTGTCACCGTTGAAGATCACCGACTTGTGCTCCCGGACGAGCTCTCTGAGCACATCCTGCACGGCGCTGTTGAGCTTTCCCGGGTCGCCGTCTATTCGCTTCTCCAGCTGCGTAGCGATGTAGTTCAGCGAATCCGCCATGATCGTGTTGAGCACGACGAGCGGACCGGCCACCGACTGGCTGGCTCCAACGGCACGGAATTCGAACTTATTTCCTGTGAAAGCGAAAGGGCTTGTGCGGTTGCGGTCACCGGCGTCCTTCGGGAGCGGCGGCAGCGTGTCTACCCCGACATTGAGGAATCCCGGTGCCCGTGAGCTCCTGGCACCTCCGTTGGCCAGCTGTTCGAAAATCTCGGTGAGCTGCTCTCCGAGGTACACCGAAATTATCGCAGGAGGAGCCTCGTTGGCTCCGAGCCGGTGATCGTTGCCCGCATGCGCCACGGTCGCTCGCAGCAGATCTCCATGAAGATGGACCGCCCGGATGGCCGCGGCACAGAACACCAAAAACTGCATGTTGCTGTGCGGCGTACTTCCCGGTTCGAGGAGATTCATCTCACGAGTCCCGATCGACCAGTTCAGGTGCTTACCCGAGCCGTTGATCCCGGCAAACGGCTTCTCGTGCAGCAGACATGCCATTCCATACTTCTGCGCCACTCTCTGGAGCACCGTCATGGTCAGGTACTGATGGTCCGTAGCCAGGTTCGCATTCTCAAAAACGGGCGCCATTTCATACTGCCCCGGCGCCACCTCGTTGTGCCGGGTCTTGACCGGCACGCCGAGCTTGTAGAGTTCGCGCTCCGTCTCGAGCATACAGGCCAGAACACGCTCGGGAATCGCACCGAAGTACTGATCTTCCAGCTCCTGCCCTTTGGGAGGCTTGGCGCCAAAGAGCGTCCTCGAGGCATTGATGAGATCCGGCCGGGCAAAAAAGAAGTTCCGGTCGATCAGAAAGTATTCCTGTTCACACCCGGCTGTCGAAAACACCAGTCCCGGATTCGTGTGGCCGAAGAGTTTGAGGACCCTCCGAGCCGTCGTATTGAGCGCCTGCATAGAGCGAAGCAGCGGAACCTTCTTGTCGAGCGCTTCTCCCGTCCACGAACAGAACGCCGTCGGTATGCAGAGCGTCGTGCCGTTGGGATTCTCCAGAATGAATGCCGGGCTGGTCACGTCCCACGCCGTGTAGCCGCGCGCTTCGAAGGTGGCCCGGAGTCCCCCGGACGGAAAACTCGAAGCATCAGGCTCGCCCTGAATAAGCTGCCTCGCCGAGAACTCCGCCAGTACTCCGCCGTTTCCGTTCGGCTCGAGAAAGCTGTCATGCTTTTCGGCGGTCTGGCCGGTCAAAGGATAAAAGACGTGGGCGTAATGCGTCGCCCCGTTTTCGATGGCCCAGTCCCGCATCGCCACCGCGACGGCATCTGCGACCGACATGTCCAGCTTTTCTCCATTATCGATCGTGCGCCGCAACGCCTTGTATACGGCTTTGGGCAGCCGCTCCCTCATCACGGAATCGCTGAACACGTTGATGCCGAACAGATCCTTCGACGGCGTTTCCGAGAAATTAAGAGCCTTTTCAATCGGCTTGTAGTTTGTCACCGCTGCCACGGCATTCAATCTGGAGCTGCTCATTGATTCATTCCCTTTCAATAATTAAGGTTTATCTCACCTTCTCCACAATTTCGGACTTGATGACTGCAAGAAGTCTGCCAGAAAGAGGCGACGTCACCTTTTCACGCCTTACAAGCTTTCGTTTCAATAAGTTACCTGCATGCGCCGAAAACCTGCCCAGCCGGCGTCCTTACACTTTTGTTTGTTGATGCGGACCTTTATTACAGAATTGTATTTGAAGATCCACGCAAAGATCCATATCGCGCACGGAGAGGGATCTTGCTTCCAAATCAGAGTGGGAGTAGAGTGGGGGTAGCATTGATCAATATTGATAATCATTGAACGGTATCTGCGCTATGAATGGTGACGAACAGCTGTTAACACTGGAGGATGTAGCCGAGCGTCTGAAGGTGTCGGTAAGCACAGTGCGCCGGTGGGTGAGATCCAACGAGTTGCGCTCGATCAAGGTCGGCAATCGCGGCCAATACCGCATCGGGCTGAAAGATCTGGAGGAATTCCTCGCCGAACAACCCGATACGACCGCGGTTACGGCACTCAAGCGCGGCCGTGAATGGAAGGAAGCAATCGACTGGGCGCGTAACCACACCAAGTACATCGTGGTGACCGGCGGCGTCATCTCAGGGCTGGGAAAAGGTATCGCGGCGGCTTCGATCGGCAAACTCCTGAATTCCCGCCTGAGTGTCGTCCCCATCAAGTGCGACGGATACCTCAACACCGACCCGGGAACAATGAATCCGATCGAGCATGGCGAAGTGTTCGTGCTGGATGACGGCGGCGAGGTCGACATGGACTTCGGCCATTACGAGCGTTTCTTAGGGGTCAACTGCCCCTTCGAATGGAATCTCACGATGGGGAAGGTCTACAAGACTATCCTCGAGCAGGAACGCGAGGGCTATTACCTCGGTCAGACGGTCCAGCTGATCCCGCACGTTACCGATGTCATCAAGGACTGGCTCTACGAGATCCCCGGACGCCTGCAGACCGACATAGGGCTGATCGAAATCGGCGGAACGGTCGGCGATATGGAAAACGAGCTGTACCTCGAAGCCGTGCGCCAGCTGCGCCAGGAAGTGGGGGAGCAGAACGTTCTGTTTGTTCACCTGACCTATGTCCCGATGCCGGCCGGCGTGGAAGAGCAGAAATCGAAACCGACGCAGCAGTCGGTCAAGCTTCTCAACGAGCGCGGCATTCGTCCGGATGTCATCATCGGCCGCTGCGCCGAACGCCTGACGGAAAAGATCAAACAGAAGATCGCCCTGTTCTGCAACATCGACAAGAGCGCGGTGATTTCCGGCGTCGACGTGCCCTCGGTATACCAGCTTCCCCTGGTTTTCGAAGAAGAAGGCCTGACGGAAATCGTCCACAAAAGGCTTACCATCTATTCTCCTCCGCAGCTGATGGAATGGCGCGAACTCGTCCACAGGCTGCTCTCTCCGACCGGCCCGGTCATACGGGTGGCTATCTGCGGCAAGTACACGAATCTGCACGATTCCTATGCCAGCGTCATCGAGGCGCTACGGCACAGCGGCGCCCACGTCAACGTAAAGGTGGAAATCGACTGGCTCGACACCATGGAACTCGAACGCAACAAGACTTCCTGTCCTGAGTTCATGAGCAGGGTGGACGCAGTCATCGTGCCCGGAGGATTCGGCACAAGAGGGATCGAAGGGAAGATCGAGGTTATACGTTACTGCCGCGAAAACGGCATCCCTTTCCTGGGTATCTGCTACGGCATGCAGCTGGCCGTGGTCGAATTTGCACGCAACGTGGTCGGCCTCCCCGGCGCCCACACCATGGAGGCTGCTGAAAACGGCGCGGATGTCGCCGATCCGGTGATCTGCATCCTTCCCGACCAGATCGGCATCACCCAAAAAGGAGGCACGATGCGGCTGGGTGGCCAGGATGTTGCGCTGAAGGAAGGCTCGCGCGCATCGGCTCTTTACAGGAACCACAGGATCCGCGAGCGCTTCCGCCACCGCTATGAAGTCAATCCCGACTACATTCCCCGCCTGGAAGCGGCAGGGATGGTCTTCTCGGGCCACGACTCGAGCGGCAGAATCATGCAGGTCATGGAACTGCCCGAGCATCCTTACTTCCTGGGCTGCCAGTACCATCCCGAGCTCACCTCGAAACTGGAACATCCGGCCCCGCTGTTCCATGGCCTGATTCAAACGGCATACGAAATGAAGACCGGCACCCGAACCCTGCACTCAGCCGTTCAGCGTTAGAAGGTTCAGGACTATACCCGGGTGCCGTTTTTGTACCTTTCAAGACGCCATCCTACAATTATGTAGGCGTGATTCTTCCCGCGAACCATCGCGCTTTCACTTTCCGCTGCGGCCGCAACTTCAACCGGGACAGGCCGGTTGCCCGTTCCGACACATTTCCCTTCGCACATTCTTCGCATCGTGGCACGCCTGTTGCAATCCTTCCAAGCCGACTTGAAAGGAGATGTGACGTGAAGAAAAAGATGATTTCACTCTGTGCGGTTTTTGTTCTTCTGGCGGCTTTCTTGAGTCTCCTTGCCCGTTCCGGCACCGTTGCAACCAGTGGAGACACCGGAAATCTCAATCAGGCGGATTCCGCCTGGGTATCGATCGCGGCGGCGCTCGTGATGCTTATGACTCCGGCCCTCGGCTTCTTTTACGGAGGACTGGTACGGCAGAAGAATATCGTTTCTACGATCATGCAATGCCTGATCATATTCGCGATTTCGACTGCCGTCTGGACTATGTGGGGATATAGCCTCGCGTTCGGCCCGAGTCTGGGAGGCTTTGTAGGAAAGCTGAAGCACGTTTTCCTGCACGGGGTCGGGGCTGCTCCGGATGGAGTTTACGCCGAGACGATACCGGGATCGCTGTTCTTCTTCTTCCAGCTCAAATTCGCGGCCATAACTCCGGCGCTGATCATTGGAGCGTTTGCCGAGCGGATCCGCTTCCGCTCCCTGATCGTCTTCATCGTCCTGTGGACGACAATCGTCTATGCTCCGGCGGCGCACTGGGTCTGGGGAGCAGGAGGCTGGCTGAGAGATCTCGGCGCGCTCGATTTTGCGGGCGGAACGGTCGTGCACGTACTCGCCGGAGTCTCGGCGCTCGGATCGGCCATGGTCATCGGCCGGCGCAACGGGGGACACCATGCGGGACGGCCGAGCAATGTTCCTTTTGTGATTCTCGGGGCGGCGCTGCTGTGGTTCGGATGGTTCGGTTTCAATGCGGGGAGCGCTCTGTCGATGAACGCAGTGGCGGTGAACGCGCTGGTTACGACCAACATCGCAGCCGCCTTTGCAGCCCTGAGCTGGATGGCAGTCGACTGGACTCTCTGGGGCAAGCCTTCCGCAACCGGCGCCGCAACCGGCGCGGTGTGCGGGCTTGTGGCAATTACCCCTGCCGCCGGTTTCGTCGATTCCACTGCCGCGCTCGTGATGGGCGTGCTTGTGGGAATGATCTGCAGCTTCACGGTCGTACTGCTCGACCGCACCGGACTCGATGACACGCTCGATGTATTCGCCTGCCACGGGGTCGGAGGAATTTTCGGCGCCATCGCTACCGGAGTCTTCGCCCAGACCTTCATCAATCCGGCCGGCGCAAACGGCTTGCTGTACGGGAATCCGAAACTCGTCCTCATTCAGCTTGCAGCCGTAATAGCAACGGCCGTCTGGGGCTTCGTCATGTCAATCGTCCTGCTGAAGGTAATTGACTGGACTATGGGGCTTCGTGTAACACCCGAGGAGGAAGAGCTGGGTCTCGACCTGTCGCAACATGGCGAGGTCGCCTACAGCACGGATTAACGAGGTTCATTTCTGCCGCGGAGGGCACGGAGCAAAACGTGCCCTCCGGGTCAATGGTCAGACCTGATGTTCTCTGCGCACGATTTTTCTGGCACCACCGTACCAGGCTGTGCTCCAGTCTTTCGGCGGCACCACTTCTTCAAGGCGCCCAAGCTGGCCTATGCTTTTCAATCTTTCATAAATGAGCTGCCAGGCACAGGGCCTGTCGGGATCCACCTCGCACCTGGTTTCAGTCGAACCGCCGCAGGGGCCGTTGAGGAGCCGTTTTGCACAACGGGTCACCGGGCAGATGCCGCCGAAATGTGCCAGCATGCAGTCGCCGCATCCCATGCACTTTTCCGTCCACACCGCCTGCTGTTCGAGGACGCCGAGGAACTGCGTGTTGAGCGCCGCGTAAACGGGCTTTCCCGGAAATCGTTCCGCTATCGCCTGCACCCCCGCACCACAGCCGAACGAGACTATCGCTTCAGCCTCGGACGCCGGCGCCGCAAGCTCCTTCAAAAATTCGTTGTCACATTGACGCTCAATCGTTATCTGCAAAATCTCCACCGGGTTGCGGTCGAGTCGACGCGCCATCCTGATGGCATACGAGCTTATGCTCACTTCCCGCTCCCCTCCCGCAAGGCACACGGTTACGCACGTGCCGCATCCGACAAACAGAACCTTCCTGTGCCCTTCAATAATGCTTTTCAACTCGGTGATCGATTTCGGGGAAGCGACTATCATAATTCATCACTCTCTTTCTGGAAAGCCCGGCTGCACTCACTCTGCGGTACACCTCCCGCGGTTCGCGCCTGCTGCCGTCCACGGTGAGGAGTTCGCTGACGCGAATGCCGAAGAGCCGTTCATTTTCAATAAGATATGGGTGTATCAGCTCCCAGTCCGGGTCTTCAAGGTCCGAGAGCTCTCCCCCGTTCAGCTGCTGCTCGACCAGCAAATGGTGTGGATCGCGGATGTAGATGGCGCCGCCGCTGGCCAGTGAGAAAATATTGCCGCCGGGGTAAGGTGTCGGTTGAAAGATCATCCGGCCTCGTCCGTCGAATTCGACGCCGTTGAGAATAACGAAGCCTCCACCTGCCAGCGGGTCGCCTGCCATGAACGATTCAGCAAGAAAATCCAGGCAGGTTCCGTTGATGACGACGCGCGGCGATCCGACGGCATTGATCAGAGGCCGGCCCGCCGCATTTCCCAGCACGAATACTTCTCCACCTTTTGCGCCGTACATGAATGTCTGGCCGACGTCGCCATAGATCACCAGCTTTCCGCTCCTGGCAATCTGAGCGACTTGATCCTGGGCATTGCCGTGTATGTACATCTGCAGGCCGTCCATGCCGCTGGCGGCATAGTCGCCGGAAGATCCGTAAAGATCGATCCGCACATCTCCGGTATCGGGACCGAGGCCGGAGCCGTGAAACCGGTGCCCGCGAAGCCGGTAGACGATGAAGCGCCGCCACCCCAGATGGTATGCCCTGCACAGGAGCACGGCATCACATTCATCTCCTTCGGGCGGAAATCCCTGCGCATCGATCACCAGGATCTCATCACTCGCACGCGGCACGGTGAGCCTGTCGCGCGTCTCAACGGTGATTCTTCTCCAGCAGAGGACAGCGGCTTCTCCGAACAGCGGGGCCCGGTCGAACAGTTCTTCCAGCATTCTGTCCACTACCGACAGCACGGTCGCCCGCCGCTTGTCGCCGGTATAAAAGTGCCTGTCGCGAAGCATCGACAGAAGCCGTATTGCGGCGTGTACCGGCTTCGTTGATTTTGCGCTTGCGGCTACCTGCAGCACCATGCGGCAGAATTGCACCAGCCCCGCCGGAGGCCACGACGACAGGTCAAGCGCGTGATTGAAAAGGGCCTCGACGTTTCCCTTCAGCAGCCAATAGCTGACAAGCTCCTGCGGCGCACTCTCGCCTGCGGGCACATCACAACGGACCGTGCCGCAATCAAGCCTGACTTCATGCCCGAACTTGTCTGTACACGAAAGCGACCGGTCCCCGTTGTTTCCCGATTCGACGGTAAATATGAACGCTCCGCCGTCAGTGCTCGATCCGCCGCGCGCGTTCCAGTACTTGTCGGCCACGGGGCAGAACCGCATATCCTCCTTTGCCAGGCTCATCAGTGTGGCGTCGATCCCCTGTTTTTCCGAGCAGATCAGGCCGATCCTGACATCGCCGTCACCCGAAAGGGCGAAAACCTGTGGCCGCAGCATCGAAGTGTCGGTGATGCCCAGCAGCTGAACCCGGTTTTCGTCCGGCCTGCTGCGCGCGATGATGAAGAACCAGGGCCCATCGGGCGAAGCGTGGATGTGGGTCGCCTGAATCTGCCGGTAGATGGCCTGTTTCTCCTTCGGCAGTCTGTCAAAGTCCAGTTCGGTTGTAGGGGCGAGCGCTTCAATTATGTACTCGAGCGGGTATTTGTACACACGGTCCCAGAGGTCGAACAGCTGAGCCGAGACCTCCGTGTCGGTAAGAAACTGCTGGCGTATATTCCTTTGCCGAAGGTACTCGCAGACGGAATGGTAGTTTGCAAAATCTCCGTTGTGCACAAGGGCTTCGTTGACGCCGACGAAAGGATGCGCGCCTCCCGGGTGCCACACCCGTCCTTTCGTCGGATAGCGCTGGTGGGCAATCCAGGCGTGCGCCCTGAAGTCCTCCAGCCGGTAATACACGACGTTCTGTTCCGCATAGCCGACCAGCTTGAATACCAGCAGATCTCTCCCGTGTGAAAGCACAAATGCACGCTTATCGCCGAGCGAAGCATAGTATTCATCATTCAGCCGGAAGGAATTCCGCCAGACGAATTCGTCTTCCAGGTCGCGCGGCGACAGATCTCCCAGCCCGGTCCGCTCCGCAAATTCCCCCAGCACCTGTGGCTTGACGCGCACCGTGTACCGGTGCACCTCGGGCGGCCGCACTTCAAGACCGGGAATATCCCGGTAATCGTCTATGTGTGGTTGCCGTGTCGATGCTGCAATATCGAAATACGGAATTATAAAACGTCGCTCGAGTTCCGGATGACAGGCAGGATCGAGTAACGCGATCTGGATCAGGTAGTGACTCCTCAGGATATCGCGCGGCACCCCCATCTGGTCCGGGGAAAGCCCCGCCGCCGCAATACCTCCGCCCTTGCCGTTGCCTCGGTTCTGCATCTGCAGTGACGGCTCGTATATGACCCGTCCTGCAAGCGGGACGGTGCAGGCGGCACCGATAACACCGCATCCTCCCTCCTCCGCATCCTTGGACACCGGAGGCGGCTCCTTGCATGGATATACCTGTGAACGCGTCGCCAGCAGCTTCTCAATAGTATTCATTCCAGCCCGCAATCTCCGTGTTATCTCTTCAGAAGCATCTCGATCCGATGTGCGAACGGATGGCCGTTTTCGCCCGGCGGCCGCCGGTGTTCATAGGAGGCGAGATGGCAGAGGACGTCGGCGCGGCCGCGAAGCTCTCGAATCGAATTCATTCCCAGTGTTTTCAGGACTGCTACCATCTGTGCCCGCCAGGCGTTGTGCAGGTTGATCAGCCTCTGGGCCGCCCACTCGAGGTCCATAAGCGTGACAAGTTCAGGATCGGTGGACGCAATCCCGCGCGGGCATCCGCGACCGCTTTCGCAGCAGGCACAACGGACACAACCGAGCGCGATCATCTCAGCCGTCCCGATCACGACGCCGTCCGCCCCGAGAGCAATCGCCTTGAGGGCGTCATAGGCCGTCCTGATTCCCCCGGAGGCGATCAGGGTGATCCTGTGGCGGATCCCTTCAGCGCCCAGGAATTTGTGAACTTTTGGAATGGCGTATTCGATCGGCATTGCGATGTTCTTTTTCGCGATGTCGGGCGCCGCGCCCGTGCCGCCGTAGCTGCCGTCGAGGTGAATGATGTGCGCACCGGCATAGTAGCTTCCCACCGCTACCATGTCGACGTCCGTCGGCGTGGAAACCTTCACGCTGACGAGGCAGTCGGGATTGACTTCCTTGATCCAGTCAAGGTGCTTCTTGTGATCTTCCACGCTGTAGACGCTGTGGAAAGGAAATGGGCTGAACAGAGCGGTCCCGGGCACCGCTCCACGCATACGCGCCACCACCGGAGTGTTCTTGTCTCCGAGAAGGTGTCCCCCAAGACCGGGCTTTGCTCCCTGGGCATATTTGAATTCCACTATCCTGACCCGCTTGATGGTCTCTTCCGAAACGCCGAACAGACCGGTCGCCACCTGCGTGATCATGTGATCGTCATATGGCTGGAGTTGCTCCGGATACCCGCCTTCCCCGGTGCAGCTGAAGCTGTTCCAGGCCGTGGCGGCGCGGGCTTTGGCGACTATCGTGTTGAGGCTCACCGATCCAAAACTCATCCCTCCCCCGTAGACGGGTATGTCGATGTGGATCTGCGGCCTGCCGTCGCCGCGCCGGTTGAGATCGAGCCCGGTATCCGGATCCGGAATCTCCGGTTCAACAGGCCGGCAGGATCTTTCCATCTCGAACCTGAAGCGGATCCGGTCGAACCCTCCTCCCGAAGCGCCATGCCGATATTCCAGGTGAGGCGGCGGAATTCGGCCGGTGCCGGCCTGATACCAGGTTGCAAGAATCAGGTCCGCGGTCCAGCGCGGATCCCCGAGGCACTCCAGATTGGGATTCAACCGCATCCGCAGGGCCTTCCGGGGACATTCGTCAAGGCAGCTGCGGCCGTGTTCAGAGCAGGCCGGGCCGATGCACAGATGGTCGCGCGGCCGCGTCATCAATGCGTAGCCTTCCGGTTTCGTGTGCACGCCATATCCGCATACTTCCTCGCAGCGGCCGCAGGAAACGCAGTCCGCCAGCCGGACGATCCGGTACTTCCCTATTGAATTCCTGTAGCGGTCGGGCACCGGCCGGACTTCTCTCGATACCGTTTCTCGCGGGTCCTCTCCCGGAACCGGGATACAAGGATTGATAAGAGAAGCAATGTTCGTGTTCATACAGTCGCCCTTTCATCAGAGACCAGGAGCAGATCGCCGAATGCTTCCTGTTCGATTTCTTCCATGAAAATCGCTCGCCCTGTTTCACCGCGAAGACGCCGCACTTCCCGAATTCCCATCGCGCCGAGAACTTCGATCAGCTGGTTGTGCCAGGCGCCCATGAGATTAACCATCCGGCGGGCAGCGTAGGCGCTGTCGACAGATTCGATTCCCGCCGGGCATGCGCCATGCGGCGAGCCCTCCTGCTGCACTTCGGGATAGAACGCGTGCGAATTCCGGCAGACGCGGCAGCCGAGAGCCACAAGCAGAGCCGTATCAACCGCCACGAGATCCGCGCCGCAGATGATGGCTTTGGCCATGTGCTCGGCCAGCGCTATTCCTCCTGAAACGATCAGGGTGATTTCATCCCGCATCCTCTCGTCGACGATACGGCCGTGAATCGCGCGCAGCGCATCCTTGATGTGCCGTCCGGGCTTCCCCGCCTCCCCACGCTCGCGCCCGTGCCGGTCCGCGCACAGATGAAAGACTTTCAGCCCGCGGCGCGAGAGTTCCAGAATCCGTTCGACGCTGCCGGGCTCCAGATTTATCCGGACGGATATAATCGCTTCGGGCTTGACCTGCAGGATGGCTTCAGCGGATTCCAGAATATCCGGAGAGTCGATCAGGAAGGCCATCTTCCGGACAGACTCTATGAGGTCCGGACGATGGCGGATATCGTAGCTCGAGAAGATCGGCGCTACGCAGTGCAGGAGTTCAGGAGACACCGTTGCCGCTTCGCGCGCGGACATTGCCGCAATGGTCTTCAGTTCACCGGCAGCGCCGGCACGCGCCCGCGCCAGGGCGGTTTCGCTGATCGGCCATGCGGGAGCATCGAGAATAACCGGCATCTGCACTTCGAGCAGATTCAGCGCACCGGAAAGGATTTCCCCGTCCGGCGAAAACGTGAGCCTCATCGGCTTGGGCCCGATATCGACGGAAGTCGAAATATACTCGCGGCCGTGGATCCCGTCACGTGTAGGCCGGACGATCTCGGACATGTCGGTCCAGATGGAGTCGAATCCCGGTCCGTGAAATGCACCGCGGTAGCCCGCACCCGATACGGGGATTTTGCCGGTGTCGGCCTGGACCCAGGTAGTGAAGATCACGTCGGGCCTCCAGCAATCGTCTCCCATCTCGAGAAACTCCGGATTGACCGACAGGGCCAGCAGTCCCTTGGTGCAGCCCTGAACACAGGAAAAGCACGCCTTGCACTCGTACAGGGTATGGACAGAAGCCAGCGAATCGCGGTTGTGCACCGTTTCGTGCCTGTGGACGTCAAAGCAGCAGCGGAGTTTTACACATTCCGCGCAGCGGGAGCAGTCTTCCCTCCAGTCGATTGCTCCGAACTTCCCGATACGGTGGAATCTTCCCGGAGCAGGAACAACATTGATGCGATAGCGTTCAGGCATTTACACTCCCTCGATCTTCAGACTTCCAGCCGGCCTTCTCACTGAACATCTCCGGCGGAACCAAACCGCAGCCGCCGCCGATGACATGAATGCCGCGCACCCCGCGGATTCCTCTCAGGATGTTGGCGATTTCCGCCGCAATCGAAAGCCCTTCGGCAGCGGGATCCGGCGCTGCACTGATCCGGTCAACGATGTCATCGCCGATCGGACCGTACATACGGCTTCGCTGCAGCGCCCGGACGTGCTCGCCAGAGCTCAGCGGCAGCACGCTCGCGATGATTGCGGTCCGCTTGTCCAAGCCTCTTCTCCGCAGAGCCGCCATCCAGCTTTCAAATTCCTCCGTATCGAATACCGCCTGTGTCACGAGGAAGTCGGCCCCGACCGAGATCTTCTTCCGGACGCACATCAGGTTCAGCTGCAGCGGCCGCAGGTACGGATGCACCGTTGCACCGATCTGCAGATTCAGCGCGGGTGCCTTCTTCTTTGACTTCGGGTCAGCCCCGTCGAGGACCATCCTCTTCATGGCCTGCACCAACTGAATGGAATCGAAGTCGCCGGCGGCGGCCGCCTCGGGACAGATATCAATGGAACCGTGTCTTCCGCTCATACAAAGGATTCCTTCGACTCCCAGCGCTGCGGCGCCGAGAGCATCGCTCATCAGCGCCAGACGGTTGCGGTCGCGCGTCGTCATGGACAGGATCACGCCTGCAGCCTTCCGCCTGGAGAGCTCAACCGCCGCCGAAAACGCCGAACTGCGGATGCGATCGGGATTATCCGCGACAATCACTGCATCCAGGAACGAAGGGACTGAGAGCGAAAGGGCCCGGAGAGCAGCGGGGTCGGCGCCGGCGGGAGCCAGGACTTCTGCAGTCGTTATCATCCTCCCGGACAGCAGGCTCTGGCCGAATCTATTCATTGTTCCCGCCTTGCGCAGCACTGCAGCACAACAGGGGATTGTTCGGATACGCGTTGAAAGCCTCCACTATCCGGTCGCGGAGGGTGACGATCCGGGCCTCGAGCGCCCCCGGTGAAAAGGAACTTCCCTTGCCTGCGGAAACCTGCAGATCCTCTGCCGCAGAACCTGGCAGCCGCAAGAAGACCAGCCGGCCGTCGCCGAGGCCGATTTCGCGCAGGATAGACTGGACATATTCAACCCGCAGGGAACATCGCCGGCTGCCTTCGGCATGGTGGCAGTTTTCCTCACTGCAGGCGACCACCGACACAATGCTGGAGCCGGTCTCAAAGGCACGCAGCACGTGTTCCGGCTGAAGCCTCCCGGTGCAGGGGACCACGACTTGTTCCACCTGCCCCGGAAGATGGAAGTCCGGAATGAGAGGGCGCATCCCGGCAGCCGCCATGGCCTTCACACCGGGCCGCGCACAATTGGCACATACAAACATCGTAATATCAGCGGAACCGTCCATTCTCCCTCCCGCATCTCATTAATGTGAATTCCTGAAATCAGGACGGAAGCTCGTAACCGGGAGGTGCGGAGCAGCCGCATCCTTTTCGTCTGCACTGCACGACGCCCCTGTCACGGGTTGAGTGGAGAATTGCTCGCAGTGGATGATCTCCAGCCTGGAACTCCGCTTCAGAGTGCAGCCGGCATCGTGATCACAGGTCTCGCAGAGTCCGCGGTACTTGGATGACACAGCCATAGGCATCACGTCCCCTCTTTTTCAAATCAGTGTCAGGTCATGCTAATGAGCAAAGGACGTGCCAATGACAGGGACATAACCTATGAATTTTTTCAATCAACGGATGCAGAAGGTTAAGAACTTTATGCAAGAGCATTTCAACAATCCGGGGTGGATCCAGACACACGAGTGGCTCTCATTGTTTACATCGGAATAGAATCTGTACCAGCAGATGAAGTCGAGATCAGGAAAGGCCGTAACGATCGAGCTTCTTACGCAGAGTCACGCGGCTCATGGCGAGCAGGTCGGCGAGTTCGCGCTGGCTGTAGCGCCCGCCGTCGATGAGGTGGCGAAGGAGCGCTTCCTCGACGGTTTCCAGGATTGCGTCACGGACGCCCGAAAGCTTCTGCCTCGAACTGAGGAACCGTATGACGGCCTGCCGCAGATCCTCCTGGGGTTCGCCGGTGTCTGCGACGGCGACGGCAAAGACGTCCGGATGGTTCTCCCGGATCTCCCCAGGAAGGAGTTCAAACGAGACGGTATCGTCGGGACTCATCACGACGGCCCGCTCGATGCAGTTTTCGAGTTCCCGGACGTTGCCCGGCCAGGAATAGGCAAGCAAAGCATCCATGACCTTGCGGGGGATTCTGGTGACATTGCGCGCCGCTTCACGGTTGTATTTCTCGAGGAAGTGCCCGACGAGAAGCGGAATGTCTTCGGGGCGCTCCCGGAGCGGTGGAAGGTGTATGGGGATAACGTTCAGGCGGTAGTAGAGATCGTGCCGGAATCTGCCCGCCCGGATTTCAGACCGGAGGTCGCGCCCGGTGGCCGCTACTATTCTGACATCAACTGTGACGGTCCTGGTCGAGCCGACCGGCTCGAAGCGTCGCTCCTGGAGGGCGCGCAGCAGCTTTACCTGCAGCCGCGGGCTCATATCGCTGACCTCGTCGAGGAAGAGCGTACCCCCGTCGGCCGCGCGGAATCTGCCTTCGTAGTCCCGCACCGCACCGGTGAAGGCACCTTTGACGTGTCCGAACAGTTCCGTCTCGAGCAGGCTTTCAGGCAATGCGCCGCAGTTCACCTTCACGAGGGGACCGGCCGCACGATCGCTGTTGTAATGCACGACGTTGGCGATCAGTTCCTTCCCCGTGCCGGTTTCACCGGTAATCAGGACCGATGAGCGGGAACGCGCGGCGGTTGCCGCAACTCCGAGGAGACGGCGTATGGCGGCGCTGCCGCCGACAATGCTGTCGACGCGGTAACTGCGCCTGAGTTCCTCTCCCCGCCGCGTCAGCACATCGATGTTCCGGATTTTTGCCGGATCCGCCTCCTGTGACGCTCTCCCCGTCTCGAGATCCAGCGGCTGCGGCACGCCGATGGCGGCGCTTCTGCCCGAAGCTTTGTGCACCGTCAGCGCGGGCTGCCCGCCCGAAAGCGAGACGTCGATAATTACCTGCGTTATGTGACGCACCTTGGCAAGAAAGACTTCGCTGTGAGCTTCGGTTTCAATCAGCCAGAACGCAAGCGCCGACAGGTCATAAAGCCGCGGGCACAGGTGCCCGAACAGACGGACAACGCGGTTTTCGTCACCCCAGAGATCGAGCATCCCGGTAAGGGAATCGAACACGTAATTGGCTGACTCGCCGTTGCGCGTCCCCGCCTCGATCAGGGCCTGCTCGAGCCGCGCCGGGTCGGCCGGATCGGCTATATGGATCGGGGCATGGACGGCATTGCGCGCGGGGTTGTCGAAAAACTTCAGAAACATCTCGTCGGAGTTCCCTTTTCCCGACGAGAAACAATCGATGAGCGAAAAACGCCCCGGAGACATGAGCCGCGCGTATTTCGATGCGATGGTCTGAGGCGAGCGGTTGAAACTGACGTAGACGATCGGAACGCCTCCCTTTTCACAGGCAGTAACGAAGCTGGATATGAAATGATCGCCGGCGACCCCGGAATCGATCTCCCATACCAGATTATCGCCTGAGAGCACTCCCCCTATCGCCTTGTCCACCTCGGCGATGCCGGTGGTGGGGCTGTAATGATGCGTCATGGCAGACATGGTAGATGTTCCACCCCATTTCCGTCAATATGTTGAAAGCACGGACCTTTAATGCCATCCACGATACCCCGCGATGGCGCCGGGTGGAGCGGAACGAATTCAGCAACCGCTGCGCCGACGCTTGACAACTATGAAATCCAATCTCATGATTTTTCCAAATAGTGTTAGGATTTGGGAAATCTGATCGGAGAACGGATTCAAAATCAGCAAAAAGGAGTGGTTTTATGAAGAGATTTGTAACAGTTCTTGTTTTGGGTTGCGTGGTATCAACAGTATCGATGCTTCCGGATGCGGAGGGGGGCGAGCGGAATCAGAAGACGGTTCTGACATTCAATCAGCCGGTTGAGATACCGGGCACGGTTCTGCAGGCGGGGACGTATGTGTTCAAGATTGCGGATTTTACGGTCGACAGGAACACGGTCCAGATTCTCAGCCAGGACGAGCGCAAGGTGTACGCGACGGTCATGACCCGGCCGAGCTACAGGTCAAATCCGAACGACGATACCTCGATCGTTCTCGAAGAGAGGGGAGCCGGAGCACCGCCTGCGATCAAGAAATGGTTTTTCCGGGACCGCACGTACGGACATGAGTTTGTCTACGGAAAACCTCTGCCGAAACCGAACCAGCTTGCAAGAACAGATTTCGAAACGGATTTCGCGGCAATCGAGATTCCGACCAGACTTGCCGAACCGACCCCGGTGGAATTCAATCCGAGAGAGCCTGAACCGGTTGTGATCGCACAGCACACCGATACTGAGGAAAGCGATTATTTGCGGCTGTTGAGAGAGCGCCAGGAGGAGGCGGCACGAGAGGCCCAGGAGGGCTTACTCATGGACGAGCAGATTCCCGCACAGTCGGCCATGATACGCCAGCTCCCGAGGACCGGCAGCCGTTTGCCGCTCATAGCGCTTGCAGGCGTCGGGCTACTGATTGCGGGCATGGGCCTGCGGATTTCAGCGAGGCGGACCCGAGGCTAGAGGTCCGGTTGCGGCGGGCGCGGCCGTCGAGCCGGAGTCGCTCCGGGACGGCCCAATTCATGGGTCTTCAGATCATAGTGATCGCGCAGCTCGTCGCTCAGCGTCTCCCTCCACAGCGGAACACCGGCAAAGTATGCCGCCCTTGCCAGAACATGTGCTCCGACCGGGGAGGTTACCATGATGAACATGACTATGACGGCGGCTTTCGAGGAGACGGTTATGTCATCGAAATAGAGCGCCGCGCCCAGCATGATTAGTCCCACACCGAGGGATGGAGATTTCGCGCTGCAGTGGATGCGCATAAAAAGGTCCGGAAAGCGCACCACCCCTACGGCGGCGATCAACATTAACGCAACTCCTGCTGCAAGGAGACTGAAGCTCAGGATTTGTACCATGGCGGCCCTCCTTTTTCGATGTAGCGAGCGAACGCAACAGTGCCCAGAAAACCTACCAGAGCGAGGACCAGTCCAAGGTCAAGGAACACGGGGGCATCCACGACAACGGCGAAGACCCCCGTGAATCCTACAACCAGGCTCGCAATGAAATCGAGCGCGACGGCGCGGTCGGGCAGGCTCGGCCCTCTGGCCAGCCTTACGAATCCGAGCATGATCGCCAGTCCCAGCATGCCAAGGAGTGCGGTCCCAAACATCGAGTCACCTTCTTTCAATTCCACGCAAAAGCCGGATGACCCGCCGCTCCAGCCCTTCCTTTATGGTCCTGCGCACGAGTTCCGGGTCTGACGCGTACATCACATGCAGATACATCACCGTCCGATCGGAAGAGACATCCAGGCTGACGCTGCCGGGGGTAAGGGTAATAAGATTTGCAAGCAGGGTGATTCCTTCATCGGTTTTGACATCGAGTGGAAGTGCAAGGACGCGCGGATGCATCCGGTGCCGTGGCGTCAGGACATCTATGGCGACGCGCAGGTTTGCCAGCAGGAGTTCCCATGCGAAGTAGAGCAGGAATTCGATAAGGTAGGGCACCGTCCTGAAATACCGGGCACGGGGGAATACGTTCCTGAGCATCAGGAGAACGAAATAGCCGATCCCGAATCCTATGATCAGATTCAGCAGCGTCAGGGTTCCGGTCAGCAGCACCCACACAAGAGCGAGGCATAGATTCAGCACCAGCAGATTCATCGGACTCCTCCGAGCACCACCCTGATGTAGTCGGCGGGCTGAAACAGCTGGTTTCCGGCGCGTTCCGCAAAGCCGAAAACCGGTCCTGCCAGAATTCCTATCGACAACGTCACTGCCGCGAGCAGACCTATCGGGGTCAGCTGGTATCGCAGGTGCACATCCGAATAGGCCAGCATGCCGGCCCGTTCGGGTTTAGCCTTCCAGAAAGCTTCATTCCAGATCTTCATCATCGAAAAGAGAGTCAAAAGCGATACCGCGAGAGCCACGCCGACAATCAGGTACTGTTCCTGGATGAGTCCGGCTTTCACGAGGCCGAGCTTTGCGAAAAAACCGGAAAGGGGAGGCAGGCCCGCGAGCGACAACGCAGGCACAAGAAACAGCATCGACAGCTCGGGTCTTGCCCGGTACAAACCTCCGAGGACTTTGAGGTCAGAGGAATGGCCGATCCGTTCAACCGCTCCGCTCACGAGAAACAGGTTGGTCTTTACGATTATATGGTGCGCAATGTAGAAAACCGACGCGGCCAGTCCGAGAGGCGTAAACAAGCCGAGTCCCATAATCATATATCCAATCTGGCTCACGATATGGAAAGACAGGATGCGCCTGAATTCATTCTGTGAGACGGCGCCAAGCACCCCCGTCGCCATTGTAAGACCTGCGATCACCAGTATGACGGTGTGGGTATACCCGGTATCCTGAACAAAAATGAGGGTGAAGACGCGGATCAGGGCATAGACCCCGACCTTGGTAAGAAGTCCTGCGAAGAGGGCCGAAACAGCCGGGGCCGGCAGATGGTATGAAGCCGGAAGCCAGAAAAAGAGCGGGAAGGCGGCAGCCTTTATCCCGAATGCGACTATGAAGAGCATCGAGGTGGTTCTGAGCACCGAGCGTGAGTATTCAGAGTCAGACACGGAGAATTTGCTGGCGAGGTCTGCCATGTTCAGTGTTCCGGCCATTCCGTAGAGGATCCCGACGGCTGCAAGAAACAATATGGAAGAGATCAGGTTGAGAGCCACGTACTTTATCGCGCCCTGCATCTGCCTTCTTTCGCCGCCCAGCGCCATCAGCACGAAAGAGGCTACGAGCATCACTTCAAACCAGACGTAGAGATTGAACAGGTCTCCGGTCAGAAAAGCTCCCGAGACTCCCATGAGGAGGAAGTGGTAAACCGGATGGTAGCCGAAAGCTTCGCTCTCGCGCTCGATACCGGCGAGTGAATAGAGCGCGACGGCAAAGCCGATCAATCCGGTCAGGGCAAGCATCAGGGCGCTGAATTCGTCTGCAACAAACGTGATCCCGTACGGCGCCGGCCAGTTTCCGATCCGGGTTGCAGCAATGCCATTGCGCACCACCTCGATCAGCAGTGCTATATCGGCTGCAAACACGAGCGCCGCGCCGACCATGCTGACCGTTCTCTGCCCGTGCAGAGACCTGTAGGCCAGCAGGGCCAGGACAGCCGTCAGCATTGGAACCAGGACGGGAAAGACAAGCAGCAGGTCGGTCATAGTCTTTCCGTTTCGCTGATCCTGTCGAGGTCGTCCGCACCAACCAGCTTGTGCGTCCGGTGCGCCAGCCCGACGGCAAATGCGGTTACGCCGAAACTTATCACGATCGCCGTCAGGATCAGCGCCTGCGGCAACGGGTCGGCGTACCCGCTCGTGCTGATTCCCTCCGTGTCAACTATGGGAGGGCGGCCTCGCATGAGCCTGGCCGAAGCAAATATCAGCAGGTTGATCGAATGACTGAGCAGTCCGAGCCCGATCAGCAGCTTCAGCAGATTTCGACGGAGCATCATGTAGATTCCGCTTGAAAAGAGAACTCCTATAACGACAGCCAGAACGACCTGCATGCTACTCCTCCTCGAGGACGAATATGATGGTCAGTACGACGCCGACGACAGCGAGATATACGCCCGTGTCGAATATCAGAGGCGTTCCGACCACAACCTCTCCGGATGCGGCGAACTCAGGGTTCAGCCACATCCCGGCAAGAAAGGGGCGGCCGGCGAGAAGGCCGGCCACTCCGCTCAGCAGAATGACTCCCAAGCCGACCCCGATCAACACTCTAGGGTCTATCCGGAAAGCTTGCCGTGCCGCCGGAGCATCGTGGGCCACGGCGTACAATGCCCATGACGCCGCTGCCACCAGGCCCGCCACGAACCCGCCACCCGGCCGATTGTGGCCGCGGACCAGAAGGAACACCGAAAAGAACAGAAGCAAGGGCATGACAATCCGGATTGCCGTATGCAGTATCAACGACTTCATTTCTGTCTGCTCCCTCTGGTTTTCACTCTCTTCGACTTGAGCAGCGCGTAAACGCCTATGGCGGCGATACCGAGCACGGTCGTTTCACCCATGGTGTCCAGCGCACGAAAATCAACCAGGATTACGTTAACGATGTTCCTTCCATGAGCCTCCGGAACGGACGCTCTGACGAAGTATTCCGAAACCGGACCGGCCAATTCGGTTCCTGCAGCCATAACGACAAGCAGTGTCACCATGAGGCCGCCGGCAATGGCGATCGCTCCGTCGAAAGCGCGCGAGCGCGCCGAGCTGAGCCGTTGAAAGCCTGGGAACCTGTGAAATACAAGCACGAAGAGGATTACGGTCAGAGATTCGATCAGGAATTGAGTCATGGCCAGATCGGGGGCACTGAAGACCATGTATATCGTTGCAACCCCGTAGCCGGCTGCACCCATCGCCGCAACGGCACCCAGGATCGTCTTCGAACGGACGGCCCATATCGACGCGAACACTACAAGAAGCGCCAACAGCAGCTCGCCCGGCCCCACTTCCAGACCAAGCCCGAGCCAGCGATACCAGATGTCGATATTCTTCCGCAGCAATGGGATCCCGACAATCACAACGGCAGTCGCCATGGTGATTATGAGATAGTGGTGCAGATACCCCGTCTGGAGAAGACGTGTCTGCGCGACCGCGACAGCGTTCATCCATTTCAGCACCAGCTCGTAACCCTTCTCCGGACCCCACTTGGGCATCAGCGCCGCGGCCCTTCTTCGCACCTGGTCGTTGAACCGGTAGAGCACGGCTCCGGCGACGATGCCGGCCAGGCTCAAAAACAGTGGCAGTTTGAGTCCCGGCCACAACGGCAGGTCTATTGAGCCTGTACCGACAGTGACGGCAAGCACTGCAGGTTCAATCAGGAGCCGACCAACCGATTGAGGAAATATTCCGAGAAGCAGGGTGACCGCTCCGAGGATTGCCGGACCGATCCACATCGAGAACGGGACGTGCCCAGGATGCCCGCTCTTGCGTGCGCCCGGAACGGTGTCGAGGAACGGCTTGCCTCCGGCCATCACCGCGACAAACACAAACGAGACTCCTCCCGCGAAAACCACCGTCGCGATTGCGGCGCCGCTCTCCACTCCTGCTTCGTACGCGATTTCTTTTGCGACAGAGCCGAAGAGAGGCGGGATTCCTGCCATTGACAAAGCCGCGATGAATGAGGCGGCCGCCGTCACGGGCATAAAACGAAGCAGGCCGCCCAGTTGTGTCACATCACGGGTCCCTGTTTCGTGATCAATCACCCCCGAAACCAGAAACAGCGAACCTTTGTAAAGCGCATGGGCCAGCAGAAAGGCGATAGCGCCCTCGAGTGCATGAGCGGATCCGAGTGCCGTCAACAGAGTGATCAATCCGAGGGCGCCGATTGTCGAATACGCCAGCAGCAGTTTTATGTCAGTCTGGCAAAGAGACATGTAACTGCCGAGCAGAAGAGTTGCGACTCCCACTGCAATCCCGAGGGAACTCCACCAGTCGTTGCCGCTCATCACAGGACTCAGCCGGATCATGAGGTAAATGCCTGCCTTCACCATTGCGGCAGAGTGAAGATATGCGCTCACCGGCGCCGGAGCCACCATTGCTCGAGGGAGCCAGAAGTGAAACGGGAACTGGGCCGACTTTGTCATGACGCCGGTGAGGATGAGGATGATGGCAGGAGCCAGAAGCGGGCTTGCGGAAATCTGTTCCCGTCGATTGAGCAGGTCGGAAACCTCAAGCGTGCCTCCGGCAAGTCCAAGCAGCAGCACTCCCGCCAGCAGCGCCAGCCCACCCATGTTGGTTACCAGCAGTGATTGAAGCGCACCCTGGCGCGCATCCTCATCCTCATGCCTGTACCCGATCAGCATGAATGAACTGATGCTGGTCAGTTCCCAGAACACGTAGAGAAGAAGGAGATTGTCCGATGTCACCACTCCCAGCATCGCCGCCGTGAAGACCATGAGCCATCCGTAGTAGCGGCCGAGCTGAGGCTGGTCCTTCAGGTACCCTGCGGAATATACGGTTACCAGCAGGCCCATTCCGCTTATCAGGATTGCGAAAAGCAGGCTTACTCCGTCGACATAGAACGAGAGATCAAGGCTGAGAGAGGGGACCCACGGATAGGTGACGGCTATCGGATCTCCTGAAAACTTAGCGAGTGTAACGAGAAAGAAGAACAGCAGCGCCGCGGGCACGGCGGAAAGCCAGTAGCCTGCGGCAGCCTGGCGGAAGCGCACCGCCACCGGCGCACACACAGCCGCTGCGAATCCTGCCAATACCGAAACCAGAATAGTCACTGGACACTTTCCCGGGCCAACATTGCTGACAAGCGTCTACTCATTCCACAGGAAGGCAAAACATGCTGGGGGGACTCGCCTGTGCTGCTAACTGATTAGGCACGACGTTATCTGCATGGTAACAACGGCTTGAGGCTGTTTCAAGGAACCGCCCGGCCTGTTTGACCCGGGCCGGCTGCCGTTTGCACTCCGCAAGTTGGATTGGGAATTGCAAACATTGTCACATTACATTCGGAGCATTCCTGAAAGGAGGCGGAATCATGTCAGTAG
>JAAYAM010000243.1 GCA_012719355.1 Acidobacteriota bacterium
AAGGTCTCAACAATAAACTCAAACTGACTACCAGAAAATCCTATGGCTTTCGGACGTTCAGAGCTGCAGAAATTATGCTCTATCATACGCTTGGAAACCTACCGGAGCCGGAATGTACCCACAGATTCTGCTGAGGAGGCGAATATTTGTGATTGTATGCGGCTCTACTGAAGCGGCGGCCGTCAAACGGCGTGGCACCCGGCTTGCTTGAGTCATACGCGGGAGGACAACGCATATGAAAACCATGAAGGCAGTCGCGATGGACCGCTTCGGCGGGACTGAAACCCTTTCACTGCGCACCTTGCCGGTTCCCGAGGTCGGGCCGGATGAGATACTGATCCGTGTCGAATCAGCGGGCGTCGGAGTATGGGATCCCTTTGAACGTGAAGGAGGATTTGCCGGTCTGTTCGGAACAGAACCGACCTTCCCATACGTGCTCGGGTCCGACGGCGCGGGAACAGTCGCCGCCGTCGGCAGTGCCGTCACGCAATTCAAGGAAGGGGACCGCGTGTATGGATGCAGCCTCGCCAGTCCCAAGGGCGGGTTCTATGCCGAATACACGGTCGTCAAGGCCAACAATGCCGCGATCATTCCCGCAGGACTATCGACCGTGGAAGCCGGCGCGCTCATGGTGGATGCGGTGACGGCACTGTGCGGTCTTGACAACACACTCGGTCTCAAAGACGCAGAATCACTGTTGATCCTCGGCGCCAGCGGCGGAGTCGGCCACCTGGCCGTGCAGCTCGCAAAGCGAATGGGTGCGCGCGTCCTGGCGGCGGCTTCAGGAGAAGACGGCGTCGAGCTGGTCAGGCAACTGGGCGCCGACGCCGTCGTAAACGGACGCAAGGACGATGTGGCAGCCGACGCCCGCGAATTCGCACCCGGCGGTCTGGATGCCGCATTGCTTACAGTAGGCGGAGAGCCGGCCGAAAGAGCACTCGAGGCCTTACGTGAAGGCGGGCGAGCCGCCTATCCCAATGGCGTCGAGCCGGAGCCTCAACCGCGCTCCGGCGTGACAGTACAGAGCTATGACGGCATACCCGATCCGAAGGTGATTGCAAAACTCAATCGCCTGATCGAAGCCGGGCCGTTCAAGGTGCAGATCGCACGCATCTACCCACTCGAGCAGGCGGCAGATGCCCACCGCGCCCTGGACGGCCACTTCCTCGGCAAGCTCGCCCTGCGCCCCTGATGTCAGATCCTGGCATCGATGAACACCAGCGGCTTGCCGATGCGCTTGACCTCCAGCGGACAATGAGGTGTGTTTGCAGGAATGTAGAAATAGCAGGGATAGTTGATCTTTCTCACCTTGTCTCCCAGCAGCATTTCACAGTCCGCATCGAAATCGAGGAAGTTCTTCGAATTCCCGCCGATCAGGAATATCCACTGATCATGGGCGTGCGAATGAGTAGCACCGCCCAGTGTCTCGGGCCTTTCAACGTAGGCGAAACCGATCGCCAGCTTGGATCCCGGAACGTCTCTGGCGCCCCACGCCGTGATCATCGGTGAGGTGATCGATGCGTGCATCGATTTCCACGGCTTGAATTCAACGACATTAGGTTCCCTGACAACGTTCGCCAGGTTTGACATGTCGAACGATTCATAAGTGGGCCGCTGCGGACCGGCCATCAGCGACGCATTCAATGTGGAGAATATGCCGGCCAAAGCCATTCCCGCCGCTCCAGCCGATACGTTTTCAAAGAAATCCCGCCGGTTTGTCTGCTTTCTGTTCGCCATCAGGCTCTCCTTCCGAAATTGTTCCTTGAATGCATGCATGGTGAATCAACTCTAAAACAGGTACTTGAAACCGAACTGAATGATGCGCGGGCTGACGCTTGTCGTGCTTATCTGCCCGAACGTCTGGGTGTTGCTCAACGTGGTATCGGGATTCCCGAACTGGGGAGTATTGAACGCGTTGTAAAACTCCGTCCTGAACTGGAAAGTATGACCTTCTCTTATATCGATATTCTTGATAAGAGAGATGTCCCAGTTGAACTGGCCCGGACCGCGAATGATGCCTCTTCCGGAATTCCCCCACCCGGAGCCGTTGCCGTAGATCCCGCCGGTCGGCAGATCACAGAATGCATCTGCATTGATGTAGCCGGATCCTCCGCTCTTTCCTCCCAGCCTTTCGCGAACAGTGCCGGATGTGTGGATGGAGTCATGAGTCGCCCCGGCGCACATCTGCGCCCTTGAACTGCTGGCGCCGAAAATGCTGTTGCGCACGCTCTCGGTAAAGGTGAGGGGAACACCGGTCTGGATTGTGGTGATTCCCGAAACACTCCATCCGCTGAGAAGCGCTCCCCTGGCTCCCTGATGCCTCCCGAGAGGCAGATCGTACTGGTAGTTCAGAATGAAGCGATGCGGCCGGTTCCAGCCGGTCGGCCCATACTGCTGATCCATATTCAGCGGATCATTGGAATTCGAGCTGTCCCCGGCACCCAGGGTAGTGAGGTTCTTGCTGAAGGTGTACGAGGCCTGCAGCGTCAATCCATGAGAGAACATCTTGCGCACGGTTGTCTGCAGGCTGTGATAACTGGACCTGCCGTCGAAATATGTCCCTCCCAGGCCGGTCGGCTGATACCCGATGTGGGGTACGCGCAGGCCGATATTGGCGATCGTATTGGCGACCTGACCGTTGATCGGATTCTCCGGCGTCGCCAGCCGGGCGAGGTTGACATTCCTGTACGAATTCATGAGCCTGGTGCCGTGCGATGTCACATACGCGACATCCAGCACCCAGTTGCGCAGAAACTCATACTGGATGCTCAGACTCCCCTGATACGTCAAGGGCACGTCGACGTCAGGATTCAGGAACAGGCTGTTCAGGTCGGAACCGCCCCCGCTGCAGTTGGTTCCATCAGGATCACAGGCAAGATTGCTCCAGCGGGGCGTGTAGGATCCTGTGGACAGGTCCGGGAACGGATTCTGCAAAGTATAAGGATTCCCCGGCCCATAGCTCAGCGAAACCGCGTAGGGAGGGCTCTCCTGGTAAGCGCGCACAAAGTAGTAGGCCTGCACCCGGTCGTAAAACATGCCGAACCCTCCCCGAATGGCGAGGTTCGCCTTGCTGGTGGGTTGCCAGGCAAACCCGACCCTTGGACCGAAGTTCGTATACGGAGGATGACCCTCAATCGAGTTGTTGTTGTTCACCTGCAGAACACCGGGCGGCGGAGTTCCATACCGCGGATTCGTGTTCTTCGGAACCACGTATCCCACCAGGCCGGCGCCGGAGGTGGTCGGCTCTGTCGGAGGTACAGGAACGGTTGCCATCAGCTTCGGCCAGATGCTGGTCATGTTGCCGACGCTATCGTTCAACATGCTGTTGTACTCCCATCGCAACCCGAGGTTGAGCGTCAGACTGGAGCTTACCTTCCAGTCATCCTGGATAAAGGCGCTCAGATTGTTCTGGCGGTAGTTGTGGTCGAACTCTCCTTTGGGCCCGTCTCCCTTGTTCGTTACAGCCATGAATATATTTCCGGGACCACCGACCAGAAAGTCATTGAAGGAAAGGAAGAAAAACCATCCCCGATAGGCGCCGGGCCGCGAGAAGTAGTGCACCCTCTCGTATTCGAATCCGGCACGGACGGTGTGGCCGCCCCTGGCCCAGGCAATCTGATCGGAATACTGGTAGTTCGCGCCGAGGCTTTGTGCCGGGCGAAATGAGTTGAACATGCTCGGCCCGCCGCTTATTACCAGCCACGGCGGCATATCCTGGTCGGGAACCGGAGTAGCAATTCCCAGTTCTCTCGGAGAAGCTCCCTCCAGCACTTCATCATAGATGTTTCCCCAATTCCTTTGATAGGAAAAGCGGACTTCATTCGTGAACGTGTTGCTCACAAAGGAAGTCAGTTTTGCAACCACGTTGTGGTTCGAATAGAAATCCGTCTGGGGCGTTCCGGGGAGATTTCCCCCCAGCGGAATAGTCTGCGGATCCCTGGTATAGAAAAACCGGCCGGCCAGCATATGCTTTGGATTGATCATGTAGTCGACATTGGCAAGGAACTGATCGCCCTCGTAGCGCGCGGGTATGCTGTAAGCCTTCCGGGCGTAGCCGTCGGTGCCGGATCCAGGGAAGTAATAGCCGCCGTCGGGCAGCTTCAGTCTGAGGATGTTGAGCGCCACCGGGTTGATGTTCGATCCGTCGCATGCGACATAGGGGCCCAATTGACAATTCGCCGCACCGAGCGCGGCGGCAAAACCGGGAGCGCTGCGGTCGCCCTCGGGGATGGGAGGCAGATTGAAATTCGCGTTTCCGCCGCCTGAAAGGCCGTTCTCCTGACGAGATCCCTGCCAGCTGCCAAACAGCAGGAGTCTGTCTTTGACCAGCGGCCCCCCTAGCGTGAAGCCATATTGATGCTGGTCGAGAACCGGTTTTTCAGGGTCGGTCGGTTTTCTGTCCCGGTTGTAGAAAAAAGGATTTGCGTTGAGCGAAGTGTCCCTCAGAAAGTAGAAGCCTGTCCCGTGCAGCTCGTTGGAACCGGATTTGGTGACGACGTTCACGCTCGCCCCCGGATTCCGCCCATAGCTGGCATCGAAGGTTGAAGTCTGGACCTTGAATTCCTGCAGCGCGTCCGGATTGGGGATTCCGATTCCGGCGCCGACATTCTGATCGGACGCGTGCCCGAGACTGGCGACGCTGTTGATCGCCACTCCATCCATCTGGTAGTTGTTCTGAGCGGGGCTGGACCCATTGACGCTCGTTTGCTGCGTTCCCTTCCCCAGCACCGTCGCATTGGCGACACTGGCGCTCACGCCCGCCGACAGATCGAGTATCTGGGTGTAGTTGCGTGTCGTGAGAGGCAGCGCCACCACCTTCTCGGAATCAACCAGGGTTCCCAGCGTCGATGTCGATGTTTCAAGAATTTCAGCATCGGCCGCCACCGTGACGGTTTCGGTGGGCGTCCCGATTGCCATCGTGCAGTTCAGCACTGCAGTCTCGGTGACATTGATGGTTACCGCCGGGAATTCGGCCGTCTGGAAACCGCTCATCCTGACCTTGACGGTGTACTTGCCCGGGGGGAGCAGTGGAATCCTGTAGGCCCCATTGGCGCCCGACAGGGCTGTGCGGGTTTGGGCGGTCGAGATATTGGTCACCTCAATCTCGGCACCGCTGATAATCGATCCGGAAGGATCCGTGATAGTGCCGGTCAATGCACCCGTGTCGGCTGATTGAGCAGCGGCCGGTGATGGCCATGTCGCCGATGCTGCAACAACCATCAGCAGAAAAAAAAGAACCGTAACCATACACTGATTTGTCTCTTTTCTTTCCATATTCGTTCCCCTGTTTCGAAGCCATGAAAATGAGCTTGCGGTGAAGCTGGATGGGCGGAATACGGACGGGAGAAAGGCACCACAAGCGACATAGAAACTTCCTCAGCAAGACTGTAGTTGCCTGTTCTAACGATCTGAAATCAGCAATGAGACCGACCGCACAGAGATGGAACCATCATAATCCAGGCCGTTCCGATTTCAATAGGAATGCTCGGGGAACGTAATTCCGGACGCCACAGGCTGCACGTGCGTGCAGCCTGTGGCTCACGCATCAGACTCCGAACGACTTGTGCCACAGGTTTGTGGCTTTGAGGGCACGGAGGACGCCTTCGGCCGCCTGATCGAGGCCCGACACAAATTCCGACTCGTCCAGGATGTCTCGGCCGATCACAAGCTCGCCTATCCCGATGGCGTTCTCCAGAAACTCCATGATGGCGGCCTTCTTGGTTTCCCCGGTGCCGGGGCCGAAAACGACCTGCAGGCCGAACATCTGAACCACGGCGTCCCTGAGGGCGCCGCCGATGCGTTTCAACAGGTTGCCCATATGTTCTCCTTGGAAGGGATGCCCGCGCGCGCGGCGCGGACACGGTTTGACGCACCACTACACACTGCTTCTACGAGAATTCGGCTGCCGGGTAGAGGACGTTGTCGGGATCGACATACACCTGCCGCTCTTCCCCGCACAACAACACCCGGATACGAATGCGGCGCCTGCAGATACGGACGATTTCCCCGGGGATTTTCTGCAGCCGCCAGCCGCTCAGAAAGGAATGTTTCCCGGGACAGTGAAGCCAGATTACGCGCTCACCCGGTTTCATTTGACCTCGACGGCCGCCTCAGATCTGGATGACCCTGCACATGTCGTCCAGGCGGCGGACGATTGCCGGATGCATGCGTTCATGCCTGACCAGGTCCTGCAACGAGTGATTGGCGGTCGCGGTGAGCCCGTGCTTCTGGCGATAAAGCGTGTCCACCAGCTCAAACAGAACCTCGGTCTTGAAGTCGGTGGGTTTGATCTTATCCATGTCGTCCCAGAAAAGGTGGTACGGCGTGCACTCGCGTGCCGCCGCCATTACCGGCGAGACAGTTCCGCTGCCCATCTCCATCTTCTTGAGTTCTTCCACCAGCTCTCTTGTGGTGCGCACGTGGCAGCGCGTCCTGCCGGCTACCGCCATTTCGTGGTACTGCGCATACAGCAGGTGTGTCTTGCCGCTTCCGTAAGGGCCGGTCAGATACCAGCTCCCCTCCGGCCGGCTTTTCATCAGCGTCGCGGCCTGCTCCTGCTTCTGATTGCGCGCGAGATACGATTCGAACGTGGCGCCCCGAAACAGTGCCGGAATCGTCTGGAGACGGGCGGCAATGATGCGGGCCTTCACGCATTCGCACCGCCGATACCAGACGGAATCTGCATCCCCGGCGCGTCGCCATCCCGTTCCGCCGCACAACGAACAGACGGGCTCATTGGCGGGGGATGTAAATCGGGTCGCCTCTGCTCGTTCTCCCGGCGGCTCCGTTGCCATAGGATGTTGCATTTCCATCAACACCTCCTTTGTTCGGGTTGACGGCGGGCCCGTCATACTTCCCTTCCAGCACGCCGTAGATGTTAACGTGATTGGCAACAAACCAGTCGAAGCTCGCCCGCCAGCCGCGCGCGCCTTCCCCGCGAAGGAAGGGCGTTTGCTGAGCCTTTTTTACTGCCTCGGTAAAATCTGCGAGGTATTGTTCGAGGCATCCGTCGCGAACGGCCTGGTTAATCCTCGACCGGCACTTCTTGAGCCTTTCTGAAGTAAGTGCCTTCACCTCGGGCAGCGAGTGGTTCTGTTGTTGGTAGATATCGAAAAGAATTTTCGGCGACACGCACACGTCGGCGTCAGCCGGCAAAGGTGTGTGTCTTTGTTTTACTTCTTTTAAACCTTTTTTAACTACTTCTTTATTAGTGTTCCGCCGGGTGTTCCGCTCCCTGTTCCGCACTGGGTTGTAAATCTCGTAGTTGCATATAATAAAGTGTTCCGCTCCCTGTTCCGCAGGGTGTTCCACCCTTGAAATCATCTGGTGTTCCTCAAGCAGCCTCAGGAAACGGAAAACCATCGACGGACTCCAGCTCCAGATGTCGGCGCATTGGCGCATGGTCGCCACAAACTCGCCGCGACTGCGCCCGCCGCCCCCATCCGTTCCGGTAGCCAGCATATTCGTGATGTAGAGCCACGCTTCGAACCGGGAGAACTTCTTACCGGGTCTGAAGAACAAAGGGTTCCACCAGACCTTTCTCCAGAGACACGTGTATCCACGATGCATTGGGCCCCCTCATTGGTTTGCCTCAGGTTCAAGAGACACGTTGATCTGTCAGGTACTCGATCTCCCGCTCGATTTCGTGCAGCGCCGGCAGCAGCTCCTTCCGGATCCTCCTCCGGCACCACCAGACTGCCGCCGTAGATACAAGCGCCGCAATCCCCAGCACTGCCACCGCAATCCGGACCGAACTTGACTGCCATATCACAAGACCGGACATGGCCGGGATGAGAAGCCACCTGATGTTGCGCCGCAGGAGCGAGATCCGGGCTTCGATCCTGCTTCTCTGTTCGGCCAGGTACTGTTCACGGGGCAGCTCGGGATGAGCTACTCTCAGGCGAAACTTCAGAATAGTTGCACCCGCCGTCATGATGGCGAGCGAGAGGAGCATCACGGCCAGGCCCGCCTGGGCCGGCAGCGGATCGTCGTGACGGTAGCCTGCCGCTATCAGGCCCAGAAACAAGAAACCGCACACGATCTGGACCGTCAGACGACGGTTAAACTCGCGGTCCATTTTCATCGCCTTCTGTCTGGTATCGATCATGATTGTCCTGGGCTCTGCACTGCAAGGATACTTGGCCCTCTCCCGCAGCCATGCGGCCTTGAGATCTTCCAGTTCCATTTCTACACACCCCGGTATATTGCTTTGAATTGCTCTTTGATCCGGCTCATGCGCTTGCGCAGGTTCACTTCCTCTATCCCGAGAGCCGCAGAAATCTCGGCATAGCTGAGGTCATCGAGATACATCGTGAAGACCTGCCGGTCCAGTTCGCCAAGTATTGTCGAGAACTCCTCGATGATTCTCAGCTCGTCCCGGGCATGATCGACGACGGCCGGACCCGGGTCGATGCCTTCGTGCCTTTTCCTGCTGGTGTGATTCCTGCGCTTGAAATCCCGGGCCGTGTTTCTGGCCACCGACACGAACCAGGTATCAAGTCTTGAACTCTCGCCGTCATACGAGTCGAGGCTCTTCCAAAGAGCGATAAGGATTTCCTGCTCGAGATCCTGCCAGCTGTCGACCGGAGCATTGTTCCGGGCGATGACGCCGAGCAATCCCTTATTCCGGGCAATCGCCTGTTCGAAGAGCGCTTCCTTCTCCCGGTGATCGATCACTCTCGGTTGCTCCCGTTTTTCTGTCTATATAATTATTTGCAGCAGAAGGCCATTTGTGACATTTGATTGCGAATTTTTTTTGCCGGCCCGAAAACCGACATCCTGGTGCCGCAGTGGCGGTATCGTTCCGGATGCGCAAATTAACAATAACTTAATACTTGCTTTACTTAATCGTAACCTGCGGTATGTATCCTCGCACTCGTCATGGATCAGAAACGAGAAATGCACAAGAGGAGCAGTAGCAGATGCAAAAGAAAGACACCGCGGCAAAGCTGTTGAGCGGTTTGCTTGTCCTTTTTTTCGCATGCCAGTCGGCAGCCGCCGCCGATTCGGATCACGAACTCGACTTCGGAGGAGACATCCGCGTGCGCTATGAACCTTTCATTCAGGAAGGGACTGCTACGCGGCATCGAGAGCGTATCCGGGTGCGGTTCAACCTGACGGGCACACTTTCCGATGAAATCAGCGGCGGCCTGTCTCTGGCGACGGGATCTCTGGATGAACCGATTTCCACCAACCAGACGCTCACTGGTTTTTTCAACCGTAAAGCCTTTGCGCTCGACAGGGCATACGTCACCTACAGGCCGGAAAAAGCACAATTTTTGAAATTCGATGTGGGGAAATTCCCTTTCCCCTGGTACCGCACAGGACTGACCTTCGACAGTGACATCAATCCCGAAGGTTTCGCTGAGACACTGTCTTTTGCTCTGAATTCCGCCACCCTTAAGAACATCTCGATCGTGGCCTTCCAGTTGCCCATGAATGAAACATCAACAGGGCACGACAGCTTCATAGTGGGTGGACAGATCCAGACCCGATTCCGCATTAATTCAAGGCTTAATCTGTCGCTCTACGGCGCGGGCATCAATTTCACTCATGCCGATCCGATTGCCGCCGCCTACCCCAGGACTTCAAACACCTACGTCACGGATGCCGGCGGAAGCGTAACCGGATTTGCAAACAAGTTCGCCTATCTCGACGCGATCATGAAGCTGGAGATGGGCACGAATACGCGCTTTCCGACCACGATTCTTTTCAACTTTGTCAATAACGTAAGAGGCTCCCGTGAACGCAGCGGTTATTGGGCGGAAGTGACCTTCGGAAGAAACAAGGAAGCCGGCGACGTACAGTTCGGCTACACCTTCGTGCGGATCGAGAAAGATGCCGTCATCGCCGCGTTCAACGAAAATGATCTGCGTGCGAATACCAATGTGCGCAACCACCGCCTGAACTTTGCCTATGCCTTCAAGGGTAACCTGTCGGGACAGTTTACGTCGTGGCTTGGCACCTTGGCGAATCCTTCGGACAATCTTGATCTGGTTCCTTCGGCTCTGCGCGGCACATGCTCGGGTGCGGGTGCTGCCGGGTGCGATCCACTGCTGAAGCGTCTCCAGTGCGACCTGATCTACAGGTTTTAGTCGCCAACCCACGCGCGGCTCTGGAACAGCACTTGCATTAAGAAACACGTGGGTAAAGGCTTCGGCGAAACGAAGGGAGTAAAACCATGAACAAAGAAGAAATCATAAACTATCTGATGACCCATGAATACTCGGAGTGGCAGGAAGAGGACAGGGACTGGCTCATGTCTCTTGACGAAAATAAACTCAAGAAGATGCAATCTTCCGTGGAAAATCTCGAGTCTCTGCTTCAGAAACCCGAAGCGAAGGATCGTGATTCTGTGGAGGAGTTCGTGGCCCAGGCTCCTGAAAACATAAAGGGGATTCTCAACAGAGGGTTGCAGATGGTCAATGAGCAGAAGGATCGAGTTGTACAGAACCTGGTCCGGAGCCTTTCCGAAGAGCAACTGAGAAAGAAAAGCATCGAAGAACTCGAAAAGATAGCGGACATCATTCAGGGATCCGGCAAAGCGGCGTGAGTTCCGGAGGTTGATTTTGAGTGATAACGATACTCACGAAGAGCGGGTAAAGCGGGAAGAAATCGCACGGCAGCCTGACGTCGATCTGCAGGTACCGACGCTCAAGGTCGGCGAAATAGACCTGGAAGTCGCCAACTTGCGCGCGCGGGTGGCGCTGCACGCTTCGGTCGCCAACCTCGTCGACCTCGACGTGGGGGCTGATGTCGTCATCGACAAGGTCAAGCTCGCTTTGCGCGGTGTCGAAGCTCAAGCGGACCTGAAGGTGCGGCTCGAGAAGGTGTACGCGATTATTGAAAGGGCTCTCAACACGATTGACTCAAACCCGGGGCTGCTTGAAAAAGTGCTGAAGCCCCGCGAGATACTCGGGGCGGTCGGCGAAGCAGCGGGCGAGGCTGTGGGCAAGGTCTTGCCGGAAACTGAAAAGGTGGTTGAGACCGCAGAAAACGCGGCAGGCGTTGACCTTGGCGCAGTAAGTCGCGCCACAAAGACGGGAAACTCACCCGATGGGAAAGAGCAACTCGTTCGTACCATCTTGGAAAACTCGACACAGGAGAAGCTCAAGGCCAGGACCATGGCGGAACTTGAATCCCTTACCAGGATTGTCGGAGGCACAAGTGGCTGATGTCGGTTACTGCGGATCTTTCTGACATTGTGACCATATCGGCTGGAGTTCACGCTGAAGAGCTGCGAGTTGATGGATCGCGGTCGTGCACCAGGCAAGGCGTCTCGAGAGTGGAGCGCACCGGCATAGAGCCATCGGGAGCTATTCCCGGCCGCACATACCGGAATATCGAGATCAAGTACCGCCTGAACGGAACCGGTTGCATAACACCAATACGAAACC
>JAAYAM010000030.1 GCA_012719355.1 Acidobacteriota bacterium
ACACCGCCCTTTTCTCTCCCGCTGGCAGGATTGCAGAATCTGGCTTCAAATGTGTAGTAGGTCCGAAACTTGATGAACTGGTCCTGTTCGATTCGCTTCTTCCCGCGAAGAACCGTGCGAACCGCCGTTTTCAGATTGTCGAAAACGATGACGGGGAAAACGCCTCCAAAGAAGGTTATAGCCTGCCACTCCATCGCAGCCTGGGGATTCTTCTGTACCGGCACCAGGATCCATTGATACGTCTCTGGAATCCGTGCCGTCACGGCACCGTCTGAAGCAGTCTTCTGCGTTTCCGCCTGTCTTACCTGTTGAGGATCGAGATTGAGTATGTTGGTTTCGGCCAGGATCGACTCCCATGCAAGATAACGGCGGGCAGCTTCATCGAGATCCTGGAGTCTTGTCTTATCGGCAGCGAGGAACACCAGAGCGTTCCGGTAGAGTCGAGACTCAGTCAAGACCTGTGCAAACGTGAATTGCGTCTCGAACGTGCCCGCTGGCAGATCAGTTCCGTCATGAAGCTGGCGTGCATAGGCGACCCATTCGTCCACCAGAATAAGGCAGGGGCCGTACTCTTTGAACAACTCGCGCAGTACATCGCCTGGGCTGGTCCCGTTTTGATCATCGGCAGCTATACGTTTGAATGCCTTCTTTCCGCCAAGTTGCCACGCCAGCTCGCCCCAGAGTGTCCGTACCGTTGTACCATCAGATTTGACTACCGGGTTGCCGGGAGAAATCTTGTTGCCGACCAACACGATTCGGCGCACGGCAGGCAACTTCTTCGCCTCAGCCTCCTGCATGACAGCATCGATTCCCGGCAGTTCGTTTGGCGCACCCCCCGCAAAAAGGTGATAGAGCGCCAGCATTGAGTGCGTCTTGCCGCCGCCGAAATTTGTCTGGAGCTGAACGACCGGATCGCCACCATTACCGGACAGCCGCTGCACTGCACCGACCAGCATGCGCTTCAGGCTTTCGGTCAGATATGTGCGGCGAAAGAATTCAACCGGATCCCGGTATTCGTCGGTTCCTTCGCCCAGGTGCACCTGCCAGAGGTCTGCGGCAAACTCGGCCTGCTGATATCGCCCGCTTGCTACATCCTTGTGCGGGGTGACGATTTCACGCCACGGTTTCAGATTCGTGGCAGCCGCACTTTCGATTGCCGTACCGGCGCTCTTTCGTTTCTCTCCACGTACCTGCTCCTCGAACCGGACGCGTAGCAGTTCCATCTTCATCTTCTCGATTTCGTCGGCCTGCGGGGCAGATACAGCGGTCAGCAAGCGTCCAGCGGAGTCCAGACCGCGATAGGCGTCATCGGTGGAGAACGATTCCTGGTGCGCCCACCTGTTACGCATCTCGCGTAGTTCGCTGATCAGGCTTCGTTCAGCACGGCCCAGGACACGCCCGAATACATCGTTCCACGCTTCCCACATCAGCTTCAGCAACGCTGTCGAATCCCACTCGCTGAGCGGCTTATTCCCGAGCAGGCGGTCTTCTCCCATAATCTGACGTGCTTTAGAGAGAGCGGCTCCGGCGTGGACAGCTACGAATTCCTGTTCAACAAAAGGGGCAAGACCGGCCTTCAGCAGGTCCATTGTCTTGCCAATGCGTTCATGATTCGTGATCGCCATTGATTACTCCTGCTCGAACATTTGAGCTTGCATGGTACGAGGTTTGCCGCCCTGTTGTGCAAGGCGCATGATCTCCGGCCAGCTCTGCACCAGGGCGTTATAGGACAGTGCCTCTGCCGCACGTTTTTTGCGTTCGCATACTGTATAGAGGTGGTAGCAAAGCTCGCGAGCGGTTTCGGCTCTGCTGCCGAGTTTGGCCGCAAGCTTAGCAGCGGCCACTTCGCCACCTGCCTCCAGCACGCGAATAAGGTGATGGACCATTTCCCAGGCAGTCAGACGTGTATCAGTTTCGGGATCCCAATTTGAAGATAAATCTGATGGCCTTAACAAGCGAACTTTACTTCGACTCGATAGAACGATTCCCGCTGCAACCATGCCTGCAACGTCCTGTTTGGCGACTTGAATTCCGGCCCCCAGAAGCTGGCAAACAAAGTAGAAGGCTGAACCGAAGAATCCGTCAGCCAAAGTGCCCAAGAGATGGATGCAGAGAAGCTTAATAATGTAATGACTGAGGCGATGGTGAAAGCCGGCATGGATTCTCTCATACATTTACGCTTTCCGTTAACCCTCTATGGGCAGCATAGTCGTCCAATGGTGCAGCTCGGGCCGGCGGCGTACATGCTTGTCATCGTAATTGCACTGGAGATCCTGGCAGCAGTCATCTCGAGAATCAAAGAACAGGAGAGAAGCTGATTGGACACAGTTGCCGGCCGCAGCCGGTCAAGCGGCGCCGCACTATGTTCCGATGTCCCAATTAACACGGAAATGAGGGCGGCTTTCGGGAACAAAGTCAAACCGATGGTTTCCTGAGCCGGACCGCAGCAGACATCAACAAAGCCCAGGAACTGTATAAGGACGCCCTGAAGGCCTTCCCCAGGGAAGGAAAATTCCTGCTTTTATCTGTCGCCGACGTCTTTGATCCGGACCCAAAATGTACTATGTTGAATTACATAAGGAGAGCTACTCCGGATTTCCCGACCTGCAGCGCAGGCCGGTTCCACGGCATACCCTCCCTTGCCGAAGGAGTCTCACAGGACAGTATGTAGGTGAGGCCCCGTCTTGGGTCATGTTGCATCCTTAATAAAAGACGAGAATCAGGCATCCCTGAGAGAGAAGCACTATGGGTAAGAAAATCGATGTCACCGAATTAATCCTCCGCGACGCGCACCAGAGCCTGACCGCCACGCGCATATCACTGGAGGACATGGCTGCTGCGTGCGCCGAAATTGACAAGGCAGGCTATTGGTCGGTCGAGTGTTGGGGAGGAGCGACTTTCGATGCCTGCATCAGGTTCCTCAACGAGGATCCGTGGGAACGCCTGCGCAACTTTCGAAAACTCATGCCCAACAGCCGTCTGCAGATGCTGCTGCGCGGACAGAATCTGCTCGGCTACCGGCATTACGAAGACACGGTGGTGGACAGGTTCGTCGAAAAGGCGGCGGAAAACGGCATTGACGTTTTCCGGATATTTGACGCCCTGAACGATATCCGAAATCTGCAACGGGCCGTTACGGCCGTACGACGGACGGGCAAGCACGCACAGGGCGCAATTTGCTACACCATCAGCCCGTTACACACGATCGACGGCTTCGTGGAAGTGGCCAGGAAACTCGTGGACCTCGGCTGCGACTCGATCTGCATCAAGGATATGGCGGCTCTGCTCAAGCCGCAACCAGCCTACGACCTCGTCAAGGCGATCAAAGCGGAATGCGGCAAGTCGGTACGGGTACAGGTCCACGTGCACGCCACGACCGGCGTCACCATGGTCAGCCTCATGAAGGCGATAGAAGCCGGTGCGGACGGAGTCGACACCGCCGTCAGTGCCCTCAGCCTCGGCCCCGGCCACAACCCTACCGAAAGCCTGGTAGAGATGCTTGACGGAACCGGCTACGAAACCAGCCTCGACAGGAAGCGGCTCCTGAAGATCAAACGGCACTTCAACAACGTCCGTGCGCGATACAAAGAGTTTCTGTCAAACATCACGGGGGTGGACACTGAGATCTTCCAGAGCCAGATTCCTGGAGGAATGCTGTCAAACATGGAAAATCAGCTGAAACAGCAAAAAGCAGCCGACAAGATGGACGCCGTGCTCGCCGAGGTCCCAAAAGTCCGCGAGGACGCCGGTTATCCACCGCTCGTCACCCCTACCAGCCAGATCGTGGGGACGCAGGCGGTCTTTAACGTCCTGATGGGGCGCTACAAGGTCATGACCGGAGAGTTCGCCGACCTGATGCTCGGCTACTACGGTGAAACCATCGGCCCAAGAAAGAAGGAAGTGATCGATCAGGCGGTTAAACAGACCGGCAAACCACTGATTACGTGCCGGCCCGCCGACCTTCTCAAACCCGAGTGGCAGGAACTGCGCGAGGCGGCCCTGGCACTGCCCGGCTGCAACGGCTCCGACGAAGACGTGCTCACCGCTGCCATGTTCCCGCACGTCGCCTCGAAATTCTTTTCCACCCGGGCTGAAGGACCGAAGAACCTGGGGACCGATCCCGAGCAGGCCGCACCGCCGGCCCAGGAGGCCGGTAAGGGGCCGAGTCCAGTCCGCACCCCGATAACGTACGACGTAAGGTTTGGTGGAAACACTCACCGGATCACAATTACACCGGCTTAGTATTGCTGTGTTGCCACCGGCGGCGTTGTCGATGAAACGGAGTCATAAATGGCCACTCATACAATGCAGGATAGAATCAGCGAACTGCGAAATCGACGCGAAACAGCAATGCAGGGAGGCGGCCCCGAAAAGCTGGAGAAACAGCGCGAGTCGGGGAAACTTACCGCCAGAGAGAGGATCGATGCGCTCGTTGACCCCGGGAGTTTTGAAGAAACCGGCCTGTTTGCCGAACACCGGGCCGTTCTGTTCGGGATGGCCGGAAAGAGTCTCCCGGCTGACGGCGTGATAACGGGGGCGGCTTCGGTAAACGGCCGGCTGGTCCATCTGGCCAGTCAGGATTTCACCGTAGCCGGCGGCTCGGCCGGCGAGGTCCACTCGATCAAAGTAGCCGAGGTAATGGAGCAGTCACTGAAAACCGGCTCTCCTTTCATCTTCATCAACGATTCAGGCGGGGCACGGGTTCAGGAGGGAATTGATTCGCTCTCGGGCTACGGCAAAGTGTTCTACACCAATGTCGCGCTTTCGGGCGTTGTGCCGCAGATCTCCCTGATCTGCGGCCCCTGCGCGGGAGGGGCGGCGTACAGTCCGGCATTGACTGATTTCATCATTCAAACTCGCCAGGCGCTGATGTTCATCACGGGACCACAAGTCATCAAGCAGGTCACCGGCGAAAGCGTGACGTCAGAGCAGCTCGGGGGGGCCGATGCGCACATGAGCAGTTCAGGCGTGATTCATTTCGTCGCCGAAAACGACAGCCATGCCGTAGTGATCTGCCAGAAGCTCCTGAGTTATCTGCCTCCCAACAACCTTGAAAACCCTCCGCAGGTGGAACCCGACACCAATGTCGAAGCCAATCCGGAGCTCGATGACGTCGTGCCCACCGATCGAAGGAAGGGTTACGATGTGCTCGAAGTTATCCTGCGCGTGGTGGATTTCGGCGACTTCATGGAAGTACAGTCCGGCTATGCACCAAACATCGTCGTTGGCTTCGGACGCATCAACGGCAGCACCGTCGGAATCATCGCCAACCAACCGCTGGTCCAGGCCGGAGTACTCGACATCAATGCATCCAATAAGGCTTCGCGCTTTATCAGGTTCTGCAATGCCTTCAATATTCCGCTTCTGACTTTCGTGGACGTACCCGGGTTCCTGCCAGGGATTCAGCAGGAGCACAACGGCATCATCCGTCACGGGGCCAAGATGCTCTTCGCCTATTCCGCCTCGACGGTGCCGAAGGTCACGGTGATCCTGCACAAGGGTTACGGCGGCGCATACCTCGCCATGTGCGGAAAAGACCTCGGGGCCGACCGCGTATTCGCATGGCCCACGGCGGAAATTGCGGTCATGGGAGCCGAAGGGGCGGCGGAGATAGTCTTCCGCAAGGAGATCCAGGAAGCGCAAGACCAGGAGGCGAGAAGAAAAGAACTGATCGAGAGATATCGTGAGGCGTTTTCGAACCCATACGTTGCTGCGGGCCGACGGCTGGTGGACGCGATCATTGAGCCGTCCATGACCCGCCATCACGTCTCAAGAGCATTGGAATACCTGCGCACGAAACGCGAGCTCCGGCCGGCCAAGAAACACGGTCTGATTCCACTGTAGAAGCGGAGGTGACTGGTGGCGAAGATGACGGTGAAGACACTGGCGGAGATGCTCGAACAGATGCAGACGCAGCTGGCTGAACTCTCCCGAAAAGTCGAGCAGCTGGAGGCCGCCCAAAAGACTCAGCCGCAGGCCTTGCAACCCGCGGCCGCTGATTCTATGCAGACTGAAGAAACAAGGCCGCAAATCACAGAAGAGGAGTTGATCGCCATCTCGGGCGCAATAGCCGCCTATCTTGGAGTTCGCGTACGCATCAAACAGATACGGCTGGTAGGCTCACATTCGTGGGCACAGCAGGGGCGTGTGTGGATCCAGGCTTCGCACAAACTGCATTGATCAGGAGGCGCCGTTGAAACTGAACATTACGATTGACGGTAAGACCTACGAAGTGGAAGTTGAAGCGGTGGAACCTGAAGCGCCCGCGCACCTGCGAGGCTGGATGACGGGGCCAGCCGCAAACGTTCGAGTCCCCGCAGCCCCCACTCCGAAGTCGGCGGGCACGCGGAAGAAACCTGTTGACGAAGCAAAGGTGCTGCGCAGCCCGGTATCCGGAATCGTAGTCAAGGTGGCCGCGCAGGTCGGACAGACACTGCAGACGGGAGATGTATTACTGGTGCTGGAGGCCATGAAGATGGAGACGAATATCACGGCTCCCCGTCCCGGCAAGATCGGCGCCATTCCGGTACATGAGGGCGACAGTGTCCAGTCCGGAGAGGTGGTAATGGAATTCGAATGAAGCGTTCGCCAAGACGATGCGTCCGCGTCAGTCGACACCCAGCTTTCCGGCATCGCTGAGCGTCTCTACCATTCTTTTCAGGCCCAGATCTTCAAGTGTCCTGCGGGTCGGCCAGCCATGTTCCCTGTCCCAACCTTCAAGGGCATAGAAGTGGCTCTTGAACTCATCTACACCCTTGCGGTCAAGGTACATGTCCGCTGCCTGATCTGAACGCCATTTGCCGTTCTCGTAAATAGGCACACCACCATACTTAGTCTTGCCCGATGCCCCTGGCATGTACATGTACGGGAAGAAATCTTCCGTCTGCCGGCTCCTTCCGTGCATGACCCGAATGGCGCGTTCAAGGGTCCAGATTCTCTGACCAATTCGCATAGTCTCGGCGAAGGAATCGTTCTTCCCGGTCACAGTCTTGTAGTAGCCGACCTCCATATCCGGACTGTTGTCGCCTATTCCGTGATGGAACATTTCGCAAAAGCCCATTGATTCGTGCCAGAAGGAGGAATAATGACGGCTCCAGGCCACCTGCTTGGCTTTATGCGCGGAATAGATGCCTGTCTTCCATGCCTCTTCTCCCTTCCATGCATAGTTGAACATGAAGATGTCGTCGGTATACGGAATCGTCTTCTTTGAAAGCCACTCGAGAGCTTTCTCCAGCGGGGTTCCATCTGATGAAGGACTGACCGGAAGCATAAACGCGTGCCAGGAGGGATCTCCCGCTCCCAGCAAATAGGAATATGCCCAATCCACGTAGGGCATCGTCCAATGGCTGGTGGCTCCCCATGCAGGAAGGCGCAGGGCACCGTTGTCCCTGTCGATTTCGAGCCGTCCCCATTTTTCGGCGGCCCGACAACAGCCTTCCGCTAAAGCATCACCGATCCCGGCGCGCCGGGCGATCGCCTCCAACAAGGCCAGCCGGAAACTGAGGCTGTCGAACTGATCCATCGGCAGCGGAGAAGAGTCGATCTGCTTTCCAGGACCGAGCAACCCCTGTTCATACAGGTACCGCAGATACCAGCCCAGACCTGAGTCTGAGGGTACTCTCCCACGGTAGAATTCGGGCGCACCTTCCGTTTCAAAGAATTCCCTGTTCCAATGGGCCGACCAGCTGCTGAGACCATATTTCACCAGCGCTTCAGAAGCACGATCCTGATCAGTCTGAGGGTGGCCGGTGCCGAGCCAGCCCTGGCATGCGCACATGGTCTCACCGCCATAGTAGTTGCTTCTGCGTCGATCCGCGTTCAGGCAGGGAGAACAGCAGGCGGCTCCGACGCGTACCGGGAAGCTCCTCCGCGATTCCATCTGGCGGAGTCTGGCCATCACGACACCCGCAGGATCAGACATCTTCACGCTGCCGGTGCCGATTACGCTGACGGCTTTCAGGTTCTTGGCTCCGAAGACTGCACCATAGCCCCCGATACGCGCGCTGATTCCGCTGCCCGAGATCAGCGCCGCCATTCTCGATTTTGTTTCGCCCACGGGTCCTATGCATACGATCTGCGGACGGGCAGTGGTGGAAGCGTTTCCAATCTGTTGCCATTCTTCGCCGAAACGCGTTTTTCCGCACACCATAGATGTAATGCGGTGCTGCGTCTCCCAGGTGTCCAGGCCCCAGAGTTCACGGGCATCTTCGAT
>JAAYAM010000244.1 GCA_012719355.1 Acidobacteriota bacterium
AAAAAAGTGGGAAGCAGATCAAAAGACAACCTTGCCTCATGTCGGAACCATTCAGGATTTTGGCACCTGCATAAGCCACAAGATCGCAATTATTCGTAAGGTGGTCTACGAAGGGAAAGACCCTCGGCGTGCGGCTGATGAGACCAAGCACACGCAACGTGCAGTCGACCGCTACCTGAAAGATTTCTATCGAGTCAAAACCTGTTACGAACACCTGCCGGACATTGAGTTTATTACACGCACAACCGGCTTATCAAAACACTTGGTCGAGCAATATGTCAGCATCATAGAAGAAAATGAACAAGGTTCCAAAAGCGCTTGACCAGGCAATTTTGCCTAAACTAGCGGGACGCGAGCCGTGATTTGCGTTACCGGGTTCCGGGGAACGGGCGATCATTCCGTACAATATCCACCGATGTAACCGGTGCGTATCACAAACAACGGCGTCGAGTCCCGGAGGGACGAGACGAGAACAGCCCGGCACGGAAGTGCCGGGAAAGAGGGAAAGGGAAGGCCCCAAGTCCCGTCAGAGACGGCCGAAAAAAATCCAACCGCCCATTTCCAGTGCCACCGTTTCTGACCTACGCTTTGCCCAGGGCCTTGAGAACCTTTTCGGGAGTTGCCGGCGATTCGACCCACTTGCCGATCGCATTGTGGATGGCCATGATGACCAGGTGCGTATTGGCCAGCGAATGGCTGATACCGTTCGCGCCGTAGCAGGCGTTGCCGGCACGGGTCTCCAACAGCTCCAGATCGACTTTCGGCATGTCGAGCATGCTGACTTTCCTGTAATCAAACATGTTGGTGCTGAGTCTTACCCCGGTCGAGGGATCGTAGATGAATTCTTCCTGGAGCTGGCATCCGGCACTGAAATCCATCACCTGATCGATCTGGCTCTCGAGCGATGTCCGGCGCAGGATTTTCCCGGGATCGGCCACGACTCCGAATCTGAGTATTTCAACTTCTCCCGTCTCGGTATCAACCGCAACTTCACATGCGGCCACGTTCATCGTGTCGAGCGCATGGCCTCGCTGGTTCCACAACGCCAGCGGAGGTCTCCCCGAGTATGTCGCGAACAGGTTGGATCGAACGGCCTGAGCCAGCGGGACCCCTTTTGCCGGATCGGCCTTGACGACCACCTTGCCGCCCTGCATGTCCAGCTCTTCGGGCTTCAGACCCTTGAACGGGCTGGGAGCGCGTTTCGGCCCGGCGCCCAGGCTGATTCCGCCTGTGGGCGCAGGCGCGTTTGCTTCCTCGATCGCGGCTTCCAGGATCAGTTTCTTCAGCTTGTTTGCGCACTCCTTGAGAGCCCAGGAAGATGCAGTCGATCCGTCGCTGCCGCCTCCGTAAGGCCTGTATATCTCATGGGAATCAAGATCGATGCGGATGTCTTCGTATTCGAGCCCCAGTTCTTCCGCTATGACCATCGCGTTGCATTCCAGGCCATAGTGACCGATGGTCGGGCCCTGCGTCGCCAGATGCACCAAGCCGTTTCGAAGCTCGAGCTTGGTGTTGTACGTCATGCCGGAATGGCGCGGACACTGGTTGTACCTGAAGCTTGCTCCGTGGAGTCGGCCGTCCGGCAGCTTCCCGGCCCCGGCCGGATGCCACTTCCACTTCATCATCTTCTTCAGGCTCTCGACGCACGCTTCGTAGCTGGGCACTGGTCTGGGATCGGTTTGGGATTCCGGGCCGTGTAGATTCAGTGTCGCGATCTCTATCGGATCCTTGCCCAGTTTTTCCGCAATCAGGTGAATTCCCACCATGAGTGAATCCCAGCTCATCGGATTATGCTGTCCGCTGAGGTACATTTTCCCGCGGTTGCTGTCGACGACTTCCATATTCTGCTTGACGTTCTTGCACCTGGTCGTGAAATACGGGCCATACGTCTGGTCCATCGTATTGCCGAAGACCGAGCTGCCCCGCACGCCGCCATCTGCAATGCTGAAATCGTCGATGGCCGTAATGAGGCCGTTGCTCTTGAATCCTATCTTCAGATGAACGTAGCGCTGGTTGAGGTTGAAGTCGTACATCTCGTAACGGTTATTGACGCAACGGACGGGCCGGCCGGTTCTTCTGGCAAGCAACGGTGTTATCAGCTGCGTCTTGCGGTTTCCCCAATCGCAATATCTCCCTCCCAGAAACATGCCGTCCCGGAAAATCTTTTGCGGCGGTATATGGTACAGGTCGGCAATCGAATCTTCTGTCCAGGCGGGGATCCCTTCAATGTGCAGGTTCTTGCCTTCACCGTATCTTGCGTCCTCGTACCACCAGGCGACGGAGCCGGTCGGATTGGGTAAATGGCCCGCGAAAGCGGCGGTGTTGACGTCGTACTCGATGATATGGTCCGCCTCGCGGAATCCGGCTTCGACATCTCCATCACTGATATTCGAGTAGGAAACATTGCCTTTCTTGGGAGGGTTATTGCTTCCGCCTCCGGCGCCGAAGCCGCCCCCTCCGCCGGCAGCTTTGTAAGGAGGAACAGGCCGGATCACCGGCGCATTCGGCTCGCGCCCGCGGCGCAGATCCACAACATGAGGCAGCACCTCCCACTCCACCTCGAGCGCCCGCAGGGCCTCTTCACAGATGTCTTCATTTTCGGCAACGACGATGACGCCGACTTCGGCCCCTTCCTGGTCCGCAATATTGTCAAGGAAAGGTTCAGGCGGTCCTCCCATGAAACCGCCGCCAAGGCGCAGCTTCTTCATGTCTTCGTCCTCCCAGGTAAGGATATCGACGACACCCGGAATCTGCCTGGCTTTTTCCGTGTTGACCGACTTGATGTAAGCGTTCGGATAGGGGCTTCTGAGAAACTTGGCTTCGAGCATGTCAGGCACGACATAATCGATGCCGAACTTTGCAACACCGGTCGCCTGGGACCACGACAATACGCCCGGAAGATTCGGTTTCCCCACGACTCTGAAATTCTTCCTGGTTCCGTTTACACCTGCCAAGTCTGCCATAGTATGGACTCCTGGAAAGATGCCTCAGTTGTTATCGATGCCTCGGTCTATTCTAGAGCAGTTTGCCTCCGGAAGGAAAGGAATCGAAGGATAGATGTGCAGATCTTCATCTTCGACGCCCTGCCGCTCCTTACTGCGAAAAACCGGTTGCGTGGATCACGATGCCGGCAACTATGGCGCCGAGTACAAGCCATACAGTGTTCAGGTTGTAGCGCAGCAGCAGGACCGCGGCAATTATGCCAAGTCCTATCGTGGCGTAATCAACGAAAGCGGCTCCGGCGAGTTGTACCGTAACCACCGCCATCAGGGCGACAGAGGCCGCGTTTACGCCGTCGAGAAAGGCACCGGCCGTCGGGGATCGTCTTAAACGAGGCACGAGCGGGCCGCTGACGGCGACGAAGAAAAAGGCGGGCAGAAAGATTCCTGCGGTGGCCACAACGGCTCCGGGAAATCCCGACAGCAGGAAGCCGATAAAGGTCGCAGCGGTAAACACAGGACCGGGCGTTACCTGGCCGACCGCGATCGCGTCAAGAAGCTGTCCTTCGGTAAGCCAGTGGAGCCGGTCGATGAAATCCGCCCGCAGAAACACGAGGAGCAGATAACCGCTGCCGAAAAGGATCGAGCCGATCTTTACAAAAATCAGGAACATCGGCCAGAGGCCGAAGGAGATTGCAATGCCCGCGGCCGGTATTTGCGGCCAAAAGGCATGCGCCAGCGCCGCGGCTTTTGCGAGGTTGCCGGAAAAGATTGATTTGAGAAGAGCGACAAAGACTCCGGTTCCGAAGAGAACGGCCAGCTCGTTTACGCCCAAGCCTCCCGCCAGGGCGGCCGCCACTCCGGTTATCACCAGCAAACGCGATTTCAATGCCGAACGGGCAAGTCTCCAGACGGCCTGCAGGACGATGGCAAGCACCACCGGTTTCACGCCATAGAGGATGCCTGCAGTCTCAGGCATGCTCCCGAAGCGCACATAAGCCCAGGATATGGCGAGGACGATGAGAAATGCCGGAAGAATGAAGCTGCTGCCGGCTACGATCAAACCCGCCCATCCCGCACGTCGATGGCCGATATGGATGGCCATCTCGGTTGAATTGGGGCCGGGAATGAGATTCGTGGCTCCAAGGAAATCGAGGAACTCGTCGCGGCTCAGCCAATGACGGCGGTTGACAATCTCGTCTTCCATCATGGCGATGTGCGCCGCAGGGCCGCCGAATGCCGCGGTTCCCAGTTTGAGGAAGAGCCTTGCCAGTTCCGCCAGTCTCCCCGAATATTCGCTTTTCATGACGGCTACGCCATCGAATGCCGAATTTTAGCAGATCCGGCGCACTCGCATGGTCGATTCAGCGAGATTCCGGGCGCATGAAGCGATGAATACTGGTACATTCATTGCTTGATAAGAGCCGGCAGGTGACTTTGTCAGGAGAGTGAAATGCAGGAAGTGGATGCCGTACGGGTGTGGATCCTCACAGATAATTACTATGATGCTTTAAGGCGCGACAACGCCGTCGTGAAACGGTACCGCGTAATTCCGGGCGAGTCGGTCCATGCCGAACACGGCCTATCGTACTTCATTGAAACTGAGATCGGCGGGAAAACCAGCGCCTGCATGTTTGATTTCGGGCTCGACGCGCGCGGGATCCTGAATAACGCAAAACTCCTGGGGATTGATGTAACGAGCGCCGAAGCTTACGCATTGAGTCACGGCCATTTCGATCACTGGGCCGGCGCGCTGGAGATCCTTGCACAGAACAGGAAGCCGGGAACACGTTTCTACGCAGGAGAGGGAGCATTCCTCCACCGGTACTCACTGCGGCCCGACTCGGACGTATTGATGGATATCGGGCGGCTGGACAGGCAGGCCGTCCAGGACGCGGGCGCGCAGGTGACGGAGGTCAGGTCTGCGACCGAGATAATTCCCGGATGCTTCTGCACAGGAAGAATCGAGCGGGCTACGCCGTATGAAACCACCCGGCCCGGACTGCTTGTCGAGCGCGAAGGAAAAATCGAGCCGGACGACTTCAGCGGCGAGCAGGCCCTCTTCTTCATGGTCAGAAACAAGGGACTCGTGGTCCTTTCGGGCTGCGCCCACAGGGGGATAGTGAACACCGTCAAACAGGCCCGCAGAGCCGCCGGGATCGACAAAGTCCACGCTGTCATGGGCGGATTCCACCTGATCAATGCAGATCCGGAGATCATCGAAAGCACTGTCGCGGACATAGAGGCGATCGGGCCGGATTACGTCGCACCGGCTCACTGCACCGGTTTCGAGGCGATCATGGCGTTCAGCAGAGCGATGCCCGGCGCATTCGTGCTCAATACCGCAGGAAGCCGGTACACCTTTTCTCAGTGAAGCGACGAAGGTCTCATCGGTGAAAATCGATTTTGAGGGCTTTCATTTTGCGGTAGAGGGTGCTCGGGTTGATTCCCAGCTGCCTGGCCGTCTTGCTTCGGCTCCCCTTGTGACGGCGCAGAGCTTCACTGATCAGCAGCTTCTCCATCGAGCGCAGTGACATCGGATTGCTTCCGCCATACCCTGATGGATTCGACGGCCGGAGTTCGGCCGGAAGGTGGTGCAGCTCGATCAGGCGGCCGCGGCACAGCACAAAAGCCTGTTCGATTATGTTCTCCAGTTCGCGGATGTTCCCAGGGTATTCATATTCCATCAACTGCGCCATTACTTCCTGTGATACGCCCTCGATCTCCTTCCCCTGGATACGGTTGAACTTGGCCATGAGATGATCCACCAGAAGGGGGATGTCCTCCTTGCGGTGGCTCAGGCTCGGCAGTCTCAGGCTTATGACGCGGATGCGGTAGTAGAGATCTTCCCGGAAATGCCCTTCCCGGACCAGTTTGGCCAGATCGCGATTCGTGGCCGCGACGATGCGCACGTCGACTTTCAGCGGTTCCACCGAGCCTAGCGGTTCAATCATCCTTTCCTGGAGCACACGCAGGAGACGTACCTGCATGGCAGGCGAAATATCCCCTATTTCATCCAGGAAGAGGGTGCCGCCGTTTGCCAGCGCAAAGCGCCCGGGCTTGTCGCGCCGTGCATCGGTGAAGGCTCCGGCCTTGTGACCAAAGAGCTCGCTTTCCAGCAACGTGTCGGGCAGGGCCGCGCAGTTGACCGCAATGAACGGCTTTTTCCGCCTGGGCGACAGACTATGGATCGCCCGCGCAAACAGCTCTTTCCCGGTACCGCTGGGACCTTCAATCAATACGGTGCTCGAACTGTCGGCAATCTGCGGGAGAATCTCGAAAAGCTTGATCATCGCCGAGCTGTGGCCGACGATGTCTTCAAAGGTATATTTGGACTTCAGTTCCTTCTGCAACTGCTCGATCGAGCTGAGATCCTGGAAAGACTCGACGCCGCCGATCGTCTGTCCCGCATCGTCCTTGAGAAGAGCTGTCGATATCCGTATCGGGATGCGCTCTCCGCTTCGGCTTACGATGTGGGCGGTCGCGTTGAGAACGGGCCTGCCGCTCGACATGGTGCGCCTGAGCACGCAGGCATTTTCACAGATACTCGCCCGGAAAACATCACAGCACTGCTGCCCCAGTGCCTCCCTCCGACTCACCTTGGTAATAAGCTCGGCCGCCCTGTTGAAGGTCGTGATGCGCCAATCCCGGTCGACCGTAAAGACGCCTTCATTGATGGAGTCGAGGATTGTCCGTTCACGTCCGTCAGATAGCCTGGCCACGATCGTCTCCTTCTTGTTTCATGTATATTGCATTATGCACGATTTTGTCCGGAAGATCATGCGATATGCAAGAGACAGCCGGCCGGCGCGGGTTTTCAGCATCGTAACGAGAGCTTCCGGACAGCACCGGTGAACTGACGCGTCCCTCCCCCTTCGCTGACGATTCTGAGGATCTGCGGCGGGTCCACGACCTCGAGCCCGGACAGCATCGTCACACCGCGTAGTTTGAAGATTTCGGGAAGGAACGGGGTGGAAGGGCCGAGAAGCGCAATTTCACGGGCCGTGCGGGACAGCTCGAGCAAACCCTCGATGGTGTGGTTCAGAAGCGTTGTCGCCGACAGTATCACGACCTGGCACTTGGGAAGAAGCTCTGGAGTCGCCGATTCCGGCAGTATTTCGTACTCGGGCATGGCGCGCCGTTCGAAGATATGCAGCGCCCGTACACGCTTTTTGATCGGCTCCACCAGCGGCCCGAAGTACCCGATCATCCCTACCGTGTCGTCGGGTGTGACGGGCAGCAGATCGAGGACATCTGATGTCACGGCCGTGTCCGGCGTCCTGACAAGGGCGTTGATCACTGCCAGACCGACGGCGCATGCGGTCGCGTCGGTGGACTTGGCCCACGGCGCCAGTTCCGCCGCCCTGCGGCCGGCGAGTTTCCCGGCGTCGGGCATTACGCAGCACGATTCATATTCCTTTTCGTGCAGTGTATAGGCGAGACCGCATCTGCCGTCGTCCAGCAGGACGGCCGTGTAACCCAGGCCGATCCTGATGTCGATGGCTGTGTGGCCGGCGGCCAGTTCGAGTCCATGTTTTACGATTTCGTCATTCAGCAGCATGAAAAGCTCCTCCGGTGATTGGGATCAGGACATCAGTTGCAATTGGTGTGCCCGGACAATAGTATCGCGCATGAGATCGATTGAGGTCAGGAAATTGCTTGAATCGACCGGTGAACCCAAGAAGCAATTGCCCGTGCAGGGTTTCTTCCGAGTAAAGGAGAATGAGATGAAGGTCGGTTTTGCAGTGCAATGTAATGAAGGATTGGAGAGTAAGGTGTACGGTCATTTCGGTTCGGCGCCCGCATTCATCATCGTCGATACCGATTCGCAACAGGTCTCGGCTGTGGATAACAACAACGCGCATCATGTGCATGGCGCATGCAATCCCGTAGTGGCGCTCGGCGGCAACAGCATCGATGCGATGGTCGTGGGCGGAATCGGCGCCGGCGCCATCAGCAGATTGAACGCCATGGGTGTGAAGGTCTATCGCGCGGGAGCCCCGAGCGTCAGCGAGAATATTGAGCTGCTGAGCCAGAACAGACTCCAGGAAGTGTCGATGAACGATTCCTGCCGGGAACACGGCGGCTGCGGCCATTAGCATATGACGCTTCCCACTCAACAGGCGCTTGAAGCCACAAGGAAACAGGAGCATCCGGACTGCATCAGCTGCAGCCGGAACGACTCTCTCGGCCTTGGCCTCGATTTCCACGTCCGGGAAGACAACGGCGTCGAGGCCCGGTTTGCCTGCGACCGCATGTACCAGGGCTACCCGGGTTATCTGCACGGAGGCATCACCTCTTTGCTGCTGGATTCGGCGATGGCGAATTGCCTTTTTGCCCACCGGAAATCCGCTGTGACGGCCCGGCTCATTTTGCGATTCTTGCTTCCTGTGGCTGTTGATCGGCCCGCACTCGTGAGGGCCTGGATCCGGGAATACGAACCGCCGCTTTATGTGCTGGAAGCCGAGCTGGTGCAGAACGGACAGACGCTGGTGAAAGCCTCCGCGAAGTTCATCAATCGTGACCTGATATAAGCCTGCCGCTTCACCGAAGGAGAAACACGTTCCGGCCCGTGGTCTTGCAATATGCGAGTCATGGTCTGTGGCGATCGTGCAAAATGCAATTGCCTGCTTCCGCAACTGCTCCTGTTTGCAAGGAATCCCGGCCGGCATGTCGATTGCCTGAAAAATCCCGCGGTAACACAGTGTCAGATCAGGGAGAGCATTATGGATACACCTAATGAGCAGTCTGGGTATGCCGGGCCGGTCCTCTTCTATAACGAAGAAGTAATTGACCACTTCACAAATCCTCGCAACGTCGGCGAACTGCCGGAAGAAGAAACGGACGGGTTCGGCCTTGTGGGAGATCCCTCCTGCGGCGACCAGATGAAACTCTGGATTTCCGTGAAATCGGAACGAATCGAGAAGATCGCCTTCAAGTCATTCGGCTGTCCGGGCGCAATTGCGACGAGCAGCATGCTGACGGCTCTGGCAAAAGGGAAGTCGATCGAGGAGGCCAGGCGCATAAGCGACGATGATGTCGTGGAAGCGCTCGGCGGCATTCCCGAGAGGAAGAAGCACTGTTCTCTTCTGGGAGTGCTGGCGCTTCAGGCCGCAATCAAGGATTGGGAAAAGAGGCGGGCTGCAGGAAAGGAGGAGGGGAAGTGATCTACCTCGACTACAACGCGACAACCCCTCTTGACAGCCGGGTGTTTGAAGCCATGGCTCCCTACATGAAGGAGCGTTGGGGGAATCCATCCAGTCCCTACAGCTTCGGCAATGAGGCGAGAATCGCGGTGGAAAAAGCGCGCCGGAGTGTTGCGCGGCAACTTGGCTGCAAGCCGCCCGAAGTCATCTTCACCTCGTGCGGCACCGAGGCGGATAACCTGGCCGTGCGCGGTGTGGCAAACGCGCTGCGGCATCGCGGCAACCACATTGTCACGACAGCGGTCGAGCATCATGCCGTGCTGAACACCTGCAGGGCTCTCGAGAACCAGGGTTACCGCGTCAGCTACGTTCCGGTGGAGTCCGACGGCGCCGTCAGGATCGGGAATGTGGAAAAGAACCTGTCCCCGGACACGATTCTCATCACCATCATGCATGCAAACAACGAAACCGGGGTTATTCAGCCGGTGGAGGAAATCGCCGCACTGGCCAGAAAGCGGAAGATCGTGTTCCACACCGATGCGGTCCAGACTGCCGGCAAGAGCCTTAGCCCGTCGTGCGAGCTTGGCGCCGATCTCATTTCCTTCTCAGCGCACAAATTCTACGGTCCCAAGGGAGCCGGCGGATTATTCGTCCGTCAGGGAACTCCCCTGGATCCGTTGTTGACAGGAGGGCCTCACGAGCGCAACCTCCGGGCCGGGACCGAGAATGTGGCCGCCATCGTCGGACTGTCCGAAGCCCTTGCCCTGGCAAGTGAATCCGCCGGCAGCGAATCCGGGCGGCTGCAGAAGCTTCGCGACAGATTCGAAACCCGCATAAAGTCCGCTGTACCGCGAGTGAAGATCAACGGCGCGTCGGCGCCCCGGGTGCCGAACACTTCCAGCCTGACGTTCGACTCCGTGGACGGAGAATCCATCGTGCTTGGCCTGGACCTGCGGGGCATCTATGTCTCGACCGGCTCGGCGTGTTCCACCGGTGATCCGGCGCCTTCGCATGTGCTGCTTGCGATGGGGCTGTCGCCCAAAGAGGCGCAGGGATCGATACGGATCTCTCTCGGCAAACATGTCCGGGAAGAGGATATCGATACTGTTGTCCAGGCGCTGACCGACACCGTCACGCGCCTGCGCGGCATTTCCTCGATTGAAACTACTCGAGTCCCCAGCTCTTGAACAGATCTATATAAAACTGCGGACGCTCGAAATCGGGGAGCATCGCCATATAGTTGTTCCGATACGAGAATGCCCCGGGGCCGCTCTCTCGCAGTCCCGCCATCAGGCCCGGCATCCTGCTGCGCGGGATGGAAAAGATCATCTCTTCCTCTGAAGTGAGGGCGCGCTGGTATTCGCCCGGATCCGGCAGAACCACGTAGTATTTGCCGGTCTTCATGGGATCTACCACCGAGTAGCCGCAGGAGGGCGGAAAGTAGTGGCCGCTGATCTGGGGAACGTCCTGCGTCCTGAGGGTCAGAAGCAGCGCCCTCAGCTGCCCGGGCAGCAGATAGGCGATCACTACGTCCGGGATGAAGGCGGCGCTCTTCAACGGCGCCGACACGATCCCGATGTATTTGCCGTATTCGAAACAATCGTAAGGGTGGACCCATTTGGCGAGCGACTCGGGCTTTTTCTCCAGTCCATAGGCGATCACCGATGTCGGGCACCAGTTGTCTTCCTTGAGCATTGCGACGGTTGTCCCTTCGCGCCGGGACATGCCGAAGGCCTGGCACTGAGCAAGGTGATACTTGCGGTCCTTCTTCGGCCGGACCGCTCCCTTGGGGATATCCGACTCCTTTTCCAGCATCTTCACCGCAATGGGGGAAGTGCGCAGCAACAGGAGCCTTTCAAGCTTTTCGCCGTATTGATTAAATTCGCTGACTTCATCCTGTGGTGTTGCCGCCGCCGAGATTGCAGAGCCGGCGACTCCCAGTGCCGCCGTTCCCATTCCCAGCTTTATCGCTTCACGTCGAGTGTATTTGTCGTTCAAGGGAAGTTCCTCCAGGCAAGAAATTTGACTTCTGAATCGGGTTCCTGATCGTGCAAAATGCAATCACCGCGACTGGTGGCTTCAAAGCCGCTTCAGTTCGCACCAGGCGTGGCAGCCCGGCTTGAGCGCGAGAATGAAGAGAGTTGTCATGATCACGGCCGAGCTGAGGCACCAGAGGCATGTTGCGCCTATAACAAAGGGTTCAAGGAACGTCAGGTAAATTGAAAAGAGTGTGCCGAAAGCCGTCATCCCGAGAATCCCGACCGCCGCCCGATATGCGAGTTTGCCTGGTCCCCAGCGACGCAGCGCCCATGCCGAAATGATAGCCAGGAAGCCGGCCAACCCGAGGACGCCGACCGGGAGAATGCCGAACAGCTTTGCATATTCGCTCTGGTTTACCGTGTTGCAGTCGCCCACCGGGCCGCAGACCGCTTCCACCTGGTTCACCTCGACGTGTGACAGATAGGCCGCCACCCCCAAACCCGCCAGCGCCAGGAGCGGAATCAGCCAGTCGTAATGCGGACGGATCGCGCGGTGTTTCTGGATCATCGTTTTTTTTAGTACGGCGGGGGAATATAGAATTGTCATGACCATTGCGATCAGCACCACGATTGCAAGGCCGTTTCCGTAGAGGTCGCGTTTGATCCTGTCGAGGATTCCCAGTTCCGGCTCGTCCCCTGTCAGGTCGATCATTCCCGATGGCGCAGCCTGCAGCGTGTCGGAAGCGGGATGAATCACCTCGGCGCGTGAAGGCGCAAGTTCCGGTGCTTCGGGCACGGTGGTTTCTGCCATGGCCGGCTGCGCGGCCGGTGCTGCCGGCGGAGGTTCCGGGAGTGATGCCGACGCGGGAGGTGAGGGCTCAACCGGCTGCCCGGGGATAGCGGCTGGTGGTTCCTGCACGGCGGGTTCCGCCTTCTGTGCGAATGCGGGATTCGCATCGATCATTGTGCTCAAACCAGGAATGACGGGCCAGTCGACCCCTCCAGCGGCGATATGTTTCTCGATCAGGCCGGGGAATTTCTGCGGGATGTCGTCCGATCCGACCACTGCGCTCTTTCCTACAATCAGGAGAGGTACTGACAGGCTCATGAGCCCGTGTTTCATGCAGGCGGACAGGAAGAGCTCATACCCGCTCCGGGTCGTGGTGTTTACGGTCGCTATCTGGAGCCGGGATCCGTAGCGGGCGATAAGCGGAGGCAGCACCTCTTCCTTCACGTAGGTACAATGCGCGCATGTGGGTGAAGCGAAGAGAACCGCGCGCACTATCCCGTCGGCC
>JAAYAM010000245.1 GCA_012719355.1 Acidobacteriota bacterium
CAAAGGCTCTGCAGATGGCACAGCTCGAACTCCTGCATTCCTCGCCGAACAATCCACGAATCTGGATCCCCTACTTCCTGCTCGGAAATCCGCAGTAGCTTTCGCAGCCCGTCTTTCCGCAGCGGATCCTCAAAACAGCTGTCTCACATCGTGAAATGATCATCGGAAGCCTTCTCGCGCAATCCGGACCGGAATAGGTTTTTTGAAAAAAATCGGATTTCGGGTAGACGATCACGGTTATTTTGCGTTCTTAGAGTATGTAGAAAGGATGAGTTCCGAAGAAGCTTTACAACAAAAAAGGGCCCTGGTTGTTGCCGCAACCAGGGCCACAAAACCAATGCCTCGGATTGTGTGAGATGACCGGAGGCAACGAGATTCGTTCTTACTTTACCTCCGGTGATCTCCGTTTGCAATTCGAGATTTTCGAAAACGGAGATTTTTCATGAAAAAGATCAAATTTGGTTTGTTCGTTGTGGCCGTTATGACCTTTGCGTGCTTTCTGACTCCTAGTGATGCACTTGCTCAGAGCGGAGGTCTTCCTCCGTGCTGCATCACGCCCCCCTGGGCTGTGCCTCCTGCGGGTGATGGAGATGTGGTGACACTTGATGCCGGCCTTTCCCTGATTCCCCAGCCGGCTCTTTCGCGATCAGCAATCCCCCCTGTCGAACCGTACATGGCGATGGCCGCCGTTGAATCAAGGAAACCGGCATATCGCCGCTAACGTAGGTGTACCCTTTGAACGTTTTCCTGGGGAACGATCGCTTATGGAATTCTCGACGGATTCAAATGGAGGGCGTATTGAAGTTACAAATAACGCTATCTGCGAGACACTGCTCCTGGACGTTATTTGCTACGAGAAAACCTGCGGCCGTCTGAGCCCTGAGATGGAATATCTGTTCGAACGACACCTGGAGCAATGCCCCAGCTGTCGAAGGCGAATCCTCGGGTTCCGGTACGTACTGGACGGGAATGAGCCCGTTCGGAATTTCGGTTAGAAGCAAGAACGCCGCATTCCCGGCTTCCGTGCCCGGGAATGCGGCATTTCTCACAATCTGCATCCCCCTTGGAGCTGTTATAATACGAACAAGTCCTTTTCGTGCAGTCTTGCATTCTGAAAATCGAACTGGTCCGGCAGCCAACCCAGCGCCGCTCAGAGAAGGTGGTGTCTTGTGAACTCCAAGAGAGCACTCTACCAGGACCTCAAAAAACGCCTTGAACAGATCCACGAACGTACGCAGTCGGCAACTTCCGGCTTCGAATCGACCGTCCACGAGTGCACGGCGGAACTGGCCGGCATCATCGCGCAACTGGACAGCGAAGTGCTCGAGAGGACAGAGGTGGAAGAGTCGCTGCGTCAGCTCTCAGAGCAACTTCACTCGATGGCCGCAAAACTGACGCTCGTCGAGCAGAAGGAACGCCAGCGCCTTGCCAGAATTCTTCACGACAACCTTCAGCAGTTTCTTGCAGCCGCCTCCTTTCATATCGGCGATCTTCAGCGCACGCCCGACTACGAAGTCCGCCAGAGCGCCTCTGCAGTACTCGATCTGCTTGGAAAAGCGATCCAGGTAACACGTTCGCTGACGAATGAACTCAACCCTCCTTCGTTGCAGAACATGAGCCTCGTTCAGGCGCTGCAATGGCTCTGCAGATGGATGAGAGACAACCACCGGCTGCGCGTCGAGCTCTCATGCGCAGACCAGGTGTCACTCGAAAAAGAGGAAATCAGAATCGTGCTCTATGAAGCGGTTCGTGAACTGCTGTTCAACGTAGTCAAACACGCGGGAACGGACACGGCATTCGTGAACGTCGCAAAATCGGGCAAACAACTCTGCATAGAGGTCAGCGACAGGGGATGCGGTTTCGACACCACCCTTCTCGAGCGGACTGAAGGACCGATCGGATTCGGCCTGATCAGCATCAGGGAACGCATCGCGCTGCTGGGCGGGTCGATCCGCGTCGAAAGCCGGCCCAGGCAAGGAAGCAGATTCACCCTCAGGGTCGCCGAATAACCGTCGCCCTAGGCGGAAGGTTCCCCGGGCGCCGCCGCCTTGGCCCTTCGCCGCCGCGACCATTCCCCGGCGCATTCACGCATATATTCGCCAAGGTCCTGCAAATCCCTCGCTGATTTCTTCCAGAACTCTCTGAACGCTGTTGGATCGCACGCAGTCTCATATGCCTGTCGCCAGCGGGAAGGCCAGCCGAATTCTTCCTCATAGTACGACGCCAGTTGCCGGCACGCAATTGCGGCCGCCGTCAGTGAACTGTCCTGGCCAAGCGGTTCAAAAACCGTCGAAAGGTCGGGATCGAGTTCCCTTAGCCTGGAAAGAATCCGATTGTGCCGGTCGACGCACAGCGACGCAGCATCGCTCGCCCCCGATCCGGTCCACTCCGACTGAAAGGCCATCCGGGCTGTCTGTTGAAGAACCCGAATCAGCCTCAACATTTCTCTCTTCCTGTTCATCTCAAATTCCTCCTGCTCTAAATGGTACTAAGAGCGGCGCCTCTCAAGCCAGCCTGGATTTCGCCGTGTTACAAACACGATGGATGGGTACGCAAGTTGCACCACCCGATCTGATGTGGAAGCCGCACATGCAGAATACGGGATCAAGCGCCATCCGGCTTTCAGTGCTCTGGCACTGGCTGCGCTCCAGCTTCTGGTTCGTCCCCTCCGTCATGCTGGTTGCTGCCGGGGTCCTCTCCTACATAACGATCGAAGTTGACCGGCTCGACTTGAAGGATGATCATTTCACCGCCTGGTGGCTCTATTCCGGAAGCATCGACGGAGCCAGGGAAATCCTTTCGACTATAAGCAGCTCAATGATCACCGTGGCGGGAGTCGTATTCTCTATCACAATAGTCGTGCTGTCGCTGGCATCATCACAGTTCGGCCCTCGGCTCATCTGGAACTTCATGCACGACATCGGCAACCAGGTGGTACTCGGGATGTTCGTTTCAACGTACATTTACTGTCTTCTGATATTGGGAACCATCGACAGTAATGTCGAAAACCAGTTCATCCCACACATTTCGATTACGGTCGGAATTCTCCTCGGACTGACAAGCCTCGGAGTCCTGATCTATTTCATCCATCATATTTCCTCATCGATACACGCCAACAGCGTAGCAGCCGCGGTCTGGCGCGATTTGGAGATGACGATTCACAAACATCTCCCCCAGAACGCAACCCGATCACGGCAGTCTGCGGCAGACCTGGACGAAGACTTCTCAGCGGGCGTCTGTCCTGTACCGGCGCACAAGAGCGGCTACCTGGAGGCGACGAACCTGGAAGGGTTGCTGAAAATCGCAATTGAACGGAATCTGGTCCTGAAGATCGAATATCGCGCCGGCCACTTCATTGTAAAGGGAAACTGTCTTCTGCTGGCGAAGCCCGCCGAGCGGGTGGATGCCTTCCTGGCCGACGAGATGAACCGGGCCTTCATCATCGGCCCACAGCGGACTCCAGAACAGGATATCGAATTTTCTATCCATCAGCTCGTAGAAATCGCGGTGCGTGCCCTCTCACCCGGAGTGAATGACCCCTTCACCGCGATGACCTGTATCGACTGGCTTGGTGCCGCACTCTGCGACTTCCTGACCAGGGAAAACACCAGTCGCTGCCTCTTCGACGCCGGCGGAAGACTCAGAGTGATCGTGCCGCAGTTCACCTTTCCGCGGTTGATGGATGCTGCCTTCAACAACATAAGGCAGCACGCCCGCACCGATGCGAGCGTTACAATCCGGCTGCTTGAAAGCCTCGCCGCCATTGCAGGACGGGTCAGGAAAGCGGAAGACATTGCATCCGTCACCCGTCACGCCCACATGGTCAAACGGGGAAGCGACGAAGGATTGTATGAACAGAACGACAGGAAGGATGTTGAAACGAGATTCCGAAGAGTGATGGAAGCGATCGAATCAAAACGCGTCCCGTAAAGAATTCCGGCTCTCACGCCTGAACTACAGAATCGATCCATTTCATTTTGAGACAGCCGTAGACCTTCTGCAGCGAGCTTTTCGATTCCGATATGACGAGCAGCATATCGCCTTCTTCAAGAACGGTCGAACCGCTCGGTGTTATGAATTTCCCTCGTCTCTTGATAAGAGAAATCAACGCCGTCTTGGGGAAACCGAGATCGACAATCCGTTTGCCGATTGCATAACTCCCTCTCATCAACTCGATCTCCATCAGCTCCGATTTCATGGTCTCAGACAGTTCTATGTCCACCTGAGTCCGGCGCTTCACCCTCTCGGGCAGCAGCAGCCTGAGTTTCCCCGCAACAAAAGGAATGGTCGTGCCCTGAATAGCTACAGACGTAAGCGAGACAAAAAACACGATGTTGAACATTGTCTGTGCCTTTTCCACTCCTGCCAACAGCGGGAAGGTGGCAAACACTATCGGCACTGCTCCCCGCAGCCCGACCCACGAGATGAACCATTTCCCGCGCCGCTTTCCCCTAAAGAAAATGAGACTGGCGAATACGCTCGCTGGACGGGCGACCAGCATCATGAAAGCTGACATGCTCAACCCCACCCCCATGACAGGAAGGAGCTGGCTCGGGAAGACCAGCAGGCCGAGGGTGATAAACAGAGCAATTTGCATGAACCATGCCATGCCGTCAAACCAGCGCAGCAGCTGCCTCTTGTGGATCAACTCCGTATTGCCCAGCACTACCGCCGAGAGGTACACGGCCATGAACCCGTTTCCTCCCACCACGGAAGTGGCGGCATAACTGAAAAACATGATCGCGATCATGAGAACCGGGTACATCCCCTCATAGTCCAGCCGTATCCGGTTGAACAGTCTGCCGCCCATGAAACCAAAGGCGAATCCGAGCACTACACCTATGATTATCTGGCTCAGGAATGTGGGAATCGTGCTCACTATAGAGGCATGCTGATTCACCACCAGGCTGGTGAAGGTAATGGTAAGGACATATGCCATCGGGTCATTGCTGCCGCTTTCCAGTTCCAGTGTCGGACGCAAATTCCCTTTAAGCGCGAGGCTCTTGGACCTCAGTATGGAGAAGACGGCCGCAGAGTCGGTGGACGAGACAATCGAACCCAGGAGCAGCCCTTCATAAAGGGTAAAGTCGGTGATCCACCACATGAAGAGACCGACCAGTATGGCCGACAGCAGAACTCCGAGGGTCGAGAGACTGATCCCGTGCCAGACGATCGGTTTGATCGATCTCCAGTCGGTTTCAAACCCTCCGGAAAACAGGATGAAATTCAGCGCGATGACTCCGACGGCCTGTGCGGCCCGGGGATCATTGAAGTATATACCGCCGATTCCTTCCGAACCGGTTATCATCCCTACGCCAAGAAAGAATATCAGAACCGGAACGCCGAATTTGTACGATGTCTTGCCTGCAAGAAGAGAAACGATAATCAATACGGCTGCGATCAGGAGAGAATTTTCGACAGTCAGCGTCATCCAGGTTTTGCCTTTTCTGTTTGAGTGCCATGGCCAGGGGCGTTATTTAGGTAATAATTGTTAATCATTTGTGTCCTGCGGGGCAAGAATAAAGCTCATGCCCGGGGCCGGATCATAGCAGCGAACACTCCAGTTGCCGGATTCGCACCGGCTGAGTTACCATCTGATCATGTGCCTGGTTTTCGTTGCGCTTGGAGTCCATCCGGCCTATCCGCTCGTCATCGCGGCAAACCGGGATGAATATTATGACCGCCGGACCGCTCCGGCGACATTCTGGCCCGAGGCTCCTGATCTGCTCGCGGGCCGTGATCTGCGTGCCGGCGGGACCTGGATTGGAGTCACCAGAACCGGACGGATCGCCGCATTGACGAATTACCGCGATCCAGGATCGAACAGGCCCGATGCGCCGTCACGCGGCACCATCGTGACCTCGTTCCTGCTGAGCCGAGAAGAGCCGCTGCGCTGGCTGCAGCGATTCTTTCCCGACGTTCACAGGTACAATGACTTCAGCTTTCTGGCGGGTCAGAACGACGATTTCTATTATTTCTGCAGCCGAGGAGATCAGATTGTCAAGCTCACCCCGGGGATCCACGGTCTGAGCAACCATTTCCTTAACACCCCCTGGCCGAAAGTACAGAAGGGAAAAAGCGAGCTCAACCGGATTCTCGGCTGCGATAGACTGCAGGCAGAAGACCTGTTGCGCCTACTCTCGGACAGAACCGTTCCTTCCGACGAGAGTCTGCCCGATACCGGCGTCGGACTGGAATGGGAGCGGATCCTCTCTCCGCTGTTCATCTCAAGCCCGACCTACGGAACCCGGTCTTCCACAGTCATAATGCGTGACCGGTCCGGTAACGTTACCTTCGCCGAAAGATCTTTTGACAGGGAGAGTGAACCTGTTACGGTGAGTCATCGGTTCGCGCTGCAGACACCGGAAGATGCGATTTGCGGCTGAAGAGAGAAATCGAGTCTGCTATTCAGTCAAATGGACGATGCCCTTCTCGATCAGGACCTCCATCGTCCATTTGACGGCATTCCCCACAACAGTCATGCATTTTGAAACATCGCTGTGGGCCCCGGCATCGATGAAAGCCTGCCAGTCGACGGGATCCTGCAGATTGAACGTTCTGCCGAAGACTCTCTGGTGAATCTGCGGGCACAGGATCGAACCATATTCCCCGATGAATCTTCTGCACAGCGATCTCGCGGATTCCATCGCGCAGGCCAGCGCCTCCTCGGATCCGGGACGCGTTTCGGTCGCAGATACCATGGATGCGGGCCGGCCGAGATAGTAATCGAGCACGATCGTCCCTCCGATCACGCCACCGCACGCTCCGGTTGAAAGGCCGGACTGGCCGCCACAGGAAGAGGTGGCGACTTTTACAATCGTGTCTTCAAAACCCAACAGATCCCTCAGAGCCGCCACGGTACACTGCGAACAACTCCCTGAATATCGTTCATACGAGATGCCAAGCTCTTTTGCCCGCTCAAGGACTTGAGGCAACGAAAGTCCTCGAAGGTTTTCGGTCAGTTGCATTATTCCCTTCCGTGAGAACGGCCGGCTGTCTGAATTTGCCGGCGCTCGCAAAGTTGATGCGTTGCTCAATAAGCAGCCGCATGACCTACATCAGATCGGAACCAAACTCGGGAATGGCACCGGCTTTTACCTGCCTGGTCCAATCATCAAGCTTCCCATCATGGCCGGTCCAGAACCTGCGGCAGAGCTTCAGGTACTGCAGCACAATATCCTGCTCCCCTTTCTCCAGGAGTTCTTTCGCCAGGCCCATCGAAGGCCCGGCAGTATCCAGCTGAGGAGATCCTGGAGTTGCGCCTGCTCTGAGGAGCGATTGCTTCGCCTCTTCAATCTGCCCTTTTCTCAGCGCAATGAGGCCGATCATGTTGTTTGCGTAGTGAACGGCATTTCCGAAATGCCAGTTCGTGGGATATCTCTTTCCCGCACTGAGCAGCTGGTCTGAGAACTGTTGAGCTTTCTCGAGCTCTCCGGCTTCAAATGCCGCCCTGGCAAGTTCGGGAAGACGGAAGAACCGCGTCAGATCGCAGTTGTCGGCACTGTGAGCGGTTTCGTATTGCGCCAGTGATTCGACGGGTCTCCGGCCATGAAGCCTGTACAGGGCCGCCAGCTGATCCGCCCAGCGGGGATTAGCGGGCTCCAGACTCTGAACCTGCTCCATGTAACGCAATGCTAGTTCAGGATCGGCCGTACGGAAAAAGTTGGCGGCATTATGGAGTACCGGGATACTCCGGGGATGGGACTGCACCTGTTCGCGCCAGAGCTGACTTGCCTGGGCATAGCCTTCCTTCGAGTCGAATGGATCCAATCGGCATTCCGGGAGACCGGCGATTCCGCTTTCGGGCCGGTGTCTTATGACCCAAAGCACATGTTTCAGACGGTTCTCGCGGACAGCCGCCGAACCGTCCTGCCTCTTAAAGTAATATGCCAGCAGCTTCGTACGAGCAAGAAGATCATTGGCATCCGCCGCCACTGTCGCTTCCAGACCGGCTGCATCTTTCGCATTCAGCCTGTATCCCGTCAGCACCGCTTTGCTGACGTCGAACTGGACGGCAGCTTTCACGGCCGCGGCTGCAGCAGTGGAAAGAACGAGAAAGCAGATAACAACCATCCATCGTCTCATAAAGCCCTCCTGCAAGATGTTACAAAGGACCGCCGACCCGGACCTGTGCACACGAACTCTGTCCGATTCTCCACCGATGCGTCTGAAGCCGGGCTCTTCAACGAGTATTATAGTACTGAGCCCGGTCCGGCGAAATCGTATTCTCGTTGCCTTCCGGCGGTCTTGATAGGAGCCGGACCGTAGCGTACGCTAGGCTAAAGGCCTTAACGCGAAAAGGCCCCGAGTGTCGAAGCAGAAACCTTATGGCTTCACATATAGATAAGGAAATGGAAACGCTTTTACGGACCGCTGTCGAGTACTCGCCCTGCGGACTTCTGGTCATTGACGCCCGGAGCCGAATCGTTCTCGTTAACCGCGAGGTGGAACGGATTTTCGGCTATACACGCGAAGAACTGAGGGGGAAATCTTTCGAAATCCTTCTGCCAGCCTCGTCGCGCAATTATCACGCGGTGCTCGCAGAAGAGTTCTTCGAGAATCCCGAGATGCGGGCGATGGGTATGGGGCGCGATTTGCGCGGCCGCCGCAAGGACGGGACGGAAATCCCGATCGAGATCGGCCTCAACCCGGTCAAGACGAATGGCGGATTATACATTCTAAGTTCGGTGGTTGACATCAGCGCACGCGCCCGCTCCGAACAGCGCTTCCGGGCGGCGATCGAGTCGGCCCCTAGCGGCATGGTCATGGTCGACCGTTCCGGAACCATCGTGCTGGTAAACCGTGAGACCGAGCGCCTGTTCGGCTACACCAGGGAGGAACTGCTCGGCAAATCCGTCGAGATGCTGGTTCCCGAAAGGTTCCGTTCAAGACATCCGGAGTATCGAGAAGAGTTCTTCAGGAACCCGGGCACGCGTTTGATGGGTGCAGGGCGAGAGCTTTACGGACTGCGGAAAGACGGCGTCGAGATCCCTGTGGAGATCGGGCTCAACCCGATCGAGACCGACGAAGGCCTCCTTGTCCTGAGCGCGATAGTCGATATCAGCAGCAGAAGGAGAGCAGAAGAGGCTCTGCGAACCGTGGCCGAAGACCTGAAAAAATCCAACCAGGAACTGGAACAGTTCGCCTATATTGCCAGCCACGATCTTCAGGAACCGCTCAGGATGATTGCCGGATTCCTCAGGCTTCTCGAGGACCGCTACAAGAGCAGCCTTGATGAAAAAGCACGGAACTACATCGAGCATGCCGTGGACGGAGCCACCAGGATGTCTCGCCTGATCAGCGACCTTCTTCTGTACAGCCGGGTAGAGCGCCGAGGCAAACAGGCGGAACCGGTTGATATGAACAGCGCTCTCGAACTTGCGCTGGCCAACCTGCGGATGAGCATCCAGGAATCCGGAGCGACTGTGACGAAGGACAAGCTTCCCACAATACAAGGCAATCCTGCTCAACTCGTTCAGCTTTTCCAGAATCTTATCGGGAATGCAATCAAGTTCCGCAGGAAAGGGGTCGCGCCCCGGATCCACATCGGATGTGATCCGCAGGACGGCCGGTGGCTGATTTCGGTACGCGACAACGGCATCGGCATCGCTCCCGAATACCGCGAAAGGATTTTCATGATCTTTCAGCGGCTTCATGGCCGGAAGGATTATCCGGGGACGGGCATCGGTCTGGCTATCTGCAAGAAGATCGTCGAGCAACTAGGAGGCAGTATCTGGGTAGAATCCGTTTTCGACGAGGGGAGTACCTTCTATTGCACTTTCCCGAAGAATCAGCCGGCTCCCTGATCACCTGTCACGCTATCCGTTCTTTCCCGTGGCAGCCTGCCGCGCCGCGGCTGCCGGAGGCGCGGGAGCACTGTCTTCAGCTCCCTTTTCCATCGAGATCTCCGGAACCGTGCAGATAAGGAGAAATGCGATCAGCATTGCGATCGTGCTGATCAGGAAAGTGCTCCTCAATCCTGCTTCCATCGACACCCTTATGGCCTGAATCGCTTCTTTGAACAGGACCTCTCCGTCGGCCCCTTCTGCCTTGAAAGCCGCTTCCAGAGAAGCCATCGCCGCCGGGTCGAGCAGCACGCGGGAATTTCCCAGAGATGCCATTGCCGGATTGTCAGCAACATCCTTGAGCGCGGCAGGGAGTGATTCTTTGAGCTTCCCCTGATACGTCAGGTTCATCGCGGAACCGAGAATCGCCGGAGCCAGGGCGATCCCCATCGATATGCAGAAGAAGATCGCTCCCATGGACACCCCCAGCAACCGCTTCGGAATCGCATTCTGAACCACCATCGTATTCACGGTCGGGAAAGCGCCCAATCCGATCCCCGCTACCGCGGCAACCAGCACGCTCCACAGCACCGGTGTATCCGCCGTGAAAAAGACCACCGCCGCCATATCGAAAGTCAGGAGGCCGTATCCGAAAACATACATCCACTTATAGCGCTTTGTCCTTGCGAGTATGAACCCCACGGGCACACCGACAAAAGCCATGAAAAAACTGTACGGCGTTATGATCTGACCGCTGTGCGTCGCCGTGATCCCCTGCACCCCCTGCAGGAATACCGGGAAGTACAGCAGGATTCCGACCTGCCCGAAGAAGGAAAGCAGCGTCGCGGAAGCAACGGTGAGGAATGTACGGTTGCGTAGCACCTGCGGATCGAGGATGGGCTCCTTCACTCCCTCCTCACCTTTGATAAAAAGCACCCAGAAGATGAGCGACGTACCCAGAAGGCTTATCACCTGAGGAGAGGACCACGCGTAGGTTGTTCCTGCGAATGAGAATCCCAGGATCATCGTTGATGAAGCCACTATCATCAGGATACAGCCGCGAATGTCGATCGTGTGCTCTCTTTTCTTGATCGGCGGTATTCCCAATGGCACAAGTGCAAGAGATGCTCCGATGAGTGGTACCGAAAGCCAGTAAAGATAACGCCAGCTCAGATTATCGACGAACCATCCCCCCAGCGTGGGCCCGAACAGCGCAAATATCCCGGCAGGTATGTTGAGCAGTCCGATCCACTTGCTGCGCTGAAGCGGAGGGAACATATCGCCCAGGACTGAAACGCAAAGCATCATCAGGGCTCCTGAGCCGATTCGGCCCACGCAGTTGGACACGATCAGAAAGATGAACGTCGGACTTATCGCGCAGAGCATCGAGCCCGCCAAGAAGAATGACAGTGACACCATAAGCATGACGCGGCGCCCATACATGTCGGAGAATTTTCCGAAAATGAGTGTCACAAACGCGCCGAACAGGGCGGGGATTGACATCAACCATGAGTAAAGCGGCATGCCGTCCAGTTCGGCAGCCATTCTGGGCCGCGCGATATTCAGTGTCTGGACGCTGTATGCCGTCGTTCCATACACCGCAAAAACCGCTATCAATCCCAGGATCATCTGCTTCCTGGAAAAACCGTACTCTGACTGCAATGCCGGATCCATCAAGTCCTCGCCTGCTGCATTAGTGCCTGTGGTGCTGCAACATTTAGCCACAGCTCTGAACGCAAACAAAGCGTTATCAGCGAAGCCGCGTGGAAGAGAAAATTTCTCTCTCGTTTTTCCCGGATCTGTGATTTAAAGGATGCATCAACAAGAGTCTGATTAAGAATTACCCGGCATTTTGCTGAAAACGGCAGTGCAGTCCTTGAGTTCGGAGAAATTACATGGCGACTTCTACCCTGCAGGCGTTCGAGACGACGTATACCAGGAAGCAGGTAGCATTCTCACTCGGGAGCATCTTTCTCGCGTACCTCGTCTATAGCTACTACGTTCAGACTCCCGGAATCGCGGCGCCGCGAATTGCGGCCGATCTTGACGGCATGGCCCTGTATGCCTGGAGCGTTTCTATTCCAGGACTCGGTCTGGCATTCGGGACCATTCTTTTCGGCAAGCTCTCCGACATTTACGGCCGCAGGTTTATGCTGCTGCTGGCGCTTGCAATCCTGGTGGGAGGAGCGGTCGCCTCCGCGTTGAGCCCGACCTTTATCTTCCTGATTATCGCTCGAACCGCGCTGGCCATCGGCCAGGGCGCAGTCGCCCCGATTGTTTTTTCTGTCGTCGGTGATATCTACCCTCCGGCCGAGCGGGGCAAATGGATCGGGCTGCTCAACATCCCTACCGGGGTATTCGCCCTCACAGGCCCGCCGTTGGGCGGATTCCTGGTCGACAATCTGAGCTGGCGTCACATTTTCTGGTGGGGGATACCTCTGCTGGCCATCACAATCATCGCAACAGCAGGAATGCCCGCCCTTATCCAGAGCGTGACAAAGAAGATCGATTTTTCGGGGATCGCGACGGTAGCGGTTGCCTCCACCACCCTGATCCTCG
>JAAYAM010000246.1 GCA_012719355.1 Acidobacteriota bacterium
CAACCGCCTCCATCTTCTGAGCCTGGAGGAAAGCTGATTCGAGCCGCTTGCGAGCGGTAATGTCCCTAACGCTCGTATGAATGTACGATGCCTCTCCGACATCCAAGAGCAGGTAGCTGATTTCTGCTTCTATTTCACGGCCGTCCCTGGTGAAGAGAACGGATTCCTGCCGGATTTCCTCTCCGGCCAGAATGCGGTTCTTCAGTTCTGAGAGCAGCGGGAAGTTCTGCTCTCTGTGGAGAGCTGCGGCGGTTTCCGCCAGGAGCTCATCTCTGGTATAACCGGTCAGAGTGCACGCGGCACGGTTGACATCGATTAAGTTGCCATCGGCGTCGCTTACCAGGATTGCATCGTTTGATGCTTCAAAGACCGCCTTGCGCCAGGCGACCGCCTTCTGAAGCTTCTCCACCGTCTCCCCGAGATCAGGGTGTGTAAACGACAGACGGCGTCGCCTTCTCCCCGGAAGATCCAGCTCCTCTGATTTCCTGATTTTCGGCTCAGCAAAACGCATTGACAAACCCTCTGCCGCCAGGATCGCGCACATTTCTGCATCGACCTTCGGCTAAACCAACCCCATTTACCTATAGAAACGAAAAAGAGAGGCGATCGCCTACCAGAAAAGTGAAAAAAATTGCAATTATCAGAATTCGCGGAGTATTACCCGATCCGGGTAATCCCGGGTGCGGGCTTCATGTTGCACGGGGAGGCGCAGAATAGCCCGGCAGCCTTCTCTGTCGGTGCGATTCTCGAGTGAGAGCGAGCCCTGGTGTGCTTCGGCGATCTGCCTGCTGAGGACCAGCCCTATACCCGATCCCTGCGGTTTGGTAGTAAAGAAAGGCACGAAGAGATTTGCAGCGTTACTAATTCCTGTTCCCTCATCCTCAATAACAACTTCAATGAAGGATCCCTTCGGGAGCCAGCTGACCTTGACGCTACCTCCTGTCTGGAGAGCCGAATCGACGGCGTTGCGCAGCAGGTTGATCAGGAGCTGATCCAGTTGATCTTCATCGGCACGGATCACAACGCCGGGTCCGGGCACGATCTCCACCTTGAGCCGTGTTTCCAGACATGCCACCCGCTCGATCCATGGTGCCACATCGACTTCCCGCAGCCGGGGGGCAGGAAGTTGAGCCAGCCGTGAGTATCCTTCCATGAAGCGGCTCAGGGACTCTCCGCGATTCTGGATCACCGAGAGTCCGCGCCGCATGTCCTCTTCCCAGTCAGGCGGGCGCGGGTTTCGGTGCATCAGGGCAGTGAGGCTTGCGGCGATTGATCTGATCGGGGCTAGCGAATTGTTGAGCTCGTGCCCGATTACTCGAATGAGGCGCTTCCATGCCTGCCGCTCCTCTTCGCGCAATGCCCTGCTCAGATCAGAGAGGACCACGAGCTGGTGCGGCGAACCTGATTGCCAGAACCTGGTGCGCCGTATTTCCCATCTTCCTGTGCGGCCTGGAAAAGATGCATCCATCAACCCGAAGCTCTCGCCCCGCAGGCACGACGCCATCCCGAGTTCCGAGGCTTTGGTTCCAGCCAAGGTATCGGCTGATGCTGCGAGAAGACGTTCGCCCGCCCGATTCACCAGCCGCAGGCGATCAAACGCATCGAAGGCGAAGACGGCGACGTCGATTTCCTGCATGACCCTGTGAAGCAGGGTGGTGGCATCGACTGCGCCGAGCCGCTGTTCTTCCAATGTTTTGCTGAGTGCATTCACCTCCCTTATCACTTCCCCCAGGGCACCGGTTGTTGCTTCTCCGCGTGCGCGCAGCGAAAAATCCCCTTCACGCAGCGATGCAAGGACGTTTGAAATCGTTTGTAAAGGAAGTGCGACCTTCCTGCGTATGGCGGTTGAGAACGCGAGCCAGAAGCCGGCGACCAGCAGCATAAGGGTGATGATGAGTCGCGGTGAATAACCTCCCGTCCACAGCAGGATGAAACAGAGCAGGACTGCCGGGAGACCGGCGATGATGGAAGTGAGTGCTACTCGGGTTTCATGCCCGATTCTGCGCCTCGGGCCCGGCCGATCTTTTCCATGGAAGAGCATCCCGGTCACAGATTACTCCCGGTGTTCGCCGAATTTCTGAAGTCGCCTGTAGAGAGCGCCGCGGCTGAGTCCCAGGGCCTCTGCCGCCTGGCTGATATTCCCGTCATAGCGTTTCAGCGCCTGCCTGATGAGAAAGGATTCGACCTCTTCGAGGCTCATCTCGTCGAGCCGCGCCGGGCCTCCTCTCTCCGAGCCGAGACCCAGATCCTCCGCACACACCCGGTACGTTCCGGCAAGCAGGACGGCACGTTCGACTGTATGGTCCAATTCCCGTATGTTTCCCGGCCACGGGTGATTCAGCAGCATCTGCATTGCCTCGTCTTCAAATCCTTTGAGCGACTTCCTGTATCGCTGCGCGTGCTGCCTGAGGAAATGCATCGCGAGCAGCGGGATGTCCGATCGGCGGTCGCGCAGCGGCGGCAGGTGGATCTCGATTGTGTTGAGCCTGTAGAGAAGGTCCTGGCGAAATCTCCCTGCCTCGACTTCCTGGTTCAGATCGGCATTCGTCGCACTCAGAATTCTAACGTTTGCGCGTCGAGTCCGCGAACAGCCGACGCGCTCGAATTCCCCGGACTCCAGCACTCGCAGAAGCTTGTTCTGCAGATTCAGCGGCAGGTTGGCGATCTCATCAAGAAACAGGGTCCCGCCGTCAGCCAGTTCAAACCTGCCGACGCGGTCGCTCCGGGCGTCGGTGAACGAACCTTTCATGTGGCCGAAAAGCTCGCTTTCGAATACACCCTCGGACAACCCGCCGGCGTTGACGATAACAAGCGGCTTGGAGCTGCGAAGCGAGATGGAGTGAAGCGTGCGAGCCACGACTTCCTTCCCCGTCCCGTGTTCTCCCATGATAAGGACATTTGCGTCCGAAGGGCCTATCCGCGAGATGAGGTCGAGCACGGGTTGCATGACTGCCGATGAGGCAATCATCCTTGGACGTTCCTGCTCTCTTTGCAGCCGTGCCTCCGCCTCGAGCCGCTCTCCCTTGCGCAAGGCTCTGCCCAACTCGAGCTGCGTACGGAGGATTGTCAGCAGTCGCGTGTTGTCCCATGGCTTCTGGACGAAATCGCGGGCCCCGTGCTGCATGGCTTCCACGGCGAGCTCGACGCTTCCCCAGGCCGTCATGACGATTACCGGCAGCATGCTGTCCAAAATCTGGATTTGTTTGAGCAGGTCGAGCCCTTCCTTGCCCGAAGTGGTGTCCCTGGCGTAGTTCAAGTCCATCAAAACAACATCGTAATCGGCGGTCTGCAGTGCCTGGAGTATGCCGGAAGGTGAAGTTGCGGTATCAATCCTGTAGCCTTCGTTCTTGAGCAGCATCCTCAACGCCTCGAGTACGTCAGGCTGGTCATCGGCTATCAGGATGTATGCGGCAGTGTCGTCTTTCATTTCGGCCAAAAACTGAACAGATCCCGCCGGCGGGCCGTCGGCGAGCTTTATGATTGTCCGACCGCGGCGGTATGTTCATCGACGATGCAGCCGTCGAAGAGATGAACCGTGCGCTCGGCGAATTCTGCATACCTCGGATCATGAGTGACCATACAGATCGTGGCGCCCTGTTTGTGCAGATCCGCCATCAGCGCCATGACAGCCTCGCCATTCTTGGAATCGAGATTTCCCGTGGGTTCGTCCGCCAGCAGAATCAGAGGATTCCCTCCCAGCGCCCGTGCTACTGCGACGCGCTGCTGTTGCCCGCCGGAGAGCTGACTGGGAAGATGCTTCGCCCTGTGCGCCATCCCGACTCTCTCAAGCGCCTCGTTTGCCCGTGCGTTGCGTTCTTTCGTTCCCATGCCGCGGTAAGTGAGGGGGAGCTCCACGTTTTCGTACACGGTCAAATCGCCGATCAGGTTGAAGCTTTGAAAGATGAAGCCGATCTCCCGGTTTCTGATCCGGGCCCGCTCCGAGTGCTTCAGGCTGTCGACAGCTCTTCCGTTGAGGAGGTAGGTTCCTTCGGTCGGAGTATCGAGCAGCCCCAGGATCGACAGTAGTGTTGATTTGCCGCATCCGGAGGGGCCTGCGATGGAGACGTACTC
>JAAYAM010000247.1 GCA_012719355.1 Acidobacteriota bacterium
CCGACGGAAGTCTTCGCCCCGAAGCCGCACCAGGTGAAGGCGTGCTCAAAAGCGGAGATGAGCAGTTCCTTCCATTTATCATTCTGCATCAATTCGGGGGCGGTGCGGCGCAGCAGCATGCAATCACACAACACGAAAAACGCAAAGCCGGAGCCGGGGGGCACGCTGAGGAACGTGATGGGGAGAGGCTGACCGGAATCGTGAGGACTGACACTCCCTCCCGCATTGCGATCGGACTTCTGCTGATAATAGTGACTCTGGTGCGGCGTCATGATCTCCACCTGCAGGGCATCGCCCTTTATCTGCGGGATCACGTCCCAGAAGATGAGCGCGCCGCGCTGGTGCAGCGTATCACCGGGCTCCCCTTTGCGGCCAAAAAGAGCGGTGATTTCCGCATCGCCCCAACCGCTGCTGTCGCCCCATTCACCCCTCGCAAGCTCCCAGGCGGCTTGCCGCAACACCCCTTTGACTCCGCTCCCCGGCAGGTGTGGCAGCCCGTAGGGATTGAGGAAGGCAAAGCCGTTCTCCAACGGATGCTCGTTGCCGAGACCAGTCGTAAAAGGGGCAGTCGTGACCGCGTCAAGGAGCAACCCGCTTTCCGGCGGGCAACTCTTAAACATCCTGTGCTGGCGCACGTACAAAGCAGCCATCACAGCCTTGTCATTTGCGTTGATGCGCGCGGCCTCAGCAAGTGCAGAAACCTTGTTCTCTTTCGTCCAGTGCAACTCCCCGGTGCGGGAGTTCACACCCCAAAGCCGAAGATACATGCCAAAACGCATGCCCGGAGACGCGGATCCGAAATTTTCTCCCAGATAAGCTGGAACGGCGGCAATTGGCATATTACTTCCCTCCCTTCCTTGCAGCTGCCATCTGTCGCAGCCATTTCAGCCAGGCAAACGCTTCGGCGTTGATAGCCTGATAATCCTGTGGTCCGGCTTTCATCAGGGACTCCATGAAAGGCTCAAAATCGCTCTGTGGGATGATCGCTGGGAAGCATTTGCTGAGCCAGATGCGAAGTTGAAATGCTACAAGTTCATGTTCCTTCCCCTTCTCGTGTGCAAAGGCCAGTACCTGCATCAGGCCGCTATTCATAATAAGCGCGGGCAGACCTTTGGCGATGTTGACATGCTCATCTCTGTAGTCCGCGCATTTTTCCCAGGCATCCTGGGCCCGCCGTTGCTCCATTGTCTGTGCCATTGACTAACCCTCCACAACCTTCGCCACGACCAGCCCTCGCCCGGTGGTGGAATCGCCGCCGATTTGCAGCAGGCGTTCGTTGATCAGCGTCTTGATGTTCAGAAGCACGGTTTCAGCGGGCAAGACATCCTCCTTCCGCACCGTGCGCGTCTGACTGGCCAGCAGGGGCGCCAGCATCAGCGACTCAGGCGGGAGAGTCTCGGTATAAAACAAACCGTGCTCTGCGGCGGCGCCGGTGGCTTCCTCAATCCGCACATGCGGTTCCACAAGCATCGAGTTTTTGGCGAAATAGCCGAAGTCGGTATCGGACAGCACCACAAGGTCGTCCTCTAATTTCTCACGGAAGAACTGGTAATCATCTCCGGACGGCAAGGCTTTCTCCGCCAAATCGGCGGCGACCGGCTTCAAACCATCCGAAAACTCGGCTTTGTATTCGAATGCTTCCAAATGCAATTTGCCGTCCGACAGCAACGCCTGATTTGTGATCAAAGCCTGGTTTTCGCCCACAGGCAGCGTGGCCCAGTTGACCTTCAAACCGGTCAGAGTCAGCAGCCGCTGCGCCCGCGCCAATGTGTGCGGACATGTGGCGTAAACGTAGCCGCGCCTGAGCGATCGCACCGGAAGCGCAACAAGCTGTGCGTCGCCGAAGCTGATCGCCCCTGCATGCAGGTCGTTGCTGAGCGAGTCAGGACCGAGCAGTCTCTCTATGTCGTTTCTGTTGCCTCCCAACGCCTGCCAACTATGCCGCACTGCACCCTTGATGCCGGATCCGGCAAAGCAAGGGTGTCCGGTATGGCGTTCGCGCTGGATAGGGTTATCGATTACGTCCACGGCCTGCCCTGCGCCCATGTGCACCGGGCTGGCAGCATAAAGGAAAACAGCGGCTTTCTTTTCGAACATTGGTCTTCTCCTTGAATATCTGTCCGTGGATCACCAGGCTGCCACGGCAACTCTGTTAAAACCTTCCGCGCGACGGGAACTGTCGGCAGGTTGATGGCCATCTTCCAACGCTTCGTCCCACAAACCGGTTCTGACAAGCTTGCGGAGAGCATCAGGCGTGGCATGGAGTTCGTCGAACCAGTAAACACTCCCGGCGGGCGCTACGCGATGCGCAGGCTTAGGCCCCCCCTTCGCCAGATCCCACCCTGAGATCGTTTCAAAGCGCGGCACACAGGCGGAAACGAGTTTGGCTCGAATGCCATCCAGAGATACGCTGAGGTCCGCATCGACTCCAGGTAGTTTCCAGCCCTCAGGAAAAAGACCCGGACTAGTAAGCACTACACGACAGCGTCCAATTCGGCTGATAGTTTCATAATCGGGTTCGGGCAGATTCACATCTACGGCCTCAATGGATGCCGCGCGCCCGTCACCGCCAAACCGCAGCAGACCGGTTCCGGGCGGCAGAGCACCCATCACTCCAACCAGGAAGCCGACATTTCTGTTGAGAGCTACTGCCCGACTCGTGAACAGCTTTCCTCTTTCTGCACTGCGTGTTGAAACTTCCATTCCTATGCCCACGCGATCATCAAATTTCCACAGCTCTGATGAATGCACAAGCTCCTCTGCCTTGGGAAGATTCCCCTTCAGGTAAGCTTCCCAGCCGGCCTGGGTCAGCCACCAGCCGCTTTCGCTTTTGCTCCGTTCGTCTTGCGGCAACACCGGCAGCAACGGCAGTGTGCAGGAAGATGGCAGATCCACAGAGCGAGGCATGAACCGACGAATCTCCACGGCGGTCGCATCTTCCCGCTTCTGAAAGACCAAATCCGCAGGAGGCGCCATCAGAATCTCGGTCAGCTCCTGCTTCTTGCGCGCGAGATAGAAGCCTGCCAGCACGAAACTGCCGGGTTGCCGGGGCGTACCCAGCGTAGGGTGCATAATCTCGCTTCTCGAGAAAGCTGCAAGATCGATTTGATCGTCCACCAGCATACGTGAACGTATTGCCCCCGCGGCCACAGACGGCCAGGGCGGAATCAGACTTTCCCCGTAGCTCCCGGGATCGCCAAACAGTTGGTTGCCGCGCAGAAGCAACACGTCCAACGGCGAAATGAAACAGTATTCAATGCTCATGCTGCTTCTCCTTTATCATGGCGGATCTCTCGCGCAAGGAATTCAGCAACCGACAAAAAGTTGCGCAACTTCTTGATACGATCCGCTTGATTCCAATTCATAGTCAGCTTTCCGAGCCGTCTTGCCAGTCCAGGCGCTGCAGGTTTAGATACATCCCTCGCCTGCCGCATAAGCTGATAGCTCAACAGGCTCTGAAGCATGGACCCGTCACCGGCAGGAACAGGCAGTTCCCGCTCATTTAGCCATTCCAGGGTGTGATACACCGCGCGGCGGGAAACATCTTCTGCAGCAAGAAAATCACGCATATCGGTCAGCAGCCTGACCGGCTCACCCCACTTGTCGGTCAGTCGCAGTGCCCCACCCGAACGTTTTATGATGGTGAGGGAAAAGGCGTCACGCCCGCCCTCGTTTTTGGCGCGCCGCTCGGCAGCAGCCAGCTCGCGGCGCACGGCCGACAGCGGAGCCTGGTAATGGGCAATGACGGCACCGCATGATGCTGTGGCCTTACCACCCATCATGCGCATGAGCTTGCCGCCCAGTCGCGCAAAACCATTCTGCAGCACCAGGCCATGGTGCACGCCCCCTTCGTGTTCCGGATCATGACCCGAGTATGCGTGGCGAAGGCGCTGCATGGCAGGCAGCAGATCGGCTACAGGCAGCATCGCAAAGACGTCGTCGCCACCGGAATAGATGAGACGGCCCAGATGCTCTGCTTCCACGACATGGCGCACTACTCTCAAAGAAAAATCATTCAGAGCGCCGGAGATGGCCAGGTGGCGACTGGGCGAGAGCGCCCGTTTCTGCCGGCCGTATTCACCGATGCGCGGCTGCCGCTCCGCGTGCATATCGAATCCTTTCTGGATCTGCGGATGAAAGCTCTCACGATAGCTGATGGCGTAGTCCTCGCCTCCTGAAAGCCAGGCACCCATACGGTCGCCGTCCATCAGGATCAGGCTGTAATAGGTTTCGATCTCGCCGCCCAACATACGTCCGACGATTCGCTTCACCCGTTCGAGCTCGCGTTCATCTCCGCTTTCGCGCGCGGCGTCCAGCATGCCGGGGATGCGTCTGGCCGTTGCAAGTGCCCGATTGTCTTTGTGCTTGAGCACCAGTCTGCGCGGCAGCGCAACAGCCTCCGCCCGGATTTCTTCCTCGCCGGCTCCTCCATTGGTCAGCCATTTATCGAGCTGATGTGCCACGGCCATTGTGTGACTCGAAACGACGAACCGATCAATGTTCTGACCATTCCCGCCCAGTGCCTTGCCGACTTCTTCAGCAAACAGTGTCGGCCACAGGCGTTTGATGGCGGGGAGCGCTCCCAGGTGTTCACCTTCTTTTGCCCAGGCCGGTTTGTTTCTGGCGATCCGAGCCCACAGGGTGTCCTGCCGCGTGCGATAGGACTTTTGTAACTGGCTGCGGTCGGTTGTCAGCCATTCAGTCTCTCCCGTAAGTGAGCAGCGCCAGCCCTCCTGCTTCGCCTGTGCAAATGTGCGTACGCTCTTAGCTGCACTCAGCAATCGGTCGGCAAGATCATGCACGGCAGGATACAGTACGCCGGGATTGGGGACGAAGAAGACAGACTTTCTTCCCTGTTCATCCACCAGTTCGAGCTCACTCTGCAGAAGTTTCCACGCGTGGGTGCACAGAAAACCAGGATCGCCTTCACCGGCAAAGAACGGCTTCATTGCGGCGGCAAGCTCCGTCACGTCCAGCTCGGTTTGGTTCCCTTTATCACACGATCGAATAAGCGAGAACGGAACAGCTGCCCAATGTACTTCGGGAAAGCCTTCCAGCTGTCTCTTCATCTGATCATGGGGCACATCGAGATTCACGTCGCCGCAGCCGGCCTCATGCAGCAACCGTTTCACCACTTCCTCTCCAAGTTTTCCCAGCCATTTCCGCACACCGATTTCAACGGCTTCAGCGATTTCCTTCACCAGTGACCGAGGCACCACTGCTACAAAACGGTTGGGAAGCGCCGCCGAAAACAGTGGGTTACTGTCAGTACCGCCCCTGTTCCATTCACAATTTCTGAACAAGTCCCCGGGCAGACCGCACTCATCGCGCAACCACAGGTCGACCTGCGCAACGCCACGCAGGCGTGGGAAGAGAATCGCATCCGGCCCGAGCCTCTCGCACACCACGCGCATGGCTTCCCATGACAGGCGCGCCAGCAAATGCGAGCCCGCCCATAGGTCGTCCATCTTCCGGGCGCTTGAGATAAAGGGTTGCACAGGCCCAATGGATAGTGAGAACAACGCTATTTCGCCCGCAGGATCAAAGGAAAAGGCTCCCGCAAAAGCCGAAACGAGATCTAGATGATCCCAGATGCTGTGGTCGGGCACACGCGTGTCAGCGGGCAAAAGATGCCATAGCGGGCCAAGCCTGCCGTTGTCGTGCTCTTCTTCGACTTCAGGACCGAAGCGCCAGAGAGCAAGCAGGGTAAGGCGCCAATCCAGACGACCGCCGTTGTGCTCATCAAGAGTGCTCAACAACCTGGCAACATGATCGAAGGTGCGCTGCTTGATGTCATGAAAGTCCGTTTCGCTCAAGCCGCCAGGAAGATGGAACTTTGCGCCGGTGAGCGGATGAATCAGCACGGGATCTTTCGCCCATCGCACCTGCGCCCAGTCCGCAACCTTAAGCGTTTTCTCTGCGCCGCCTCTGGAGGACACAGTAATCTCCTCCATCGGCCATTGCGGGCGGTCGGCAGCCGCAGCCCATCGGTCCGCAAGCCGCACGTGGCGATACATCGAAGCCGGAATTCCGTTCCTGAACAGCGTCGCGATATTGCCGTCGGTGTCGACGATCTCACTATCGATCTCGTGCATCCTGAGTAACCGCATCAGGGCTCGGCTGGTACCCCCTTCATGCCCCGCCGGATCGCGCAACAGCACCAGCGCCTTTTCCGCCGGGTCGTGCAGTCGGGCCGCAAGTTTCGTCTTCCATAAAATGTCGTTTTTCTCGCTCATAGTCCTATTCCTGAACCCTCGTGAGATTCTGGTTTTGTGACAGAAAGTCGTGCACCTGTCTCCATGTGTTCGTGATCGTCTCCTTGTCCGGATTGAAATCCGGAGGCGGCAGACAGGGCATGTGGAAGATGAGACCGTGCAACTGTCCCCTGTTTTCCGGATCGTGCCGGATCTTGAAACGCAGACTGTTAGGGATGCGGAGGCCCGCTTCGTCCCACTCGGCAATCTTATGTTTAGTTACAGGGTAGCTGAGCCAATGCCGCTGTGCAGGATAGGATGCGTTTTTCCCGGTAAATGGAAACCGGGTGAGGAGCCAGATCTTGATTTCGGCCAGCTCCTTCACCAACATCCGCCAGTCGTCGAACGGCTTCGTCTGCCAGGCCAGCAATCCTTGCTCGTCCTTACCCAGCGCATGTACCCAATCTAGGGTGAGACACTCTTCCCAATTACGGAGCGGCAGGTCGCCTTGCAGGGTGGGAGTTCCGTTGACCGGCACGATGCTCAATGAGCCCCAGCCGTTGCGGCTGCGCCCGCCGATTGTGCCGAAGCGGTCAATCAGCCACAGGGTGTGTTGGATGACGGAAACCTTCTCAGCAGGCACGGCCAGTGACAATCTGGCCCTATCGCCGGCCTGGATGGCCGGCTTGCACTTCAGAACGGTGCCGTGCTTGTTGACGAGAGGACCAAAGCCCAAATACAAGTCGGCGCCCACGCGCATCCCGAGCTCCGGATGCTTTACTCTGCCGTCTCCACCGAGGTCCGGCCAGCTTCCCATTGTCCCGTGCTTCCAGTTATCCAGGCGTAACAAGACCAAGCTCTTGCGTGCAGGTTTATCATTCTCAAGCCAGGCGTGGCCAAACAGTCTGCCTTCAGCTTCGCGTATTCTGGCAAAGTCGTATTGCAATGACTCGGCCACGGCAACACGCCACCACTGGCGCAGTAGCGCTTTGAAAGGCGGGGTGCGCCACTGGCCTGCCTGCTCGGCGTTGCCCAAAAAAGCAGGTATCAGAAAACTGACTTCGTATTCCAGCTTTCGTATTGTCATATTGGATCCTCTCTTCAAACATGCCGCAGAATCCCCGGCACATCGCGCGCATCATAGGCTGTGTCGCGTCTGTGGTTGATTTTCGGCAAGCTTGCCGTCTGCCGCGAACTCCCAACCCAGCCATCGGATACTCTCCGTCGGCGCAGCAATACGGTATTGCCTGGGCGGCCTTTCGGTATTGATCACGCCGTAACGTCGCACCCCTTCCGGGCCCAGTGCGCTTTTCAACGCGCGATGCAGCCGCGATTTGGTCTGCTCAAAAAAAGTCTTGCTCATCCCGGCCTGCATCTTCTTCGCAGTCAGGCTGTCCAGGTCGTCACCGAGATGACGGTATTCCCGCATATACTCGTCGCCGTACTCGCACTCGGGAGCGCCGTCTGAGGGACAGGACACGTCCGGTCTTCCTTCTACTGCACGCCGAGCCAGCCAGCTCACAAAAGCCAGCTGCGCCGGAGCCAGACTCACCCGTTGTCCAGCGGCAAAAACACATTTCCTGTCGAAGTCGATCTCCAGCAGCTGAGGCTCGAGCGCCCGTTGCGCAGCTGCAACGACTTCACTGAACGTGACGCTTCCTTCCAGAAGCCGCCCGTCCAATCCTCCGCGCAGGCGCACAAAGGGAATCTCAGCAAGACTCACTTCCGCATCACGCGCATCAAGAGGACGACTCTGGGGCGGGTTCGTGTAAATGACATATCGGCATGGAGTGGGATAATAGAACTGCTGATTTGATTCATAAGGCGCACTCACCAGCACATGCGATAGCCGATCCTGTGGCCGTCCGAAAAACGACAGCGCGTATCCGGCATAAAAGCCCATGGTTTTGCGCCCACCCGCAATCGAAACATGCAGCGCACACTCCGGATCGGCAGTCAGCTCCCTGACGGCTTCCGTGAGGCTGTCCGCCAGCCGTTCGTTCTCCACACTGGTACGTATGTCGCCAATGAGGTCTCCATCAGCAGTCCTCAAAGCATGAATCGTCCGGTCACTGAACTTCATCTCCGGCAACCGGTAGTCCCTGCGCAACCGATGAAACCAGCCGGGGTCGTCTGAAAGCAGAGTCAGACGCGCTCGCTCAGCGCCTTCAGCCGTCGTCAACAAATGGATTTCAGTAGGGACAAAAGCGGGCTTGACCCTCTGGGTCAGGGCATAAAGCGTCTCGGTGACCACCTGAGGAGACAGCCCGGTCACCGCCAGCAGGACACGCCGGGGAAAATCGTGCGGCCTGGCGGTCTTCCCAATCTCATGCGCTTTCGCCACGCGTTTATTTGGTCTCGTCTTCATGTGCGTCAGTATGGATCAGGTTGTGACATTCAGCCGGGACGGCAAGCTTGCCGCACCGATCGTATAGCGTCCGAGTCCCATAGACGTCCCTTTACCCACATGCAGCCATTGGCCCAGCCATAGATACGGCCAGAGCTGAAATCCTTCGGTCAGATCCACCACGATCTCTCCAATCAGACCGCCCATCTGCATCGTGGTCCTCTGACGCGAGGAATAACGTGTCCAGTCTTTCCATACGAGCTTCGCCCCTACGGCCTCCACGCGACGCGCTCGCTCCATGAGTCCCGCAAAATCGGTTTCGAGCGGAGTGTCGGTGTGAAAGGCGCTCAGCATAGACACCCGGCGCAGCAATGGCCCGAACAGATCGCTGAAACGGAATCTTCGAGGCGTAACAAGATGCGCATCGCGCTGCAGACGCGTCGGCGTTTCAAACGTAATACGCACCATATCCGGCGCGGCAGGGACAACGGCGACGTCGGGTGGTCCGGCTTCGAGAATCCCGCCAGGCTCATAGATCTGCTTCCATCTTTCCGACTCCGCAGGCAGCGCCTGCCAGACACCCGTCAGTTCGACCGATATGCGACCCTTCCCCAGCCCTTGTTCTCCGGCCCGCTGCAGAGCATGGATCAGGTACGAGAGATATCCGTTTCCACGCCCGATCAGAGTCAATCCAAGATCGTATGCATCGCCCTCGGGCCCGGCGGGCGGCTCGATCAGAAAAGGATGAGGAGCGGCTGTGTACTTGCGCATTTTCTGCGCCCCGGGCGGAGGCGGCGTTTCAAAGATGTAGGGATACGGGCATGAGCGATATACAAGACACGACATGCATGCGGAATGACGCGTGACACACACAACCTTCTTCAGCGCATGCCCGAGCGCTCCGCGCCAGACTGACCCGGTGTACCCGTGCAGCAGCCCTTTGTCACGCGACACGAATCTCAACCGGTAACGCGCAAAAGGGAGTTCAGGCACTTGACATGAGTTACCAGTTTGCATTCGTAGTGGCGTCTCCATTTCAGCAGCGATGGCCCTGCGCGAGTGCGGCCATCATAGCAGATCATGAGGCAAATCAGTAGGAAAGCTGAATTGCAAGGTTATGTTCTCACTTCAACACGACCGGAGTGAAGCGGGTGCGGTTCGGAATCAGGTGGACTTCGCCGCTGCCGGGGTCCCTTACCGCGGCCAGATCGTGCAGCCGCGTGCACGTCCGCTTCGCATTGCCGACTGCAAGATCGTACAGAAGCGCCTTCTCGGAAGCCACAAAACGGAGCCGCGAAATCATCTCGATAGGCAGGCGCCGGAAGACGGCAACCAGTTCGGCACGTTCAGCCGTGACGTATTTCAAGGCGGCCGCCTCTCTCAGAAAAGCCCTGCGTTCGCTTTCCGGCACGCGGTCCAGAGCAACACTCTCGATCCGGTGAGGAAGCTCTCCCGCCTTATCCCAATTCCTTACCCCGACTATGGGGAGCAGCAGCTTCGCACCTTCATGAACTTCGGTCGCACTCATCGCCCGGATCCCGCGGACGGCAACGTGCCAGGACTTTACGGAAATCGTCCGGCTGACCGGCCTTTCGATCAACGCTGCATGCCTGACGCGCACACGACACGGCTCGGCCGGATCCAGACTCCGGACGACAGCGGCGCCGCACAGGTCGATTTCATGAACCGGAACAGAGTCCGCAGCGACTCGTTCCCGCGACGGCGTATGCGCAAGCGACTCGAGCCCGCTCATGCCGTCGTGAACACGAACCGCCAGCTGCAGAGTGTCTCCCGGCGAGACGGCGCCGGCTACGATTCCGAGTCCTACATTTTCGACAGAAGCATCGATCCGAAGAAACCGGCTTTTGACCCCCGGGCCTTTCGATTTCCCCGTTCCTGCAAGCCAGAAGGCTAAACTCTCTTTGTCTCGCCGCATATATTGGTCAGGGCGGATGAGATGCGGTCCAGCGGCTCCAGGACGTCCATCGTCTCCGAGAGCGTTTGAAGCCACTCCACCATGTCGAGTTGAACCGCCTCGTCGGCAGTGGAAAAGGCCAGCCGCAGGAAGATATGGTCTTCCTTCAGTTCCACGATCACTTCACGCGGCCGCAGGCGTGTGAAGGATCCGGACTCGGGCGCCACGGCGCATTTCTGGACAGCCATCATTTCCCGGCCTGCCAGCGTGTTGAGGAATTCCTTCTCGTCGTACGTAGTGATGAAGTATTGCGGAATCTTTTTGAGTTCGCTTCCCAGCCGGTCCCGGATGACAGTCTCGCGCAGGTATTTTTCGAGTGCCGAGCCGTACAGGATTTTGTGCAGCTTTGTCGCAACCACGGGTTCGGTGTATTTGAATTCCACCGGAACCCCGATCTGGTCGGTGATCAGGATGGCACCCGTGTGTTTTTCTTCAATTTCCTGATGGCGGAAGTATCCGACCTGATTACCGGATGAGGTGATGCTCTTTGTCTGATCAAGCATAAGAGTGCTCCTGGTTCCGTTATCGGTTTCAAGGGAGGAATTCTGCAGAGTTCAGCTATTTTCTTTTAGGTCGGTAATATTCCGTAAGAGTAATCCCCATCAATGGCCGTTTTTCCCGTCGCAAAAACGTTTGGTATTGGGTCACGCAACATTTGTGCGAAATGAATTTTTCGGATGTACCGCGACACCGATCCAAAACGTTCTTGGCGACGAGGTGACGCAAACCACGGCCACGCGTCCCGTCATGGACGGGACGAGAATAGCCCGGCACGGGAGTGCCGGGTACATGTGAGGAAGGCAGACGAAGTCCCGGAGGGACGACCGACGAATGCTTCCGTTCATAGTCGGTCGTCCGACGGAGTATCCGGGGCCGTGATTACTGGAGTTCTTTCGCGGCTTTGCTGATTACCTTATCCTGGCCGACAAGGCTCCCCTTATTCAGCGCGCGGTATGCCAGATCAAGCTGCTGCTTCGCCCGGTTCTTCAGCGGGTTGTTGATGACGTAGCACTTTGCAAAGGCATCGATCGCCTCCTGCAGCTTGTTGTCATTCTTATAGGCCGCACCCTGATAGAGATAAACCTCCCCGAATTTCGGACGGACCTTGACGGTTCTTTCGGTAAGAGCCCTCAGCGCAACGAATTTCCTCTGGGTCAGCATGGTGTCCAGATCACGCGTGAAAACACTGTCGATGTATTCGCGCAGCTTCTGATCCATGTCCGGCCGCTCCTGGTAGAGCGCCACTATCTGCTCTCCCCTCTTGACCACGTCGGTGACCTTCACGATGTTCTGGATCCTGTCGTAGTCTTCCTTGTACTTGATATCCTCCAGGGCAGAATCCTGTACGCCAAACGCGGTGGCAGCAAAGACAAACATCACAGCGGCAGCAGCATATAAGAAAAGTCGTTTTTGGTACATTAGGTCGTTCTCCTGAGGAATCCCTATTTACAAACAGGGTATCGGAATGTTAAAACCCTTCTTTACGGGCGCCTAGCTCAGCTGGTAGAGCACTGCGATCACACCGCAGGGGTCACAGGTTCGAGTCCTGTGGCGCCCACTCTCCCAACTAAAAATGTCCTCCCTAAGAAAATCGTTTCCGTAATTCTCCGGCCTCAACCGGCATTCGTTAACAGTATAGTGATCAGGCTGACAATGGCATTAACAATTTTTGAGCCTTGGCGTCTTTTCCCCTTTGAGTTATGTTGTTGCCCTGATGCCTGAGATGATCGCGCACTACGAAATTCTGGGTCAGATCGGGGCCGGAGGGATGGGCGTCGTGTGCCGCGCCCGCGACTCCAGGCTGGGACGCGAAGTAGCACTCAAGCTCCTCCCGGAAAATCTGGCCGCCAATCCCGCTTACTTACAGCGCTTCCAGCGCGAAGCACGGGCCGCCTCGGCGCTGAACCACCCCAATATCTGCACCATCTACGAAATCGGCGAACACCAGGGGCGCCATTATATCGCAATGGAGCTGCTCGAAGGCCGGACACTGCGCGACCTGGCGCAGGGCCATTCCTTGCCGCCCGACCAGATCATCAGGATCGCCACCCAGATCGCCGAAGCGCTGGAAGCCGCGCACGCAAAAGGAATAGTGCATCGCGACATCAAGCCCGCGAACATCTTCCAGACCCAGCGCGGACATATCAAAATCCTCGATTTCGGTCTGGCTAAACTGGCGTCGATCAGCAGGCCGGGAGATGATGCCGAAGGGCCTGCCCCGCGGATCGCCTCCGAATACGTCAGCGCTCCCCATGTCACCATCGGCACACTCCCCTACATGTCGCCCGAACAGGCGCTGGGAGAAGAGCTCGATCCGCGAACAGACCTGTTCTCGCTCGGATCCGTGCTGTATGAACTCGCGACCGGCATCCCTGCGTTCACCGGGAACACCCAGCCGGTTCTTTTCCAGGAGATCCTGACGAAGACGCCGGCTCCTCCGTCCCGGCTAAACCCCGAAATTCCGCAGAAACTCGATGAGTACATCTGCAAGCTCCTGGAGAAGGATCGCGAGCTCAGGTATCAGACCGCGGCAGATCTGCGTGCAGATCTCAAGCGCCTCAAGCGCGACATCGACCTGCGCCAGGGACTTTCCGCAGGCGCCATCCGCACATCTCCCTCTGCAGCCGAAAGCCCGTCGTCGGCGCTCGACGATTCTACTCCCGCTCCGCAGAAGACAAGGCGGCCCAATGTGCTGAAGGGTTTTCTCCGGACGTTTCGGAAACCGCGGGTAGCGATGGTGTCCGGGGCCGCCCTTCTGCTCATCGTCGCCTTTGCCGCTTTCGCAGTCCTGCGCACTTCAACTTACTTCCCGTGCATTCAGTTTGAGGATTTCACCGGCGGCTCCGAATCGGTCGACGGCCGCATGGTCGGATTCGTGCTGGAACGAAGTCTCTCACAGTTCCCTGCCTTCTCCGTCGTTGACGGCCAGGAATTCACTCATCTTCTGGCAATGGAGCGGGCGCGCAGGAAGGAAGAACCTTCCGGCCAGAAAGAGTCCTTCTTGAAGAAGATCCTTCCGCTGCGCTGGGAGATGGATCAGCCTGCGCTGCTCGTCTCGGGACAGGTGACCGAATCACTCGGGAAACTCGAAGTCAGGCTCGACTGCACGGTGCGCGGCAGGAACGAAACTCTGGCAACCCAGTTCCGCGGCATAGACGATCTGCTCAACAACGGCATAGATTCCCTCGTCCGCCACATAGTGAATCGCTACGATCCCAAGCTGGTCGAAACCCACATCGAAGGACGGCAGGCCGATTACCGGACGGCAGTGCAGCTGCTGTCATCGCGCTGGGATGCCCTGCGCCATTACTACCTCGGAGCCGAAGCGTGGGATCGCCTCGACATGACGACGGCCGAGCGCGAACTCCGTTCCGCACTCGAGATCGATCCGAATCTCGCCCTCGCTCATCTGAAGCTCGGCGAAATTTTCATCTTCCAGAACCAGTGGGATGCCGCCCAGAGCGAAATCCTGGCGGCGCGCCGGCAGGCGGCCGCGCTGACCGAAGTCGATCAGCTGCGCGTCGAGGCATTCCTCGCGGGAGTGTTCGGCAAGCCCTTCGAAGAAAGGGTCTATCTCCAGAGGCTGATCGGGCTGCAGCCGTATAAGCATCAATACCTGTACGATCTTGCAGAATCGTATTTCCATACGGCCGATGCGAAGGAAGCGATCGAGAAGTACCAGGACGTCCTGAGCCTCGACGACCGCTTCGCCCGCGCCTACAACCATCTTGCCTACTGCTATGCATGGGAAGGAGACCACACCCGCGCACTCGAGTCGTGCCGTCGCTACCTGGAACTCGATGGATCAAAGAACGCGTATGACAGCCTCGGCGACGCGTATATGCATGCCGGCGATTACGCCAGGGCCGAAGAGATGAAGCGGAAAGCCATCGAGATGGATCCCCAGATGTCATACTCCAGCCGGCAGCTCGCCTACATCGACATGATGCGTGGACGGCACCGGGCCGCGGCCGAAAGGCTGCAGGCCCTGTTCCAGGCCACAGACGACAGGATGCAGAAGTCGCAATACTATTCCGCCGTCGCATTTCTCTACTATCGCTCGGGCGATTTTGCCGGCGCCCTGAAGGCATGCGACAAGGGCCTGGAACTCGTCCGCCCCGCCCAGTACGACGCCCCCTATGACGAGCTGATCTGGCTGAAGGGATTGATCGCCCTTGATCAGCGCGACCTTGCCGCGGCGCGCAAGGAGCTCGACAGGCTGCACAACATGGTGAATTCCAGCCAGATCACCGCAATGAACTACAAGCCCGCCTACAAATACTGGAAGCATCTCCTTGCCCGAGTGCTTGTGGAGGAAGGGAGACACCAGGAGGCAGCCGCGGCGATCAACGACCTGAAATACATAAAGGTGAAACTCGGCTACTGGAGCACTCCCTACGACCGCAGCTTCTTCTTTGATGTCATCGGCACAGTGTATGAAAAGATGAAGCAGTGGCCGGAGGCAGAGCAGGCTTACCGGGACGCTCTCTCCTACAATCCCCACTATGCGGTCGCCCGCTTTCACCTCGCCCGCCTGCTTCATTCCCGTGGGAGGCAGGCCGACGCGCGGCGCGAGCTGCAGTCGTTCTGGTCCGACTGGCAGAACGCCGATCCGAATATTCCGGAAGTGATCGAAGCTAAACAGATCAGCCACGAACTTCAGCTTTCATACTGAGGAGGCCGTTATGATCCGCGGCGTGCTGTTCGATCTCGATGGAGTCATCGTCGATACCCTGCACTACCACTACCTGGCATGGAAGTACATGTTCGAAAAGGAGGGTGGCGGCACCGTCAGCGAGCACAGCGTGCTGCTGCACGAAGGGAGAAGCTCGCGGGAGATCCTCCCGATCCTCATGAAGGAGGCGGGCATTGTAATTCCCGAAGAGCGCCAGGCCGCTTTTATCGAAGAGAAGAGAGCCTACTACCGCACGATCGCTCAGGTGAAGGAGTATCCCGGAGCCTTCGATGTAATCGGCGAGCTGAGGAGGCGCGGCTTCAGGACCGCACTCGTCACCGCCTGCGCCCTCAAGAACATGCAACACTCACTCAGCAGCGAGAAACAGGGGCGATTTGATTTCATCATCACCGGCGACGAAGTCGTCCGCGCCAAGCCTTTTCCTGATCCTTACCTTACCGCGGCGCAACGGCTGACCCTGGCGCCGCATGAATGCCTCGTCGTCGAAAACGCTCCCCTCGGGATAGAGGCGGCAAAAAAGGCGGGAATGTACTGCGTGGCAATTGAGACGACCCTGGGCCGCCAGTATCTCGGCTCGGCCGACTTCATCCTCAGCAACATAACCGGGCTTTTGAATATTCCCGAGCTTCAGCGTACTCAGTGACTGACGGTCTCGCTCTTTCTCACAAGCCGCAGGCCACGACGGTCGCGCAGCAGCCCTGCCGGGCGCTTCGGCTCTCCTGCCTGCGCATGTCCATCCCAGGCTTCTGCCGGCTGAGCTCTCAGGACAAGATCATACGCCGAGTCGGCCACAATCCTCTCGTCGACGACCTGCAGATTTATGGTCGCGGCCAGCGATATGGAATGACGGCAGATCATGTTTACATTAAGCGGGATGCCGCGCGAATAAAGCGAAATGGAAGCAAGCGCCGCCGTGGTGAACACCTGTGTCGAGCACCCGGCGACCTGAAGCCTGTGCACGATGTAGCCGCGCACTTCGGCGTCATCCATCGGCGCAAGCCGGCAGTAAACGTGAGTATCTCCCGTCAGTCTCTCGAGCTTGAAACTTGTCAGCTTCTCCAGCAACCGCTGGCGTCCGGCCAGCACCACCTGCACAAGCTTCTGTCCGCCCGACTGCAATGAGGAAAAATTCAGCAGCCCTTCAAGAATCTCGAACGAAAGATCCTGCGCGTCATCACAGATCAGCGTCACTCCCCTGCCGGCCTGATGCCTGAGCAACAGCCAGTCGTGGAAACACCGCAGCTGTTCTTCAGGTTCTCCTGCCGGACACTCGACGCCAAACGCACCCATGACCGCCCGTACCATCTCCAGCCGCGTCTCAAAGGAGCCCGGAAGGAACGCAACGTCCGACTCGGACCGCACAGTGCCTGCGAGCGCTTCGAGCAACGCCGTCTTCCCCATTCCCGCCTGCGCCAGCAGAACTCCTGTCCCGCGCCTTTGCCGGATCATGTCAAGGAGCGTGGTGAACACCTCCCGCCTGCTCCGCCCGAAGTAGAAGCAGGCATTGTCGGGAGCGAAGCTGAACGGGTCGCCGGGCGCGTCAGATCCTCTTCTCTGCTTCCCTGCCGCGGCAAGGCCGCGCTCCATCAGGATGGCTATACGGGTGTCGCCCGGGCTTTCCCAGTGATCTCTGAGCACGAAAACCCGGCAGGTGTAATTTCTTCTGCCGGACTGGAATTGCGTGATGAAGGTGCCGCCGCTCAGATCGAGATCCCGTGGAATAAGGGAAAGGATCTTCTGAAACAGGATTCCGTCCAGCGTCGACGGACTCGAAACGGAGTTGGGGTATGCAAGAATCCTGATCGATTCCGTATTGGCATAGAGCGGCCTGAACGTAGAATCGACCAGAACGAAACCGGCTTCCAAAATTACCTCCGTGAGGCTTCCTGTTGCGCGAAGATAGGCTATTTTCCTCATGACGGCCCCTTCTGTCAATTCAATTCCCTGCTTCGCGGCTCCCGGTTCTCCCCCGATCAGCCATATATCTAATCAACAGTGTGATTTATCTGCTACAATATTCGTGGTGACCGGGCATCGGGACCGACACCTGCTCCGAGGAGAAGTTGCAGTGAATACGCTAACCGGCTTCACCAACAGGACAGTGCAGAATCACCATCCGGAATCCGACCGCGAAACTATCCTCAACGATTACCGCATCGTTCATCGCAGCCGCTGGACCAGCATCATAGCCCGCCAGGAGGTCTTCTCCGGCAAAGCCAAATTCGGCATTTTCGGGGACGGCAAAGAGGTGGCCCAGGTCGCCCTGGCGCATGCTTTCAGAAAAGGGGATTTCCGTTCCGGGTATTACCGCGACCAGACGCTCATGTTCTCCCTGGGGCTCCTCACGCTCGAGGAGTACTTCGCGCAGCTCTACGGACATGCGGATTTGTCGTACGAGCCGAATTTCGGCGGGCGGGCGATGACGGGACATTTCGCGACCCGGCTCCTGAATCCCGACGGCAGCTGGAAGAACCAGCGGGCGTCCATCAATTCCGCAGCCGATCTGTCGCCGACGGCGGGGCAAATGCCTCGTCTCGTTGGACTTGCGCTGGCGTCCAAGCTCTACCGCAGCCTTCCCGGGCTGGAAGACCTGAGCGCGCTGTTTTCCGACAACGGCAACGAGATCGCGTTTGGAACCATTGGAAACGCCGCCTGCGCGGAAGGAATTTTCTGGGAAGCAATCAATGCCGTGGGGGTGCTCCAGGCACCGATGCTTCTATCGATCTGGGATGACGGCTACGGAATCTCGGTCCCCAACGAACTCCAGATCGTCAAAGGAGACATTTTTGCCATCCTCAAGGGGTTTCAGCGAAAACAAAACAAGCCGGGCATCGATATCTCGACCGTCCGCGGATGGGATTACCCGCAGCTGTGCAGGACCTTTCTCGCCGCCGCCGAAACTGTCCGGCGCACCCATACGCCGGCGATAGTGCATGTGTCGGAACTTACTCAGCCTCAGGGGCATTCCACGTCCGGGAGCCAGGAGCGGTACAAACCCGCCGAAAGGCTCAAGTGGGAACGCGAATACGATTGCGTGGGCAAAATGCGTGAATGGATGGTGAAAAACGCGATTGCGACGCCCGAGGAACTCAACGAAATAGAGGCGGAGGAAAAGCGGCTCGTGCTCGACATGCGCGACCGGGCATGGGCGGCGTTTCAGACGCCTTTGCAGAATGACAGGGATGTGCTGCTCGACATCATCGATGAATCGGCCGACGCGGCGCCGGAGCCGTCCAGGCTGGAAGAGATCAGCGATGCGCTCGGGAATATCAAATATCCTATACGGCGCGACCTGCTGGCCGCCGCAGGTGAGGCCCTTATCGCCCTGAACCGCGGTCCGGAAGAGTCAAAGCGCAAGCTGGCCGCGTGGAAGAAAGAGCAGGAGCGCGTTGCCTCGGAGCGGTACGACACGCATCTGTACAGTGTCTCGTGCGAGTCGGCACTCAGGAAGCGGCCGGTATCTCCGGTCTACTCCCCGGACTCCCCGGCAAAGGCCGGATTCGAAATCCTCAACGCCTGTTTCGATGCCGCTTTCGCGCGCTATCCGCATCTGGTGGCAATGGGCGAAGACATAGGCCGGCTGGGCGATGTCAACCAGGGATTCGCGGGCCTGCAGTCCAGGTACGGCGCGCTGCGTGTCATGGATACCGGCATCCGCGAAGCAACCATCGTGGGACAGGCGATAGGTCTCGCGCTGCGCGGGTTCAAACCGATCGCCGACATTCAGTACCTCGATTATCTTTTGTATGCGATCGAAACCATATCGGATGACCTCGCATCGCTGCGCTGGCGCACCTGCGGCGGACAGAAGAGTCCGGTGATCATACGCACCAGGGGACACCGGCTCGAAGGGATCTGGCATTCAGGATCGCCGATGGCCGGGATCATCAACCTGGTCAAGGGAGTCTACGTCTGCGTCCCGCGCGATGCGGTCCAGGCTGCAGGATTCTACAATACGATATTTGATTCGGACGACAGCGCCCTGATCATCGAAGTGCTCAACGCCTACAGGAAAAGATCAATAATGCCCGACAACATAGGGGAATTCAGCATTCCTCTCGGGGTGCCGGAAATCATCAGGACCGGGAGAGACGTTACGGTCGTCACATACGGCGCCTGCTGTGCGCCGGCGCAGGAAGCGGCCGGGCAGCTCTCGGGCGTCGGGATCGAGGTCGAACTCATCGACGTGCGGACCCTGATTCCTTTCGACCTGAACGGCGTGATCGTCGATTCGCTCAAGAAGACGGGGCGGATCCTGTTCCTCGACGAGGATTGCCCCGGAGGCGCGACAGCGTACATGATGCAGCGGGTAATCGAGGAGGGGGGCGGATTCCACTGGCTCGACAGTGCGCCGCGCACCCTGACCGCAAAGGAACACAGGCCCGCGTACGGCTCCGACGGCGATTACTTCTCCAAGCCCAGCCGCGAGCAGATCTTCGAAGCCGTGTACGAGATAATGCGCGAAGCGTGCCCGGCACGTTTCCCCGATCTGGAAGGCAGGGACTTACCGACATGATTACCCGGGATCCACAGCGCAGGGAACGGATCATTGCAGGCGTCCTCGGGCAGCTTCAGCAGCGGGCCGTGCCGGAAGACAGGGAGCTCATTGCGTCGTTTGCGCGTGTCCTGCTCGCCGAAACGCCTGACCGCATCCTGTTTCTGTTTCCTTCGGAGATCCTCGCAGAGCGGGTGCTGCGCGCCTTCCAATTCGTCGCGCGCGAAATGCCGCCGTCGACACAGCTTTTCAAAGGCCCTCCGGGAATCCACGTGTCCGTGCACAATCCGGATGAAACAGAAGCGCTCGCCACCGGGGGCGGCGCGGGACTGCCGCTTGAAACGACCGTGGTGCGCACCCACACGCCCGATGCGCCGTTCCTGTTTGAAAGTTTGAAGAACTACTTCAGCAGAGCCGGGCTGCGCGTCTTTTTCGCGCTGCACCCGATCTTCTCCGTACGGCGCCAGTGGGAGCGGATCGTGTGGCTGGGAGAGCCCACAGAAGAAGGCGCCAAGGAATCGTACTGCTACTTCCAGATCGAGCCGGTGGATTCAAAAGAAAGGCTGCGCAGGATGCAGCACGAGATCTTCTCGGTGCTGAAATCACTGTTTCTGGCCATCGACGACTTTCATGCGATGGTCACGATGGTCAGGGAGATTACGGCGAAGCTGCGTGGCAAACCCGGATCCGAAGAGGTGGAATCAGCCCGAGCCTTCATGGACTGGCTTCTCGATGAAAACTACGTCTTTCTCGGAGTGGCGCGCTACTCCGCCGAAGCCGACGGACGCATGGTGCGGATACAGGACAGTGTCAGCGGCGTCTTCCATGATCCGGAACTCCTCCCGGTGGTGTTTCCGGGTTTGATGGAAGAGGCTGAATCGCACCTCCTGCCTGCGCGCGATGATGCCCGCATCGTCGCGCTCGATTTCAGCAAGAACTCCTCGGCGATCTATCACCTCGATCCGATCGATTACATAGTCCTGCGCCACTGGGGCGAAGACGGCCGGTTCGCCGGCGCTTCCCTTATCCTCGGCCGCTTTGCGCGCGGGACTTTCGTGCAGCGCGCGGCCAGGATACCGATTCTGAAAGAAAAGATAGAAGCGATCATCAGGGAAAGCGGCGCGCTTCAGAATTCGCATGTCTACCGGGAACTGATTGCAACCTTCAACCGCATGCCCATGCGTGAGCTGTTCTACGCTCCGCCGTCCGAGCTGAAGGCGATCATAGAACCGATCGCCTTCATGCTCGGCGACGAGGAGATTGTGATTCATATCCGGAAAGGCACAGGATATGCAGTACTGGCGGTCGGGTTCTCGCGCCTCCGTTACTCCTACCGGGTGGAAGAGAACATACGCAGGGCTCTCTCGGATTCCTTCGGCCCGGTCTCGTTTCACACGCGGGCGGACTGCGGTGCCGTCAACCTGCTCCTCTTTTATTTCGACTCGCAGCGGCTCGATCACCCGCTGGAGGAAGAAGCCGCGCGGCGCATTGTCACTCCGCTGATTACCACGTGGGAAGACAGGGCTGCGGCGGCGCTCGAGGAGGCGTTCGGCGAGCGCGAAGGAAGACGGCTCTTCACGCGCTGGGTGACGCCTGAAACAAGATCGGGACTGTACCGGGAGATCACTCCGCCCGAAATGGTTCCCGAAGATGTGCGCCGGCTCAGCAGCCTGGAAGCTCGTCTCGAAGCCAGGCTCGTGCCGCGCGACGGCGGCGGCTTCGTTCTTCACCTCTACTCGATGCACGCACTCGATCTGACCGGAACACTCAAGACGCTCGAGAACCTTGGGCTCGGGGTTACGGACGAGATCCGGATACCGATTCAGCTTCCGGAAAACCGCAACTGCTTCATCTACAGGTACGAGATCGACTCGCCAAGCCACATTCCTTCGATAAGCGAAGCTGAAGAGAGGCTGATCGAGGCGCTTAGGGCGGTGGATGAGGGGCGCGCCACAGACGATGCACTCAACGGTCTGATTCTTACGGTGGGACTTACGTGGCGGCAGGTGGAAATGCTGCGGACGTACCGCAATCACCTGCTCCAGATACAGCCGACATACAACGTCGAAACCGTGAACCGCGTCTTCCTGAACAATCCGTCGGCCGCCGCGGCGATCTTCCGCTGCTTCGCCGCACGCTTTGATCCGGCGCCTGCAGGAAAAAGGGGAGACGCCGTCACGGCGGCCGAGAAAGCCGTCCAGTCGGAACTGTCGTCGGCCGTCAGTCTTACTGAACACGAAGTGCTGCGGGCGATCTATGATCTTATCCGATGCTCGCTGCGCACAAACTTCTTTCAGCTTCCGGAAAGGCCTGTCTTCTCGATCAAGATCGACAGCCGAAAGGTCGAGAAGATGCGGGCGCCGGCGCCGATGATCGAGATCTATGTGCATTCGAACCGGCTCGAAGGGGTTCACCTGCGCGGCGGACTGGTTGCCCGGGGAGGAATTCGCTGGAGCGACCGTCACGACGATTTCAGGACCGAGATCCTCGGGCTGATGCAGACCCAGATGCTCAAGAACACCATCATCGTGCCGGTAGGATCAAAGGGAGGGTTCGTCCTCAAGGGGAAAGTGCCCTCGCCTCCGGTGCTCGATTCCTGGCTTGCCGACCGCTACGCCGAATACATTTCCGGCCTGCTCGATCTCACAGACAACATCGCCGACGGAATGGTGATCCATCCGCCGGAGGTGGTGCGCTACGACGAAGATGATCCTTACCTTGTAGTGGCCGCAGACAAGGGGACGGCACATCTGTCAAATACTGCCAACGCGATTTCTCTCCAGTACGGCTACTGGCTGGGAGATGCTTTCGCTTCCGGGGGAGCAACGGGATACGATCACAAGAAGATGGGGATCACCGCCCGCGGAGTGTGGGAATGCGTCAAACATCATTTCCTCAATCTCGGGATCGATATACAGAATCAGCCGTTCACCGTCTGCGGCATCGGAGACATGTCGGGCGACGTCTTCGGCAACGGCATGCTGCAGAGCAGGACGATACGGCTGGTGGCTGCGTTCGACCACAGCTCCATCTTCATAGATCCTGATCCCGATCCTGAAAAGAGCTTCCGTGAGCGGCAGCGGCTGTTCAAGCTTCCGCGCTCGAGCTGGCGGGATTACGATCGCTCGGCGATAAGCAGAGGAGGCGGCGTGTTCGAGCGGGGCGCGAGAGAAATCCCTCTTTCTCCACAGATCAGGGAACTGCTCGAAATCGATGCCGCGACCGCAAGCGGCGAAGAACTGATCCGGCGCATCCTGACCGCTCCCGTGGATCTCATCTACAACGGAGGCATAGGGACATATGTGAAGTCGCGCTCGGAATCGGACTCCGAAGTCGGAGATCGCGCCAACGACCGGGTGCGGGTGAACGGAGCCGAGATACGCGCGCACGTGGTGGGAGAAGGCGGAAATCGCGGGTTCACTCAAAAGGGGAGGATCGAGTACTGGATGCAGGGTGGGCTGATCAACACCGACGCCCTCGACAATTCCGCCGGAGTCGATGCCTCGGATCATGAAGTGAATTTGAAGATACTGCTGGATCTGCTGCTGAAGAAAGGAGTGATACGGAGCAGAGAAGAGCGCAACCGGATGCTTGCGGATATGACGGAAGAGGTGGCGGATCTCGTCCTTGCCGACAACCGCCGGCAGTCGCGGGCCCTGACCCTTGACGGGCTGCGCAGCGCCGAAGCGTACGACGCGTTTGTGAGCCTCATCGAGGAGATGAAACTCGCGGGAATCATCGATGCGTCGCACCGGGATATCCCCGGACGCGAATTACTGCAGCAGAACAGCAGGAAGGCGCGCGGCCTGCCTCGCCCGGTTCTTGCCCAGCTTCTCGGATACACGAAGATGTGGGGATACCAGAGGGTCCTGCACAGCTCTCTGCCGGACAGTGCGGAGGCGCAGCCGTTTCTCGAGGCATACTTCCCGGTGCCGCTGCGCGCACGTTGTCGCGATTGGTTCCGCGAGCACCCTCTGCGCAGGGAAATCATAGCCACGGCGATTGTGAATTATGTGGTTAACAACGGGGGAATCGCGCTTCTCCCGCGGCTCGTTGCGCGCTTCGGCGGGATTGCGGAAGGGGTGGCGCGATATCTCGCTGCGGACCGGGAAAGAAAAGCAGAATCGGCAAGGCGCAAAGTTTTCGAATCGGGTATTACCGCGCGCGAGGAACACGAGGAATTGCTCAGAATCGAGCAAGCGGTGGAAGATGCGATCTTCGCCTCCGGAACGCCGTAAATGCGCTCGGCCGTCCCTACGCATTATGAAAGGGTGCCGCTGCCCAAGCCCCGGGATTTTGGGCCTGGCTACTCCCCGTCGGGTTCCATCCCCGCAGAGCCTGACTACCGGATATCAGCAATTATGAAAAAACGCTCCTTCGATGATAAGGTTGTTGAGCCATCAAAACCCAAATCTTCAAAGGAGCGTCCAATGAATACATCAAAGTATATCGGGATGGATGTTCACATGGCAACAACAGTCATTGCCGTGTTGAACAGTGCCGGGAAAACTGTTGCAGA
>JAAYAM010000248.1 GCA_012719355.1 Acidobacteriota bacterium
CTAGGGCGGTTCGACACAATGTATTAGCTGCAGATTCCGCTTCCGATCCCGCGAGAATTCGTAAATACTGGAATCCGGGCGCGCAGCGCAGTTCGTTACGATTCGAGATTCAGTTTCATGGGCAACGCCACACCTCCTTACCGCGACAGAAACCTGCAGTTGATCTTTGTCGTCACGTTGTTTGCCGTGATGGGCGTGGCAAGTATCGCTCCCGCATTTCCACAGATAATCAGGGTCTTTGGAATCGGCGAAGAGGAGATCGGATGGCTGGTGGCGTCCTTCACTCTACCCGGAGTCTTACTCGCGCCGGTAATGGGCGTCCTGGCTGACCGGGTCGGCAGAAAGAACATTCTGATCCCCTCCCTGGTTCTGTTCGGTATCGCAGGATTCAGTTGCATATTCGTCCGGGACTTCACTCAGCTGCTTGTTCTGAGATTTTTTCAGGGCATTGGGGCCGCTTCTCTCGGTTCCCTGAACATCACCCTTATCGGCGACCTGTACTCGGGTCCGGAGCGGAGCCAGGCGATGGGATACAACGCGAGTGTGCTCAGCATTGGCACCGCCAGTTATCCTGCACTGGGAGGCATCCTGACACTCGGAGGCTGGCACTATCCGTTTGTACTTCCCATACTGGCAATTCCGATGGGTATCGTTGTTGCGCTCAATCTGAATAATCCCGAGCCGAAATCGGAACATAGGCTGAACACCTACCTTCGAAACACCTGGAGTAACATCAACCAGCGCAGGGTCTGGGGACTGTTCATGGTGAACATCCTTGTCTTTGTCCTGATCTATGGTGCTCACCTCACCTATCTGCCGATTCTGCTGGAAAGCCGACTGCAAAGCAGTTCAATGATGATAGGGCTTGTGATGTCACTTACTTCCATCGCCACAGTGGCGGCTTCGGCAGTCGGCGGAAGAATGAGCCGTCGGCTTGTTGCACGCAAAATCCTGATTACAGGTATCGCATGTTATTTCGCGGCCATGATCCTCTATGTATTCTCGTTCTCCTACGGATCGGTTGTGTTTCCGGCACTACTGTTCGGATGTGGAAACGGTATGATAATTCCTACGGTCCAAACGCTCCTGGTAGGGTTTGCTCCAATCACAGAACGGGCCGGCTTCATGTCGATCAACGGCATGGTATTGCGTCTCGGACAAACCACCGGGCCGATGGTTGTCGGGTTGGCATATACCTTGGGAGGAATTGATTACGTCTTCATCGCCGGGAGTATCATAGCCGTGGCTATGGCAGGAGTCGTGATGTTGATGGTGCGCGAGAGACCTGCCCGGCGTGCGATTTGATAAGTGAGCGCCGCTGCGCCTGCTTTCCGGGCACAGCGGCGTTGCTTATACCAACTTGTCCTGGCGTTCAAAACGAGTAGGTCAGTGAAAGCCAGAGCCGCCGCGGTTCCTGAAGGTTGTTATAGATGCTGGCGTAGGTTGTGGAATTGTTGTAGAGATACGGGCGATAAACACGAAAATCGGTGTTCAACAGGTTGTACACCGCAGCGTTAAGAGTGACTTTGGTGGCCAACTGGTATCCCACGCCGATGTGCGCAAGGCCGTACCCCTTGAATGGGCCGATCTGTTCTGCTGCGGCGACGGCAGTCGCGGACGATCCGCGTGTGCGGCTGCTGCGGGCTTCGATGCGCAGCCAGGGGCTGATTCTACGGAATGCGAGCAGCCGCACCGTAGCGTTGTACATGTGTTTCGGCGTATTGACGAGCGGTTGACCGGCCTGTTGGCCGCTGCGCTGCTTGCTTTCCGTGAATGTGTAGTTGTTCTGCACATCGAGATAATTCAGGACGCGGAAGCGCATCGAAAGCTCGATTCCGCGGGTGACCGCCTCATCCACGTTGATGCTCTGCCGAAACAGATCCACATCCGGCCAGTAGCCGTAGTCCACGCATCCCGGACGGTTCGGTGAGAGTGCGAAGCTGCAGTTCTCCAGGCCGGGGCCTGCCGCGATCTTGTCCTTGAACTGATTGTTGAACAGCATCAGGTTCAAATCGAAGCCCTTGAGCGTCAATGCCGCACCTGCTTCAGCATTCGTGCTGGTCTCAGGTTTGAGTCCCGGGCTGCCGATAAACGGCAAAGTACCCTGCGCGCCGAATCCGACTATACCTTCAGCAAGCTGATTGAGCTGTGGGGTCTTGAAACCCCGGCTGATGCCTCCCTTGACAGAGAGAACTTCAAACGGAGAGTAAACGACGTAGGCACGAGGGCTGGTGTTGCCGCCGAACGTGCTGTGGTGATTGTACCGAAGCCCCAGCGTCATAGAAACATTACGGAGCAGGCGCCACTCGTCTTCCGCAAAAAGGGCGCCCTGGCTGAATTCGAAAGGGTTGGGAGCCACGGCGTCGATCATATGAGCTTGCCACCATTGGCCGCCAACTGATAATACGTGTTTTGTCCCGAGAGGGGTGACGAGCTTCGAGTCAAGGACTGTGTTGGTGGCCTCCAGGGTGCGGGCGTCGCCGGCAACCCGCCCCGGGGTCCCGGGAGGAATGGTGCGGCCGATAGTATCCGTGGTGTTTCGCGTCAGACTTGTGTCAATAAGACCGAAGCTCAAGTGGCCGGTGTGCGCAAGGACAAGCTGTTGCCGGCGGAATTTCAGCTCCTCGGCATAACCGCCCTGGATGCCCGTGGTCCCCAATTGTCGGTTGCTGTTGTCGTATGCCTGCGACGTGTTGTCGTAATCGGCATAGATCGTATGATTGGCGTCGATGCTGTAGGAGAAGCGGCCGCCGATATTCCGGATATCGGCCTTTGTTGGGCTCCGGCCAAAACTCGTGATCGCCACCTGTTGCCCGTCAGCATCCTCGTACTTAAGGTCGGAAGCCTGACGGCGGAATGCGCTGCCGCGCAGCGACAGACCGAGACGTTCCGACAGAAGAGGGCCGGAGAGATAGAAACTACCTCGGCCGGCATTGCCGTAATCGGTGTTTCCCTGAATGGTACCGTCGGTTGTTATTGAGCCGGTCCATTCTTCACTGACCCTGCGAGTGATGACATTGACAACGCCTCCCATGGCGTCTGAACCGTACAGAGTCGACATTGGGCCGCGAACAACCTCGATACGCTCGATCGCACCCAGCGGAGGCATGAAGCTTGTGGTGGTCTCACCGAATCCGTTCGGGGTCACACTGCCCGGCGGGTTTTGCCGTTTGCCGTCGATGAGTATCAGGGTATAGTCGCTCGGCATGCCCCGCATGCTGACGCTGAGACCCCCGGTTTTACCCACATCCTGCCCGACATCCACCCCTTCCACGTCAAGGAGCGCCTGTGCGAGGTCTGCTACCCGTTTCGTCTGCAATTCCTCCTGCTGCAGTACAGTGACGCTCGCAGGGGCCTCCCGCACAAGTTGCTCGAAACCTCCGGCAGTGACGGTGACGGCGTCCGCGATTCCTGCCAGGGTGAGCCGGACTTCCTGTTCGATGGTCTGTCCGGCGGCCACAGTAACGACGAACATTTCCGGCGCAAACTTGGCCTTGTGCACGCGCAGGTTGTAAGAACCGGGTGCGACCTTCAGCGTGTAGCGTCCGCTGATGTCGGTCGTGGCTTCGTGTCTGGAATCGGAGTCCTCCGCGATCACGGTGGCGCCTTGCACGAGGCCCGATGACGGGTCCACAACGCGGCCGCCGATCTGCCCCGATTCCTGCGCAGCCGTAGTGGTGCAAAAAACAACGATCATGATGGTGAAAAACGCGCCGCTCAGGGCGACTTTGCCTTGTTTTAGAGAGGAACCGGCTTTGGAGAAACCGCCAGTCATAGAACATTCCTTTCCATTGAAATCCTCGGCTGGCGTCCCTAGAATGTGTTAGATCGTCAGCCGCAGGGTTTGCGATCAATGCGATCCCGGCGGGGCTTCTCGGAAAAGAAACTGCCCTGCCGGGACCAAAAAGGCGAGACTATCGAGTTATCGCCTATCCAGCCTCGAATCCTCAGACGCACAGAACGCAAGGAAATCAAGATAAGCGACATAGCCGAAGTTCAATGCTGAGCGGGGTCCTTAGTTGTTATTTTCCCAGCATTGTTGCCTCCGGGTAAATCTCATCTCGTGACCGCACTATCTTTGTCGTGCCGAACATTTCTTGTCAATCACTTTTTGAGGATAAAAAGTGGAGAGCCCCTACTCGAGGATGCAGCGGGGCATACGCGCAATCAGGCGCCTTGCCGGCTGCGATGGCGGTATCTTGTGGTAATGGGAGTAGTTACTGGGAAGAGCCAGGAGCCGGGGGGCATGGATGATCCCCGGCTCCCGCGTCGTCTGTTTTCACTATCCTTCCTGGGGCGTCCGGGCGGGATTGATCAATGTGTCCGGCCCGATGGGGTCCTCAGGATAGGTTTTTGCAAAAAGGGGAACGGAAACGGGCTTTGCATGAGATCGTCCCAAACGGTAATCTGTGCTCGACAACACATGGTGTTCGAGCCTTACGATCTTCCACTCTCCGCTCTTTACTTCCTTCCTATAGCGTACTTCATAAAATCCTGCTTCACACCATTTCACGACTCCTTCGCCGTGCAGGCGCGCCATCTGCACCAATTGTGAGTCTGGTGCCATGGGGATTCCGACCTGAATGGAGTAGGGAAACCGCGTCCTGGCCGACAGGCAATTTCCAGCCACCTCTATGATCTCCTGCTGTTCGTCTTCGAAGCGGACGCCCGGCGCGGGCCCCAGTTTCCTGCCTGTGAACCCGGAACTGAAGCCCTCACGATAAAGCCGGGCGATTCCGGTTATGCCGGCGAAGAGGCCGCCGTGGAACAGCACCTCTCCGTCTTCAGTGAACAGGTCGACGACCTCTTCATACATCCCGCTGTCGAGACGGGTTTCATAGGTTCGGTGCAGTTTCCGGATCTCTCTTTCTGCCTGGAGAATTGCCAGTTGCTCTGCCAGACGAATTGGTTCAGAATCCCGGCCAGTCTTTGAGTTTGAAAAGCCCGGGGTAACCGATGCCGCTGCCGCCGATATTGCGGCGCCTAATCTCCATATAAAGGAGCGCCGCCCGGTGTTCGGCCGGCGCGGATTGGGGCCGAAACCGGATGATTTTCTCAGGACATCCATTCCATGCTCCTTTCTTTTCTGGCCTTGGGACCAAAGTATCTCCTGACATCATACTGTCCGATATGCCGGCCTATCGCACCGGTCAGGCTGAGGTTTACTCCTTGCCTTCCGCCGGAGAAACCAAAGCCGCAGTCATGAGTTATTTTGGTGTTGATGACAACGCACATCTGGGCGCCGTTACATGCTTCCTCATTGATGGTGAATATGTAGACGCCTTCGCGAAGCTTGACATAAATACATGGCGCACACCATTGAGCGCCCATCGTCTGGTTTTCAGTGAATATCGTCCATGAAGAGGAATGCGGCGTGGTATAGAGGTGCATGGAAGTCATCTGGTCGCTGTAAGACCATGAATAGGCATGGCCCACCAGTTCATCGGTGAATTCATGCCGCACATACTGCGGTGCATTCACTCCCTTCATTTCGGCAACGCCGAAAATGGCGTAGTATGACGTCTCATTTCCGAAATACTTTGTGCCCATCTGGGAATGTATGCAGGTGGTGAGGCCGTTGGTAAGATCGAGGGCGACCTGCACGCTTGCACGGGGCTTGCTGTCTGTCAGCAGGTGGCTGAAGAATATCAGATCTTCATCCGCCTCGTATGCGCGGTAATCCTCCTCATGCCACTGAGATTCTCCGTCAGCCTGATATCTGAGTCTGAACTTCTCTGTCACTTTGTAATGGCGTACCGGACCGCCGTTGTCATATCGGAGAGTGAACTCCCTGCCGACCAGCTTGTCGGTGAAGGGCATATTGTTCCCGGACATCATCTGTGGAGCATCCGGTGCCCCGCCGCCGAACGCCCTGGTGCTCTTCAATGCCGCCTGATGCACCTCTTCGTCGGACATATACTGGAAGTCCCTGACCGGGCGATACACCAGTCTCTGGCCTTTTCCTGGTGATTGCGGGTCGGAGGCTGACTGGACAACCATGGGCTTGTCGCCATGGTCATCGAACGGCTCGAGGTAGGCGAGCTGGCCGACGACCTCCCCGGTTCCCCGGAACATGTAGTATTCGAGTTCGTCCTTCTCATTGAATCCAAGGCGCACGCCTGCCTGTGTTTCAGTAAAGAGGTCTGCGACAAAGAGCGTGAAGATGCCGGAGAATTCGCACTCGGTTCTGTCATAGATGAACATGTTGTCGTTGATGAGCACGTAATCCGATGGGCTGCAGTAGCTGAGATCGTCGGCATGGCGGGTCAGTTCGACAAAGTTTGACGATACTACTGAGGCATAGAATTCCAGGGTCTCGATACCGGTGTCCTGTTTCCAGTACATGCCTTTGCCCTCGATCCTGTTTGTCAGGTGATGGCGTTTTTCCGGCGGCTTCTTCCCGGCGACGTCGACATAGCCGAAATAGATCTCGCGCTGCACCTCCCTGTCATCCACTGTGATCTCTTTGTCTCCCAGAGTCTTTTCTTTTCGGCCGCCGGAAAGCCATACTTCGAATACGGTGACGAGACTCGTGTCGCGATCCACAAAGACGTTATAGCCCTTCTGGGTGCCCGGAATCATATGCGAAAAGAAGACTATCTGTTTCAGCGTGAGTGCACCATATCCTGCTTTGATTTTTGCGCCGCTGTTTTCGGAGACCGTCAGCTGGTTTCTTCCTGTAAATTCGTAGTTCAGAACAGGTCCCTTATCCGTCACGATCTTCAAAGTCCTGCCTGCGAGGACATCGGATAGTTCAGAAACGCATGCCGGCCCGCCTTCGGTGGCCTTGAGTTTTGTCGCAATCTGAGCTGCTGTCAGTTTCGTGTACTTGAATCGATGCATAGGAATATTCATCTGCTCGCCTCCTTTGAAGCGCCCCGGATCTACGGGGAAGCTGTTGGTTGAGTCACGCTATCATAACTGATTCCCCTGATTTGCAATAATGGTTCATTTCAGTTCTCGGGGAGGGCATCTCGGAGATCCTCAGGCCATCCACAACGGTGGGGCTTCTTCCGGATTTATATGGATCTCCAGAAGCGCAGGCCCTTTTCTGTTGCACAGCGCCCGGCAATCAAGCCTCTCGAAGTCCTCCGGACTGCGAATGGCGCAGGCATAGGCCCCTGCCGCTTCCGCCATCCGGCAGAAATCAACAGGCGGAATCGCAAGTTCGATTTCCTCTCCACCGGCACGTCGAAGGGAATGCTTGATCATCCCGTATGCCCGGTCAACCAAGACCGCGAAAATAACCGGCAGTTTCTGTTCCGCCGCCACAGAAATCTCCAGCCCGTTCATCAAAAAGCAACCATCGCCGGTCAGACAGATTACCGGTGTATTCTTCGCGCCCAGGGCCATTCCGACTGCCGCGCCTATCGCCCAGCCCATGGAAGCAAACCCTACCGACAGGTGATAGTTTTCCGGGTGGTGGTTGAAGAAGTAGTGAATCGACCATGGAACGCTGTTGCTGTTGTCGATCAGAAAACGCGTTTCCGGGGGGAACCGCTGCACGAGCTCACGAATTACTCTCGGTGGCTTTATAGCATGCGAGGAGTCCCGCAAATCGCAACTTTCTGGCTTGCGAACATCAATCCCTTTCGGCACGTAACAGGCAAGCTCCTGTTCTGATGAGACCTCGGCTCTCCGTGGCTTGCCATCCTGCAACAGGATCCGAAGCCGGTCGGTCAGATGCTTGAATACCGTGCCGATGCTTCCGCAGACCTGCCGGTGCGCCATAGGAGATCTCGTAAAGTACTCTCGCGTGCTATGGATGTGGACCAGCTTCCCATTCATCAGAACCGGATCCCATCCTCCGGTGGACCATTCTCCCAGCTCTGTACCTGCAGCCAGTATTAGTCCGACCGATTCATCGGTGAGCGCCCTTCGTGCCGTTTCATGTCCCGCAAAGCCGAATACTCCGCGCGCCAGGGTATGATACGGATTGATGGAGGATTTGCCTCGCTGTGTTGTCACGATGGGGGCGCCGATGAGTTCGGCGAATCGTGTAATCTCGTCAGTCGCGTGCCGACAGTCATGTCCGATCAGCAGCACCACGCGTCGACCGGCTCGTAATGTCATGTGCAGATCTCGACACAGATCGTCCACTGCAGCCGTGTCCAGCTCTGAGACTGGTTGTGCGGCGGCTCTGAAGAGAGTGGGGAAAGCGATATCTCCGCTTTCTGTCGGTGCGCGCAGGATGTCGACCGGTACGCTCAGATGTGCGGGACCTTTCGGTGTGCGCAGTGCCGCGATCAGCGCCGCAGCAAGCTTTCTCTCCAGCTGTTCAGGATGCGTCACCAGAGAGTTGTAACGTGTACAGTGTTCAAACATCCCAATGATGTCGATGGCGTCTGCGGATGATTCCTGGAAAGGACCAAGCCCGAAAGTCGGCAACGGGGTTTGTGGCGTCAGTACAAGCATCGGAACATGGTCAGCGTAGGCGCAGGCAACACCGGTGATCAGGTTGGTGGCCCCAGGCCCGGTCGTGGCACAGCATACACCGATCCTTCCGGTTTCGCGCGCATAACCGTCTGCCATGAACGCGGCGGCTCCTTCATGCCGGGCGAGTACCGAGCGCGGTCCTCCTCTCTTTTCGCTGCGCATGAGGGCATTGTACACGGGTCCTAGAGGACTGCCCGGCACGCTGAAGACATATTCCACGCCAAACTGTTCCAGATATCTGATGAGTACGTCGCTGAGAGTCATATCCATGGGTGGCATTCCTGTGAAATCTGAACTGAAAACCGAACGACGAGCCTTGACAGCGATGTCTGAAGCATGGAGATGATTCACGACGGTCCGCGACAGTTCCGGGTGCTGCTGATTCTGGTAATGGCACATCACCGGGTTTCAGCGAAGTTTCACCATACTAGAATGCCGGACGGAAATTCAAGCCATAGTGGAATTTCGATGTGCGGGAAGCCGGTTGAATGCGCTGAGGTCGCTCAGCGCCTTTCGTTTGCGCCTGATGTTCGTCGGACTTGGAGCAAAGGGCTCTGTTGCGTGCGGGGAGATGGGTCTTGAAAGGAATGCGTAATCGCCGTTTCGTCAGATGCGCCACTCAGCGCCGTAATGGCGTCGAACTCCGCATCTCCGGTCGTCACATCTATCCGGATATAACGGGCACGATCGAGGCCGGCCGCTGCAAGGTCAAAAGTGCTGTCGCCGGAGCCCTCGCCCAGATAAGCGAACGTCACTCCGTCGACAGAAGCGAAGACCGAGTAAGACTCCGGGCCGGCGGTTTCCATGTCTTCCGCATCCACCTCTTCAACACGCAGATCAGCTCCTGGGATATCCCGGATCTCTTCTCCCGCACCCATGTCCACCAACAGCGAGCCGCCTGCTCCGATACGCACGGCATACATATGCCAATTCGAAGGCATCTTTCCGGGAAAAGGCGGGCCCAGCACGTTTTGGGGCAACCCCCCTTTTACGTTTGATGCCTCGATCAGCAGATCCGCGTCCGGATCACGCATGTCGGGGTCGAGAGCCATGAGAGCGTCGATCCTGGGAGTTCCGCGGATGGCTTCGATGCGCACGTAACGTGCGCTGTCGATACCGGCGGCGGCGAGATCGAAGTACGAGTCTCCCCGGCCTTCTCCCAGACTTATCCAACTGATCGTGTCATTTGAGACCAACAAAGCGAAGGGATCCGAAGTCATCGCCGTTATGTCTTCTGCATCCACTGCTTCAATATACAGATCAGGTCCTGGACCGTTCAAGATTTCCTCTCCCGCTCCCATGTCCACAATGATGTGGGTGTCAGCGGAAAGCTGAACAGCATGGACCGTCCAATTTGCGGGAATCCTGCCCTCGAACGGCGGTCCAAAAATTCTGTTCCGTTGTTCTGCCGTCAGTCCCGGCGCGCTGACTACTGAATCGGCGTAGGGATCACGGAAGAAGGTGTCACGAAATACCGGTTGAGTCCAGGCTTTGCCATCCGGACCTGAAATCCTCGCTCGGACATAGCGTTCGGAGCCGTCGAAACGATAGGCGGCGTTCGGGCCGGGAATGGCCGCTTTCACTCTGCCTCCCTGGACAATTATTTCAATGAGATCTCCATTTTCCGACTGAATCGTCAGTTCCTCGGGAGTTGCCGAGATATCAGCGAGTACAGAACCGCTTGAAGCGTAGAAATCTCCTGCATCGAAAGCGGCCAGGATTTCCGAGCGTGACAGCGTCGCACTTCGAACCGCAATCCAGGCATGTCCGGCGTGATGAGGCGTGAGAGAATGGCAATCATCCGACGCGACTCCGAAGACGGGCAATCCTGCTGTGAGCACGATATCCCAGAAACTCTCGTCACTGCCAACGCTGTGGTTCCTAGTGAGATGGTTGTGGATTTCCATGTGACGGAGTTCGGTGGCCTGCAGAACCGTGGAGGAACTCAGGGGAAGCCCGTTCCATGTCGGGTGATTCAGGATAGGGATTCCTCCTGCGGCTCTGATATCCCTCAATCCGTCGCTCAGGCTGGGGTGGCGGGCGACAGTGGCTGAAATTCCGAAACCGGTGAGGTGCTCCTGACTGCTTACTTCCTCGCCGTCGATGGCAAGAAAGGTGTCGGTCGAGTACTGGCCGAAGTCCGAGTGTATGTGATGATCGGTGAGGACCAGAAAGTCATAACCCAGACCCGCATAGTACTGAGCTACCTCTTGAGGAGAAGACTTGCCGTCGCTCAAGAGGCTGTGGGTGTGGGTGTTGCCACGCCACCAGCGGAGTGTCGTACTCTCCGGGCAGGACTGGAAAGCGTCGCACGGACTGCCTTCAGCCGGCAGAATCAATTCATTGTCAGGTTCTGCCTGCGTCGTATCCTGCAACTGGTTGCAGCCGGTGGCAAGCAGCATGCACAGAACCGGCATGGCGCGTTTACAGACACGGCGACGAAAGAACAGCGAAATATTCATTCTGAACAATCCCGCGGGGGTGTAGACAACAAACGAAGGATTACCACCGTACAGCGGAGGTCGGCGGCGCTTATTGCGATCAGCTATCGTTTGCTTGACCGGCGGTTCTCACGGTCCAGCAAGGGGGGCATGGAATTGGGAGGGTACAGACTAGCAAATACTATAGCATCCGGGAGACTGGAATGATAGAAGGGGTTCAGTTGTCATACCGGAGAGGATACGGATCAGTTATGTTCTTTGATGGCGGCAGGAGACGGATGCCGCTGCGGGACTCTGGCCGTTGCTAGAAGGCCAAGCAGGACGAAACTTGCCGCTGCAATCCAAGCGGTTCCGAAGCCATATCGTGTTGCAACTGCGCCGAGCGCAAGAGAGCCCATCGCGATCCCGCTGTCGAAACCAATGAAATAGGTGCTTACCGCCATCCCTCGTTCGTCGGGCGAGACCAGATCCACCGTCAGTGCCATGGTCGCGGGCTGACTGCTCCCCAGACCCAGTCCGAGACAGGCGGCCGAGAGCATCAGCTGCACCAGAGTGTGGGCGGAGGGAAGCATCAGCAGTCCTACCGCGATCAAGCAGAGACCGGGAATGATCACTGCCATGCGTCCACGCCGGTCGGAGAGTCGTCCGGAAAAGGTCCGCGAGAAAATCAGTCCGACGGCCTGGATCGTAAAATAAAGCCCCGGATTTCCAATTCCTCTCTGGAGCGCGAAAATTGCGAGGAAAGAGAGTATCGGCCCGATTCCCATTCCCATGCAGAAGGCCATCCATGCCGGCGCAAGTGCGCGCTTTGATACGATTCCGGTCTTCAGCTGCCAGCGAGGCCAAGGGCCGGTACGGGGCGGCCGATGTTCCCGCACAGGAATGGAAATGAGAAATGCCATGCAGGCAAGCGATGCCGTAAGGAAAAACATCCGCTCCAGTCCGAGAAATTTCACCAGAAAAAACGCAAGGGCAGGGCCCCCCAACAACCCCATATCCATTGCCACGGAGTAGTAACCCATAGCCTCGGCGCGGCGTCGGGGGGGCGAGATGTCGGCGAGAAAGGCGCTGGAGGCTGTTGAATAGTTGGAGAGTCCGAAACCATGGATGAATCTGCCCAGAAGAAGAAGCGGCCAGGAAGCGGCGAAAGCATAAATCAAATTCGCCATTGTGTAGCATCCCGTACCGATAAGGACCATGGGACGGCGACGCCAGGCGTCGGCGAGCCATCCGACGAAAGGCCTCATTATCAGGGCCGTGAAGGCGAGCATTCCGGAGATAAGACCAGCCAGAAACTCGCTCCCTCCGAGCGAGACGACGTAGACGGGCAAGAGCGCGGTCGATATGTACGCCCCGAAGGCATTGAACAGATTCGCGGTTACTACAAGGACAAACGCTGTTGTGAACAGTCTGTCAGGCCCCGTCTTTTCCCTTGTCTTTCCCACCTTCAACCCCTCTGAAATTGAGGAGTGAATATACCACAAACACCGGGTGCTGGTCGGGACGGCCCGTTCAGATCAGTTTTAGAATTGAGCTTTTACTTCCACGTAGAGAAAATCGCCGCTTCCGTCGCCGCCGTAAATGCTCTTTATGACGTCTCCTCCAAAAACGTGTCCATAATAGAGATTCGCCGCCAGATACTTCGAGAAGTTATAGGCAGGTGCGACTTCAATCACTCGCGCGAGATCATCGAAATTATTGCTGGGGCGACCGATATACCCGAATATGGTTCCGCTCCTCTGAGTCGGACCTGCACCCGCATACCAGAGATCGTTTCTTTCATGAAGACCGAGCGAGTGGAAGTCCGCCCGGACGGTCAGGGCCTCTGCCGGTTTCAGGATTACCTGAAAAAAGAGGTCTTCGTTGTTCATCAGGTTGTAAAATGGGAAGAGAGCGTATTTACGTGCGGTCGGGAGAAGCTGATAAAAAGTTTCATGCTTCCCGTCGGCCGGATCGGAATCGCCGGACGAGACGAAGTATCCCCCTCTAATCCAGGGTTTCCAGTTGGCGTTGCTGAACTGGAATCCGGCCTCGGCGGCCGCAGCCCAGGCTTTATGTTCCACCGCACCCCACTCCCCATCCTGCAGAGCGCCCCAGAAGAGCATGTCGAAAACGCCCGTTTTTGTTGCTTCTGTCCTCAACCAGTGAGTGCCGAAAGTGTTGATGCGGATGTTTCCATCCTCCAGTCCGCTCTGGCCGGGCGTGTTGGCGATGTTCCTGCTGTCGTTGTAATAGTAGTAGAACAATCGTCCCTCGGTGTTCCTGATCCATTCGCCGTACTTTGCCGTCGCCGTCAGGGTTGCCAGATCGATTTCAGGGATCGTGCGGTGCGCGTCGTTTTCAAACCCGCCCTGCGTCGGATGAGCAAAAGTCGTGTTCAGGCTGAATCCGGGGCCGCTGTAGGCCGCCTGCACGCCGTCAAAGCTGCGATTGAAGCTTGACCAGTCGAAGGGGCCAATCAGCCGGTCGGAGATGCGCATCGTTTTGAGCCAGTTGACCTTCTGATTTTCATACATCACTTCCTGCCCCTCGGCATAGTCGAAGCGTCCGATACGTGCCGAAAAACCGTCCAGGAAGAGCCTGGGGAAATCGAGATAGGCCTGACGCACAATCAGGCTGTCAGCAGAGTCGTTCCCGCGGTGGAGGTTGTAAATAGCGCCGATTCCGAGAGGACCCTGAGGCCCCGGAGTTATTGTCTCGGGCAGGTTCCACATGTGGACGTCCTGCAGCTGAATGTGAGCGCCTACCAGGGAGTGGTGCAAAGATGCCTTCAGGCGGGTACGGGTGAAAAAGTAATCGTAGCTGTTATCCGCCAGCGGGGCCTGCGCCTCGAACCAGTTCTCGTATGTGTTCCGCGCGGCAATCTCGCCCGATATTGAGAAACGAAATTCCTTTGATTTGACGACGTCAATCTCGGCTTTCGCTTCGAGTGAGGCAAACCCGATCATCATTCCAAAAAATAGAACGCCCGACATGATATAACCTGAATAGCTTCTGTGTTTCATACGTCCTCCCAACGTTGCGTGCCATGACTGCCATGAAGCCGAACCGCCGAAGTATGGATAGGGAATGACAAATATGTCAAATTGATTTTTTCTATAGACAGGCCTGTCAGCGGGTGATGAAGTCGATGAAGGTCCTGCAGAGCCGGGTATTGAACCGGAGTCTGTGGGTGATGATGAAGAAATCCCTCGTGATCATGTTTCCTTTGAGCCTGATCTGTTTCAGAATGCCCTGCCTGATTTCGTTGTCAACGGAGCGTCTGGAGACGAAGGCGAGTCCCATGCCCGCTTTCACGGCCTGGATTAATGCCTGAGAAGAGCCGATTTCGCCGACAATCCTGAGATCGTCAATCTCGGTACTGATCTTCTTGAGGTGGTTTTCAAGAGAGGTTCTCGAACCGGAACCGGTTTCCCTAACCAGAAGGGGCACCGTCCTGAGCTCGTTTTCCCTCAGAACGGTATCCTTAAATGTTGACGGAGCCACAAGAATGAGCTCGTCGCCCACGAATTTCCTTATGATGATATTCTTGTCCTTAACCGCCGTTCCTATGATTCCCAAATCGACCTTTCCCTCAAGTACACTCTGGTGAATGTCATGTGAGTCGCCGATTCTCAATACAGGGTATACGTCGGGGTAGGCGCTCTTGAAAGCGGCCAGGCGGTCGGGGAGGATGTATTCTCCCGGGATTGTGCTGGCACCAACGACGAGTCTGCCGCTGACGGCCTCATTGAGCCGTGACATCGCGAGCCGGGCGTTCTCCTTCACGGCCATGATCTCCTTGGCATATCGGTAAAGGATCTCTCCGTCCTGTGTCGGCATAATGGTTCTGCCGAGCCTGTCCAGCAGCTTAGTGGAGAATTCATCTTCCAAAGCTTTGATATGGATGCTGATGGTGGGTTGGGTGAGAGAAAGCGCCTTGGCTGCTCTTGAAAAACTCTTCAGTTCGACAACCGCACAGAATACTTCGATGTACTTCAGTTCCATTTCTCCCCGCTTTCCCGCCGCGAGCATGCAATCCGGATTCGTAGTATAACATCCGAAATCCGCGTCGGCCTGCCTTTAGTGACGGCAGCAAATGGGAATCGCATTATTGTTATTTGACATATTGAGAATGTCTATGTTATAGAGTGCGGACGACGCGCGCAATAGCTGCATTGAGGTTGTCCATGGCATACGAATTCGGATTCACCTGAGTGTGCTTCATCTGACCGTGCATGTTGGATTGTACCGGCAGCATATGAATCCCGAGACAGCCTGACATTCGAAGACCAGTCCCGTTCGTACAGAGACTGGCCCGCCGTTGACTGTTTCTTTTCTGATCGAGAGTGAAAACGTGAGCCGTGAAAAAGGCAAAACCCAGCCATTGGGTCGCAGGGCTTTTCTGGCCACAGCCGCCGCCCTGCCGTCAGTTGTGTCCGCCGGGCCGGAATTCAGTCAGAAGACTCTGCAGGTATGGGCCTGCGGGGGCCTCGCGGAAGCCCTCATTCCCGCCAACAGAAGATTCAGGGAAAAAACCGGGATTGAAATCGCGTTCACCGGCGCCTTCGCCGCCGCATTGGGAAAATCGCTTCAAGGGAGCGCCACGACTGATGTTTTTGCGGGAAGGGTTCTCGCGCTGGCGAAGAAGCTGCGCGCGACAGGCAAAATGATGTACTTCAAACCGTTGTGCTTTACGCGCTATGTCGTGGTGACGCCGAAGGGAAATCCCGCTCATATCTCGGATATCCGCGATCTCGCAACGCCGGGGGTACGGGTCATCCTTGCCCCGGATGCATCACCGCCCGGGGGGGAGGCCGTGACGGGCATTCTGAAGAAGGCCGGAATCGTGGATCAGGCAATGAAGAACACCGTGATCAAAGGGAGTTGCGTTCAACGCACGCTGGAGGATCTGATCGCGGGGAAAGGTGACGCATCAGTCGTCGAGTTCCGGTTGACCCGCATGCCCTCATTTCAGGGGAAGGTCGACATTATCCCCATACCGGAGAGCTTATTTCCTCCCGGACCTCTCACCTTTACGATCGGGGTGATGAACAGTGCACCGGACAAGACTCTGGCCGGCCACTTTGTCGAATTCATCCGGTCAGCTGAGGGGCAAAGGTTCTTTGAAGCAGCGGGATTTATTCCGGCCGAGTCTGAAGAAGGAGCACGGCTGGTGACGAAGCTGGGGGTGAAAGATGTCTAGGCGTGCAGAAGCCGCTGTCTTGGGGAACGAGTTCTCCTCAAAGGAAGGAGTCTTAACGCTCAGGCGATGGAGACGGATCATCCAGATCGCGTCATTGGCGATTATCGGCCAATGGTCGTTCTACGGCATCTTCCGCTGCCCGTTTATCGTGCCTTATGTGAGCTGTCAGAACTGCCCCGTGATTACTTGCCATGGCCGCATCTTTACGATGTTCTGGGGGATATGGCTGGTAATCCCCCTGTCGGTACTGATTTTTGGAAGGGCCTTCTGCGGCTGGCTCTGTCCGGGAGGACTGGTTACTCAGCTATTCGGAAGCATTGCGCTCCTGAAGCTCAGGACCCGGAATGTCTTGACGCGATACCTTCCCTACTTGAAATATGTGGGTTTGGCCCTTGCTCTGTCTGTCTGGTTGTACTTCGGGCAACCGCGAGAGGCTGTTCCGATACGCGTCGGCAGTTTTTTCCCATCAGTGGCTCTCACGTTTGAACATGCCACGCCGGTCTGGCTGGTGAGGACGTTCGTGGTTCTGGGATTTCTGGTTCTCGGGCTGCTGCTTGCAAACGTCTGGTGCAGATTTGCCTGCCCTGCCGGTGGCGCGCTCGAAATTGTCAGAAAGCTGTCTCTGTTCAAGATCCGCAAGAACAACAAGTGCGACGATTGCGACAGGTGTCTGCAGGTTTGCGAAATGGGGACGCGCCCTTTGGAGCACAACTGCACCAGTTGCTGTGACTGTCTGTCCGTTTGTCCGCAAAACGCGATTGAAATCACCGGCCTCCGGAGGAACTGGTAATGCCGTCTGCCATTGCACCAGCCGTCAAACACCCCTGTTTTTATGCGAGCTCCAGAGGGAAGTACGGCAGAATCCATCTGCCGGTGGCGCCCTCATGCAATATCCAATGCGCGTACTGCCGCCGCGACTATGATTGCCCGCACGAAGCCAGGCCGGGTGTCTCTGCCGGCGTCCTCAGCCCTGCTGAGGCCTGCGCCCGGCTGCAAAAAGCGCTCGAAGAAATGCCTCACATCACCGTGGCCGCAGTGGCCGGTCCTGGAGACGCTTTTGCAGACCCTGAACTGACTCTGGAAACGTTCGAGCTTATTCGGCGGAAGAATGTGGACATTTCGCTCTGTGTTTCTTCGAACGGGCTCAGCATTAAGGACTACATCCCACAACTGCGCGATTTGAACGTGGGATACGTCACGATCACTATCAACGCGATAGATCCTGCCATCGGGATGCGCCTGTACAAGTGGATAGAGACAGAAGGGAAGGTAATCGGCGGGGTTGACGCCGCCCGAATCCTGATATCCAGACAGCTGCAGGCGATATCTCTGTTGAAAGACGCAGGCATTACGGTAAAGGTGAACTCGGTGGTCGTGCCCGGCGTGAATGAAAACCACCTCCTGTTTTTGGCCAGGAAAATGGGAAGCCTGGGGGTGGATTTGATGAACTTCATTCCCCTGATCCCTCTGCCAGGGACTGACATGGAAAACATGGAGCCTCCCGGAGCAGAGGGTATACGGCGATTGCGTCAGAAGGCTGCCTCATACGTTCTTCAGATGCATCACTGCACACGGTGCAGAAGCGATGCGGCGGGTCCCCTGACAGGAAGTCAAAGAGGAGTGGAATCATGATCGAACAAACACCTGTTCTCTCCAAAGCCAAAGATGAAAGCAGAATATCCGCGATAGCGCGTTTCTTTCTGTCACGCTGGGGAATTATCCTGACGGGAGTTTTTGTCGGGGTGCTTGCTCCAATTCTGGTGAAACAGGGGAATCCCGGGAACATGGGTATATGTGTGGCCTGCTTCAACCGTGATATCGCAGGCGCCCTGGGGCTGCATCGAGCCGCGGTGGTTCAGTATATCAGGCCCGAAATCATAGGCTTTGTTCTGGGATCGCTTGTTGCCGCGCTCGTCTTCCGTGAGTTCAGACCCCGCACAGGATCATCGCCCATAATAAGATTCCTGCTGGGAATGCTCTCCATGATCGGAGCACTCGTATTCCTCGGTTGTCCCTGGCGCGCTCTTTTGCGTCTGAGCGGCGGAGACTGGAATGCTATTTTGGGTATTCTCGGTCTGGCAGCCGGTATAGGAGCCGGTGTATTTTTCCTGCGCAAGGGCTTCAGTCTGGGACGTGCTCACCGCGCTCCGCACGCGCTTGGCTGGATTATGCCGGCAATGATGATCGGGTTGCTGATAATGCTGCTGGCTGCACCGCAATTCGGCCGGGATGCCGCCGGTAATCTCGCCGGCCCCGTATTCTTCTCGGCCGCAGGGCCTGGTAGCCAACATGCCGCAATAGGGCTTTCGCTCGGCGCGGGGCTGCTGATAGGGTTTCTCTGCCAGCGAAGCCGGTTCTGCACAGTCGGGGCGGTGCGCGATCTGATCATGTTTCGCGACATGCACCTTTTCAATGGAATACTCGCGCTGGTTGCTGTTGCATTTGTAACCAACATCGTGCTCGGGCAATTCAATTCAGGTTTCGGCGGTCAGCCGCTGTCGCATTCAGATGGATTATGGAACTTCGCGGGAATGGTTCTGGCTGGTCTTGCCTTTACCCTTGCGGGTGGCTGCCCCGGGCGCCAGGTCTTCTTATCGGGTGAAGGAGACGGAGATGCGGCCGTTTTCGTTATCGGAATGCTGGTAGGTGCAGGAGTAGCACACAACTTCAGCCTCGCGAGTTCCGGCGCCGGGCCGAGCCCGTATGGCCCCGGCGCAGTCGTGCTCGGCCTGATCATATGCGTGGTGCTCGGTCTGACGATGCGCGAAAAGGTGACGGTGTAATTTGACAGGAGGGTTGTTCACGATGGAGAATCCGAAACTTGTAAATGCCCGAGGACTTTCGTGTCCTCAGCCGGCACTGATGACGAGCCGGGTGTTGAGTTCTGTGTCTGGCGGTACTGTGGAGGTTCTGGTCGATTCCGCGACGGCCAGGGACAACGTCATCCGCACGGCGGAAAAAACAGGATGGAAAGCGGCGACGGAGGCACTATCCGACGGCAGCTTTCAGCTGACATTAACGAAATGATATATCTTGATCATGCGGCCACTTCATGGCCAAAGCCGCCGGAAGTACTCCGGGCCATGACCGCGTTCCTGGAGTCAACAGGGGGAAATCCAGGGCGGTCGGGGCATCGTCTTTCAATTGAGGCCGGACGCATCGTGTACGATGCTCGGGAATCGCTGGCGGAGCTGTTCAACGCGCCCGATCCTTTGCGGGTGGTATTCACCCATAACGCCACCCACGCGATCAATCTCGCGCTCAGCGGGTTGATCCGGCCGGGCGATCATATAGTTACGAGCAGCATCGAACACAATGCAATGATGCGGCCCCTGCGTGCCCTCGAGAAGAAGGGAGTCCGGATCTCCGTCGTTCGATGCGCTTCCGACGGGGCGCTCGATCCAAAGGATGTTGCTTCCGCGATGACTTCCCAGACCCGGATTGTCGCCATGGCGCACTCTAGCAACGTGACGGGGACGATTCTTCCTGTCCGGGAAATTGCAGACATCGCGCATGGGAAGGGAGCACTGCTGCTGCTCGACGCTGCGCAGTCTGCCGGCATTCTGCCGCTGGATATGACTGCGCTGGAAGTCGATCTGCTTGCCTTCACCGGCCACAAAGGATTGCAGGGTCCTCCGGGAACCGGAGGGCTGATTATCGGCGAAAGGCTAAATACGACTGAAATGGATCCGCTTGTGCGTGGAGGAACCGGCAGCCGTTCCGAATCCGAGTATCAGCCTGAAGACTGCCCCGACAAATTCGAAAGCGGGACACCCAACGGCTCCGGCATTGCAGGGCTGGGCGCCGGGGTGCGCTGGATCCTCGGTCGCGGAGTCGATGCAATCCGCGCGCATGAAATCGAGATGACGCGCGCGTTGATGGGAGGGCTTCGCTCGATTCCCGGTATCAGCGTTTATGGTCCTGCCGATCCGGAAAACCGGGTCGCAATCGTCTCATTTACAGCGGCGGGATACAGCGTCTCAAGAATCGGGTTGGCACTGGACGACGAGTACGGAATTATGAGCCGGGTAGGCCTGCACTGCGCGCCTGCAGCGCATCGGACGATCGGAACGTTTCCTGAGGGTACGGTCCGTTTCGCCCCCGGGGTCATGACCACCGGTGACGAAGTGCGGGCGGCAGTCGATGCGGTTGCCCGGGTGGTCTCCCGGCCCTCCCGCTAACCGAGTACTGAATCCATCCTTTGGGCGAAGAGGTTCGATACGGGCGATACGCGGCTCAGCTGAACCATCGTACCGACGGTGTGTTTGAGGTGCGCCTTTGAAGCTTCCCTGGCGCGGTCGACATCCCTGTCTTTGATCGCAGCCACAAGGTTACGGTGCTGCTCAAGTACCTGCTCTGTTGTATCGAACGTGCCTGAATCGAGCAGGTTCGTTCTCATGACCGAGATGCCTTTTTCCGACATTTCGAGGAGGTTTTCATAAAGCCGCGCGAGCAGTGTGTTTCCTGTTGCCTTGAAAATCGTCGAGTGCAGCGCCGTATTCCAGTAGGCCCCGAGCGCGGCCTCATTCGGATCGTGTTCGGAGTGGATTCTTTCCAGCATCAGGATGCATTCCTCCAGCTTCTCGATATCGCTCTCCCTGCGGCGCAGCGCGGCAAGAGCAGTAGCTCCCGGATCGAGTATCTGCCGTATCTCCATGACCTGCGAAAGTATCTCCATGGGCCATACTTGAACCTGTCCCATAGACAACAACGCCTCACCCGGGTTTTCGCCGGTAAGGAAAATCCCCTGCCGGTCACGTATATCGACATAGCCGAGCGCTTCCAGCGAAATGAGCGCTTCCCGCAAAAGAGGACGGCTGGTGTTTAAGATCGAGGCGAGCTCACGCTCCGAGGGGAGCTTCCCTCCGGTGACGATGTCGCCTTTTGATATGAGAGCCGTCAGCCGCTGGATCAACTCTTTTCGCGTACTGTTCATGAACGCCTCCTGTACGGAAAATTTCCTCTTGAGTTTCCCGTCATCTGTGACATTATAGCACTGTTTTAGTTGCTTGGTAGACCATGGTAGACCAAGAATCTCAGAAAAGAAAGGGTGCCGTAGCGTGAATCATAAGTACGAGGTTCTTATAATAGGCGGCGGCGTTGTGGGTTGCGCTATTGCTCGAGAGCTTTCCAAGTATCGAGTCAGTGCCGCACTGCTGGAAAAAGAAATGGATGTCGGGATGGGGGCTAGCTGCAGAAACAGCGGCGTGCTCCATGCCGGTTTCAAGTATGCGCCCGGATCACTCAGAGCGCGGGTGGCGGTCAAAGGGAACGCTTTGATGGACGATCTCTGCCGCGACCTGAAGGTGAAGATAAAACGGATCGGGAAGCTGACCGTCGGGCTTGACGAGGAAGACGAGCCGACGCTGCGGCATCTGAAAGAACAGGGTGACACGAACGGCGTACCCGGCCTCCGGGTGATCGGCCGGGAAGAGATGCAGAAGATACAGCCGGGAGTTGAAGGCTACATAGCCCTGCACTCGCCGTCGAGTTCCATCATTTCTCCATATTCGCTTACGATCGGGCTGGCCGAAAATGCGCTGGCCAATGGCGTGAATTTTCACCTGGGACAGCGGGTCGAATCGATTTCGCAGCAACCGGAGAAGGGATGGCATGTCAGGACCGCTGCGGGCGAGATATTTGAAGCGCAAGTTATCATCAACGCTGCCGGTCTCTACTCTGCGGATGTGAGCAGAATGGCGGGCGTCGACGGTTATACCATCTATCCGTGCCGCGGTGAATACTACGTCCTCGACAAGAGGCTTAACGGAACGCTCACGGCTCTCATCTATCCGGCTCCCAAGAAGAACGCACCGGGGTGGGGAACGCATTTGACCCCGACAGTCGACGGGAACATACTCATCGGCCCTACCGCTCAATATATAAAGGAACCTGAGAACCATGCATGCACCCCTGATATTCTCAGGAGGCTCCGGATTGAAGGACAGAAACTCCTCCCTGCAATCCAGGTTTCGGATTACATCCGGAACTTCGCCGGCATCCGTGCCAAGCAGACTCCTCCGGAGGTAGGAGGGAACAAGGATTTCGTTATCGAGGACCGGAAGGACGTCAAAGGGTTTATCAACCTTGTCGGACTGGAGAGTCCCGGCCTGACAGCTTCGCCCGCAATTGCTCAAATGGTCGTTGAAATGGTGGGGAATCACCTGTCGCTGGTTCCGGATCCTTCGTTCAATCCCGTCCGTCCCGGCTCCTCTGACTTCTTCTCGGAGCTTTCGGCTGAAGAAAAGGCAGATTTGGTCGCAAAGGACCCGAACTACGGAGAAATAATCTGCCGTTGCGAGAAGATCACAAAGAAGGAGATCCTGGACGCTATCAACAACCCGCTTGGAGCACGCACGATTGTGAGCCTGAAGTACCGGGCCCGTGCATCGATGGGCCGCTGCCAGGGTGGATTCTGCATACCGCGCATCGTTCGGCTGCTGCGCGACGAGTTTGGATGGAGACCGGAAGACTTTCTTAAGAGAGGCGTCGATTCACCGCTGTTTGTGGGGAACGTGCGGCCGGAAGGGGGGCAAGCCTGATGAGCATCAAGACGATCCATAGAGATGTAGTAGTGATCGGCGGCGGCCCCGCCGGGCTTGCCGCTGCGATAGCTGCCAGCGAAGCAGGATGTAAGGATGTCCTGCTGATCGAACGCGACCGGATACTGGGCGGCATCCTGAACCAATGCATCCACGACGGATTCGGACTGCACGAGTTCAAGGAAGCGCTTTCCGGACCGGAGTATGCCGCGAGATTCATCAACAGGCTCCCGGGGCTGGGGATCGAAGTTATGACCGGAACCATAGTCCTGTCTCTGTCGCCGGAGAGAATTCTGGAGGTGAGCACGAGGGGCGCCATCCAGTACATTCAAGCAGGCGCGGTAGTTCTTGCCATGGGGTGCCGCGAGCGCACCCGGGGTGCGATCTCGATTCCGGGACAGCGCCCTTCGGGCGTCTATACCGCAGGAGCGGCCCAGAATTTCATCAACATGGAAAACATCATGGTGGGGAAGAATGTCTGCATTCTGGGTTCAGGAGACATCGGGCTCATCATGGCACGGCGCATGACCCTCGAAGGAGCGCATGTCGAGGCGGTGTTCGAGATACTGCCGTATTCGAGCGGATTGCCGCGAAACATCCAGCAGTGTTTGAATGACTACAACATACCTCTTTTCCTCAATACAACTGTGACAGAGATCCGCGGCAACGGTCGGCTTGAAGGAGTGAAGGTGGCGCAGGTGGGGAAGGACAGAGCCCCAATTCCGGAGACGGAACGATACATACCCTGCGACACGCTGTTGCTTTCAGTCGGTCTGATTCCGGAGAATGAACTGACGCGCGATGCCGGCGTGGCGATGGATCCGATCACCGGGGGAGCGCTGGTGGATGATACGTTCATGACAAGCGTGCCGGGGATATTCTCCTGCGGTAACGTCCTGCACGTGCATGACCTGGCGGATTGGGTCTCGGTCGAAGCGCGTGACGCCGGCAGGTTCGCCGCAGCATACGTTCACGAGAAACGCGAGGCTTCACGGCAGCGCATAACAATCAAAGAGGGAGATGGGGTGCGCTATGTTCTTCCGCAGTCCGTGTCGGGCGAACGCGACTTCATCCTCTCACTCCGGGTGACAGCTCCCTGGCGGAACAGGGCCGTGGTGGTCCGGAGCGGAGATAAGAAGGTGCGGCGCAAGAAGATCGTGCGTCTGCATCCGGCCGAAATGATTCGGATAAACATTGGGAAGGATGCGCTCGCAGCGGCGGGCGGTTCCTCACTGGAGGTGTCGGTAGAATGAGCACTAAAGAGTTTACGTGCGTTGTATGCCCCAATGGGTGCCCGATCGTAGTAAACATTGATGATGATGAGACTCCGGTGATAACCCACATCGAGGGGAGTACCTGTAAGAAAGGTGAAGAGTGGGTCCACCAGGAAATCGAAAATCCTATGCGGACCATCTCTTCCAGTGTGGTCGTAACCGGCGGAGACTGCATCCTGGCAAGCGTCAGGACAAACCGTCCGATACCGCTCGGGAGGATCATGAAGGTCATGGAGGAAATCAAGCAGGTGACGGTGATCGCCCCCTTGGCGATCGGGGATGTGGTTCTTCGCAACCCGGCCGGCTGTGACACCGAAATCGTCGCCACAAGAAGCGTCGCGAAAGCACAGTAGCAGTCCCGGGTCAGCCACAGAGCGCATGAGACGCGCGCTCTGTGGCTGATTCATTCAAGGTTGTCCGGCCGGTTCGTCGCGGATCGCGGAACGTACCTTCTGCATCAGTTCAGGCGTGACTTCCCTGATTCCATGCTCTTTGGCATGATCGGCCGCTTTGCGGAGCACTTCCTCTTCCGTTTCGCCCCGCACCACGTATTTGCAGCCCGAAGACGGGTCCACCTTGCTGCAATCAATCATTTTTGCCATTTCTCTCCTCCAGAGAAGGATTGTTTTCTTTCCGGGGGCAGCCGAAAGGGGAGCACTGGCTCGCCATGAGAAAAGTCTATCGTGGAAATATTCACGGAACAACCGTCGGATCAATCCCACCATCGTCCGGTTCCGATAGCGAAAGAGCGGGTTCCGGCACTGATGGCGGCTTTCTCTCCTCCTTCGATTCCACGTTGAAAAGCTTGAAGTCTGAGTAGCTGTGCTGGTTGCGGAGCACGCGGCCGCGCCAGTCAACCATGATCCTGACTTCCTGCGGCAGCCAGAACTTCAAAGATCCAGCGTCGAACTCTACCTGCTGGAATCGGATCTCGGTCGTCTGCTTTTGCAGCCGGACTCTGGGAACCGGGTTAAGGAGAAAAGTGTTGAGACGAATGACATGAGAGTCGTTGACGTCGATCCATGCGATCCCGTGTGTCAGAATCTGGGCCGCACCGTCATCGGTGACGAACCGTGTGACCAGTTTTGCAGTCTCCGGCTTCTGCGCGAAGGCGACCACGTGTGTTTCGAGGCCGTCGACGGTCTGCCTGCCGAGATAGCGGAAGTCAGCTCCACTCCAGTTGTCAGGATGGAAAACAGAGGAAGCTGAAGTGAACCCGGAAGTAAGCATCAGCCCTTTTCTCAAGGCAGGCGCCATCACAACATCCTGCCCGTCCAGGGTTGAACGGTACTCCCTTAGGCCCATGCCTGGTTTACTCGCTGAGAAAACCAGGTAGTAGAACTCGTGGCGGAGTGATTCCTTCACCTTGCCGTCTTTTCCTACAAGCTCCTGTTGCACCCGCTCGAGCGAAGCGGTGTTGGGCATCGTCCGAAGGAATGCGTCCACCGCCTCGCCTGTCTTCTTGAGAATCTCTTCAAGCAGGCTTTGATCCGCCGTTGGTACGAGTCCCCGAAGATCGGGCAGAGTTTCGATGAGTTCTTCCATCGACTGCTCGACTACAGACTTTACCTGTCCCTGTGTCATCAAGGCCAGACGGTTCTGCACGGTATAGTACAGAACCCGGCCATCCTGCGGAAGCTTTCTGATTTCACGCCCCTCCACATAAAGATCCATCTCACGTGCAGCTTCCTGCACGTCACCCAGTTCCAGCAGAACCGGCACGCGCAGCAGCCGCGCAGCATCGCCTGCGCCGGCCCTGAGCGATCTACTCAAGTACTGATCGGCCGCTTCCCAGTTCTTCTGTTGCACAGCCGCCCGGCCCAGTTCCTGAAGTGCAAGAGCTTGCTCCGGGTCGGCTTCCAGTGCGCGCATGTATGATCCGGCCGCTTCTTTGGGGCGTCCGCGCCATGCCTGGAGCGATCCCATTACTATTGGGGGTTCCGGCCTTTCAGAGTCGCCAATTTGCTCAATTTCCCTCATGACACTGCTCCACCCTCCCGTACTGAGCAAGGCAAGCGTGTAGAGCAGGCGGCACTCGATACAACCCGGCGCGCCTTCGGCGGATTTCCCGAGAAGGGCGAGCGCAGCCAGATAATTGCCCTCTTCAACCAATTCATTACAGCCGCGTACCAGTTCGTCTCGCGCTGATTCCTCGTTCAGCTTCTTCAGCGCATCAGCCTTCAACGAGAGAGTCAGGCCTGCAAGCAGCATCTCCATTGTGATACGGCTTGAATCCTCCTCCGGTTTGCGCAGAACAATCTCCACCGGACTGCATTCGTCGCCGACTCCGAGTTCCACCGTCTCCCGTCCTTCGAGATAGCCCTTTTTGCTGGCTATCAAGGTCCCCTTTATGCGAAGCCCTGATTCCAGCCGGATGTCAGTCTCAAAATTCCCCTGGAAGTCGGTCTCCATCGACCGGTCGCCTTTGGCCCTCGAATCGATTTCCAAGCGCACCGCCACTTCCTCTATAGGATCTCCCTCCATCGTCACCACGTGACCGAGCACCGTCCACGTTTTTGTCTTGGATGCAGCAGACTGCACGCTACAGAAAAGGAGAAAACAGCACAGTAACCCGCACCTGAACACTTCGACCATCGCAAATCTCCGCTTCTCGAGATTAGTATTGCGTACAAGGGTCAATACGTCCGGCGGGGATTTGAGTTACATAGAAACAGCTGTCTCCTGTCTGCCGTCCCGCTCAGAAGCGAACCCGAATTCCTATCTGGGGGATAAGCATGTCGGTTCTCGATCGTTCCACGAGAAAAATCACTGAACCGTCGAAATCGCGCTGTATCGATCCTTTTCTCAGGTAGTCCGCTTCAGATCCCCAGAGATACCTGGCGCTGACGTTCAGCGAGACATCCGCAAGACCCCGGCCCGAAGGATGACTGGAACTCCAGAGCCGGATGTCGAATCCTGTTCCTACGCCCCAACTCTGAGCCAGATCATCGAAATTCGTAAACGAAGCGATCCGTTGATCAAAGAAGTCGTCTTCTATTGAAGTTCGAGTGAACAGGTACTTGAAGCCCCAGAGTCCCTCGACATAAGGACGGACAGGACCTTCCCGAGGCTGGAGACGCGCGAAGCCATGGAGCATCAGGATATTGTTCGTGGTGCGGACTTTGACGATGACTTCAGGAATGGTGAAGCTGAAGGGTTCGTGTCTCGTTTCAGTCCCATAATTCAAATATCCTATGTCGGCGCCGATCATGACAGGGAGGTGGCCAAGAAAGTAGCCGAAGTGTCCCGAGACACCATACCCTTCATCCTCAATCCTGTCGCGGAATTCGTCCTGCGGAAGACCGACCAGGAAATCGAGTCCCGCATCAAAATCCCGGGCGAGCGCCGGAGTACAACTGATTCCGAGCCAGAACGCCAATACTACAGGAACAGAACTCACCGCTGCCAAGAATGCTTTCATCCCTCTCTCCGTTCGATCTTGTTAGATGAAGAGAAGGAGCACAACAGTTCAGGATTATTCAATTTGACGCCTTCGCGGTGTGCGTTTGAGGCTCCCGTGCGCTGACTTGCTGCTTGTCGTATGGGTTGCTTTCCGCGTGTCTGAGGACGCCCAGTGCCAGTGCCCTTTTTGCCACAGCCTGAGTGGTTTCCAGATGGCTTCTGTTTGCGAGTACGGACTTGCTCCTTTCGATGTAGATCAGACCCAGGAAAGACGACCATATGACTTCCGACAGCGCTCTGTAATCGCAATCGATGAAGATCCTGCGCTGGACGGCATAGTTGACGATCTTGTGCTGCAGAGCGACTACTTTTGCTCCCGCTTCGTGCAGCACATCGCGCAGTTCGTCCGACAGATTGCTGATCACATCGACCTGGTGAAAGTATTGCCAGGCGGTAAAAGTCGCTGGGTCTTTTTCGTAAAATTTCTGAAAACATTCCCAGAG
>JAAYAM010000249.1 GCA_012719355.1 Acidobacteriota bacterium
ACATGAAGGACGGCAAGGTTGTCGTAAAAGCCGATCCCGGCAAAGGGCTCCCGCTGGCACAGGCGGTTCGTGCAAATCTGTTTGCGACGTATTCCGGAAGGCCTCCCGCGGCGGTCTGGACACAGCGCGGCAAAGTGCTGGATGTCATGAACGTGGCTGCGTGTGAGGTCGCGGTCGATACAGAAACCGGAGAAGTTGAGGTACTCCGGTTCGGCGTCGTTGCCGATCCGGGTAAAGTCATGCGGCGCACCTCACTCGAAAGCCAGATCGACCAGGTGATGGATTTTTCCGCAGGGTGCCAGCTGCAGGAAGAGTTCATCTTCGACAAACAGACCGGAGTGAGACTCAGCACGAACATGATTGAGTACAAGAAGGTCAGCATGCTTGACATGCCGGAAGTTGATCTCGAACTTCTGGAGACGCGCGGCAGCAATGCATGCTATGGCGGCAGCGGCATCAGCCATTCGCTGGCAAACACTCATCTGGTGATAATGGCCATCCACAACGCAATCGGTAAATGGGTCGATCCTCCGGCAACCCCTGACAGGGTTCTCAAGGCTCTCGGCAAGGCATAAGACCAGCAATCACGGGGCCGGGTGCTGCGTGCATCCCGGCCCCGCCCACGATCTCCTGTCCTGTGTGAATATCTCCTCGACGTCTTGCATAAATATGCGAATGGCCCGACGGGTCTCTTGTCAGCGGAGCGGGATGGTAAGGCGCTTCCTGTTCTGGTAGGCGACCACTTCGCGGTATCCGGCCGCTTCGGCGAGTTCGCGCCCGCGATCGAGATTGCGGGCGACATTGTCTGCCGAATGGGCGTCGGCGTTGATCAACAACGGAATTCCGCGCTTGCAAGCTTCCTTCAGATAGAAGAGCGAGGGGTATGGCTGCTGAACCGGCTTATTCCAGCCGGCGGTGTTGATTTCGATTGCCATATCTGAAGCTGCGATGCTGTCGAGAGCGGCAAGGGCTTCATCAGTCAGATCGACAGATGGGAAGAAACCGAACTTCTTCGGCAGATCGAAATGCCCGGCGAAATCGAAGAAGCGCGTCTTGGCCGCTGCACGAAGCAGCTCCCAGTATCGACGCCAGATGCTGTCCTGCTCCTGTTGTGACAGCCGCTCCCAGATGCCGGCCTCATAATCGATCGGGACGTCCCCGACGAAATGCACTGATAAGATAAGATAATCGAACCGGTAGTTCGACAGTATCTCGCTGACCCGGTCGAAAGTCTGCGGGAAATAGTCGACTTCCAGGCCGAGCCTGATCGTGAGGTCAGGGGTGTTCTCCTTTGCGTGTGTGACCCGCCGTACATACTCACCGATAAATTCGTGATCCATAGCCCAGCTGCGACGCTTGTTGTCCGGAGCCAGAACGAAATGGTCGGAGATCCCGAACTCCGCCATCCCCTGACTGCGTGCTGCTGCGATCATCTCGTCGAGTGTGGCGGTTCCGTCACTCCAGGTTGTGTGATTATGGTAGCTGGTACGGATCACCATGAAGTTTATCTCCGGGTCAGAAGGTTCCAGATCAGGGCGCCGGCTCCAAGTACGGCAGCGTCGGCCTCATCCAGCGATGAATTCAGCAGCTTTACCTTATTCCTGAAAACGGGGAAAAGGTGCTGTTCGAGCGACAGCCTTGTCGGCTTGAAAATGAGGTCTCCCGCGGCTGCAAGGCCGCCGAAGAGGATGATTGCTTCCGGACTCAGGTGCGCCACGGAATCGGCGAGTTTCATGCCGAGTATACTGCCGGTGATGTCGAATGCTTTCAGCGCCAGAGTGTCGCCGTTCATGGCTGCATCCGAGACCATGCGGGCGTCAAGTTCATGGAAGCTGATATGACGGAGCCTGCTCGGTTCCGTGGAGTTGCAGATCAGCTCCTGCACGGTACGGCAAAGGCCGGTCGCGGAACAATACGTTTCGAGACATCCGAGTTTGCCGCAACCGCATTGTCGTCCCTTTGGATCCACAACAGTATGGCCGATCTCTCCTGCAAAGCCGTCTGCCCCATAGACGAGCTCGCCGTTTGTCACTATTCCGCTTCCGAGTCCCGTTCCCAGCGTGATAATGATGAAATCCTTCATTCCTTTCGCTGCGCCAAAAAGCATTTCGCCGAGCGCCGCGGCATTGGCATCGTTGGTAACCGCCACCGGAATGGAATAATGCTTCTCGAGTTCGGAACGTACATCGACGTACTCCCAGCTGATGTTGGGGGGATGCTCAATAGTCGCCCTGCGGTAGTTGGCGTTGGGCGCTCCGATTCCTATTCCCGCCAGTTCGATCCTGCCGGGGAGCGATTTCCGCAGAAGATCGGAATGATCCTTCAGCCTCGAGAAGAAAACGCCGGGCGGCTGGTCCGAACAGGTCGGCATTGCCGATTTGGCGATGCACCTTCCATTGCGGTCGACATAACCGAATTTTGTATTGGTGCCGCCGATATCAACTCCTAGCACCACCTCAGACAAATCGCGTGGGGCAGCGGTCTCCGGGTTCATCAATCGGCTCCTTCAATAGGTACGAACCGTACCGGTGTCAGGGCCCTGACCCGCTCCCGTTCGGCAACTGCAACCTGATAGAGATACTCCTGAACCCTGAGCGGATCGGCCCTGCCGGCCGCGACTCTTTCATATTTTCCATCCGGTCTGAGCCTACGGGCCTTTTGATTATCCGCCATCTGCGAGCGTATTGCATGCACGATTCTCTCTTTCAGATTCTGCTGCTGGACCGGGAACATCAACTCGACACGTCGATCGAGGTTCCTGGGCATCCAGTCCGCGCTCGACAGGTAGACCTCGGGATCACCTCCGTTGCTGAATACAAATCCACGACTGTGTTCCAGATACCTGTCGAGAATCGAAACAACCTGTATGTTCTCGCTCAGTCCGGTGACTCCAGGTCTCAGGCAGCAGATCCCTCTTACATTCAACCTGATCTGAACACCAGCCTTGCTTGCGTCGTACAGCTCCTGGATTATCTGTGGGTCAACAAGCGAGTTCATTTTGCCGAGAATCTCCGAGCGATGCCCGGCGCGAGCCCAGTCCGCTTCACGGCGAATCAGCAGGATGATTCTCTCGCGCATCCCGACGGGTGCCATGACCAGGTGGTTGAACAGCGGCGGTTCGGAAAAGCCTGTGATCGTGTTGAAGAAAGCCGATGCATCACTGCCGAACTCCTCAGCCGCGGTGAACAGTCCGAAATCGGTGTAAATCCGCGCGGTCCGTTCGTTGTAGTTTCCCGTTCCGAGATGCACGTATCTGCAGATGCCGGAAGGTTCGCGGCGCACGACCAGGGCGATTTTTGCGTGCACTTTCAAGCCGACCAGGCCGTACAGCACGTGGGCTCCGGCTTCTTCCAGATCTCTTGCCCAGCTGATGTTCCGTTCCTCATCAAACCTGGCGGTAAGCTCGACCAAAACCGTCACCTGCTTGCCGTTTTCCGCCGCACGGATCAGGTGATTGACTATGGGCGAGTCCTTCCCGCTTGTGCGATACAGGGTTTGTTTTATCGCCAGAACGTCAGGGTCTTCGGACGCGGCCTGAATGAATCTGACCACAGGATCGAATGAGTCGTACGGGTGATGCAGGAATATGTCCTGTTCACGCAAGACCTCGAAGATGCTCCGCTCCTGCGCGAATTCAGGGCGCAGCAGAGGCGGCTGCAGGCGAAAACGCAGCCTTTCATACCCCGGGGCATCCACGATGGTGAGAAGCGGGCGTGGATCGAGCGGTCCCTTCAAAGGGAAGAGAGCGGAATCGCTCACCTCGAGCGCCTTCTGGATCTTCTTCAGCAATCCGGGTGAAATCATTTCGTATTCAAGGCGGATCGGCCTTGCTCTGCGGCGCTTCTTCAGCTCCGATCGCAGCATCCCGATATAGTCATATCTTTCCTCGTCATCCAGCTCGAGCTCGGAATCGCGCGTCACCCGTATTCCGGCTACTTCCAGTATCCGGTAGCCCGGAAACAGCCTCGGCAGCCCCCGACACACCGCGTCGTGAAGCCAGCACATCTGGAACGAGCCCGCATCCGGAATCCTGAAAAGTCCCGGGAAACTCCCCGGCACCTGGACTATCGCAAGACGCGGTTCTTCCCTGTCATCTCCCTGGTTCTTGGACAGCAGCACTGCAAGATTAACCGTCAGGCCGGGGAGCCATGGAAAAGGGTGCGAGTCATCGACGGCCACTGGGGTCAGGACCGGATAGATCTCCCTTTCGAAATACTCGTCCAGGTACTTTTCCTGGGCAGGCTTGTACTGATCGGGAGCCAGGATATGTATGCCCTGGCCGGCGAGAGAAGGTATCAGTTCGCCGAAATAGAGGGCATGACTCGATCCGTAAAGCTCTCGCACTACTTTAAGCACGCGTTCGAGTTGCTGGTGCGGCGTGAGGCCGGAGGGATCCGGATTGTTGTCTCCCTGCTCTATGGAGTTCTGGAGCGACGCAATCCGGACCATGAAGAACTCGTCGAGATTCGAATGGAAGATACAGAAGAACCTGAGACGCTCCAGGAGCGGATTTCTTGGATCGTGGGCCTCTTCGAGCACTCTGCGGTTGAATTCAAGCCAGCTGAGTTCCCGGTTGAGATAGGTCCCCCTTCTCCGCATGGTCAGGTCCTGGCAGCCTCTCTCAGAACGACTTTCTTCCCGAAGATCTCCGTGAAGAAAGCACTGCGGCTGGCAAGCGCCAGTCTGCCCATGGCCAGATCGGATATGTTCCGTGCCGAGAGAACGATCTGGTCGCCTTCCCTCTGGATCTTGAAATCAAGCACCTTCTGCAGATGATCTTTGTCCAGTGCATTGGCAACCCTGAGAATTGCGGCAAGCTTCGAGACGATCATCCGTTCATCCCGGTCGAGCGAGATATACGGTATATGGGAACGCTGCGGCAAGGCGCGGCGGTGGTAGCGGGCGATATTCGCGATGATATCCAGTTCGCGCCTGCGGAGGCCGAAAAGCTCGGATGAGGAGATCAGGTACTGGCTGTGCTTGTGGTGGCCGCGCGGGCTGACAAAAAGGCCTATATCGTGCAAAAGGGCCGCCACCTCCAGATAAAGACGGTGTGTGTCGGTCATGCGCTGTTCTGTTCTCACCTCTTCGAAGAGCCGAACCGAGAGATCCCGCACCCGCTCTGCATGGTTCTCGTCAAAATGGTATTTCCGGCCCAGGCTGCGTGCCGCAGAGAGGATCTGCATCGAAAGCTTCTGCAGCCGTTTTCCCTGCTCTGAGGGCGCCATATCCTGCAGAATGCCGGCCCGTATGTTTGCATCACTGACAATCACATGCTGTGCCTGAGTCTCCTTCAGGAGTTGCAGGTAAGTCAAAAGAGCCGGAGACAGCGTTTCGGCGTCAAGGTAGGGAATCGAGAATTTCTGCACCAGTCCATCCACACTAAGCCGCGAGATAGAATCGACAAAATCCGAGAAAGCTTCCTTCGGGATGAACGACAGTCTCGAATCCTTCGTGTGGCCGTTAAGTATCCTTGATGCAAAGCGGACATCGCCGCCGAGGGCGATATAGTTGACGGCACTTCGTACGTCCATTTCCCGCCTGATGTTTGAGAGCAGACTGCTGATCTGCCGCCTGAGAAGGCGAAGTTGCTGATCCTGCCTCGCGGTCCCGGTCGCGACGCCGGCACGAAGCCGGATCGAGCCGAGAGGGAAGGTGCCGGACTGCTGCAGTTCTCCTCCATGCAACAGAGCCACGTCCGTGCTTCCTCCACCGACCTCCACCATGATGCTCCGGGCTCCTTGCAGGGCCGGTTCGTTCCTGATTGCATCCATCACGGCCGTCAGGGTGAGCCGGCTTTCCTCGGGGCCGTCGATTATCTCGATATCCATCCCTGTGCTCATCAGCATGCGGTCAAGAAACATTTCGCTGTTGCTCGACTCCCTCACTGCGCTGGTGGCCACGGCGCGGTATCTCACCACTCCGTAGGTGTTCATGACGGTCTTGAAATCGCGGAGAACGTCGCAGGCCGCCCTCATCGTCTCTTGGCTGAGATGCCCTTCCGTGAAAGCCTCGCGGCCGAGCTGAACCCCCTTTTTCAGGGAGTCGAGCACCCGTATCGTTCCGTCGTGATGGACTTCCGCTATGTCCATCCGGATTGCGCTCGATCCGATATCGATGGCTGCCATCACGAGGTTGGGCTGTGAACTCATGCGGGAACAGATTCCTTTCAGAAGTGATCGGTGTGATCGGTCTCCACCTGACCCTGCATTTCCTTTTGATAGTATATCCTGCGGGTGGTATAGATACAGGAGAAACCAATGTTGCTCTACCTGGTCAGACACGCTATTGCATTTCCTCACGGCACTCCAGGGATGGAGGATGACGAACGGCCCCTCACGGAAAAGGGAATCCGGGAAATGGAGGATGCCGCCCGAGGGATCTGCAGATTGGGTTACGTCCCGGATCTGGTGCTCTGCAGTCCCCTGATACGGGCGCGGCAGACCGCAGAGATTTTGCTGCGGGCGTTCGACAGGAAAGTGAAGCTGGAGATCTCCGCTGATCTGGCTCCAGCCGGTTCACGCCCAAACCTCTATAGCGCCATCCGCGGCTTTGAAGGAGTCGAGAGCCTTATGCTGGTCGGTCATCAGCCTTCTTTGGGAGAGATCGCCGGTGAACTTGTCTGGGGTTCTCCGGAATATGGGCTGGAACTCAAGAAAGGGGGCGCGTGCGCTATCGAACTGAAGAGCCTCCGCGGAACTCTCAAGGGCAGCCTTGTGTCTCTTCTTACCCCTGCCATTTTGCGTAAAGCTGCCTGCTGACAAACTGAGATTAAGTGATACAATCGCTGCAGAAGCTGCCCCCCTCATGGCTGTTTTCTGTCGAATATTTGCCCAGGATTTCGAATGACAGGATGGTTTGTCAGTCAGCTGCCCTAATCGTCGTGAAGAGGGAAGGAATGAAACTGAATATACTCCTGGTCGATGACAACAAAATTATAAGAAATATGATCCGCACCCAGCTGCTGAACTGGGGATATGAGGTTGAGGAAGCAACCGACGGCCTGGAAGCGCTCGAGAAATTGATCCAGATGGCGGGATCGGAGAAGCGGCCCAACATCGTTCTCGTCGACTGGCACATGCCTGAACTTGACGGCATCGCGCTCTGCAAATGGATCAAGAGTTGCCAGGCGTACAAGACCGGCCCGCACCTGTATGTTCTGTTTCTTACGGTCAGCGACGGCGTCGAAAACGAGACCATGGCATTCAAGGCAGGCGCCGACGGGTACATTGTCAAAGGTTCCTGGGAGTCGCTGGAAGCGAAACTCGACTCGGTGAAAGGTCGGATATTCGAGGAGATGGAACTGAGAGAAACGATCGCATCCCTGCAGAAAGACCCCTGCGGCGTACTGGTGAAACGCGAGATCATAGACCGCCTGGGTCGCCGGGTTGCGGAAGTCGGGCAGGCGCCCATGGGCATCATCCTGCTTGATGTTGACGACTTCAAGCAAATCAATGACACCCACGGACATCTGGTAGGGGATCAGATACTTGAAGCGGTCGGGCGAAGACTTCATGACGCGGTACGAAACGGCAATGTCGGACGGTACGGCGGCGATGAGTTCCTGATAGGTCTTCCGGGATGCAGCCAGGAAACCCTCGAAAAGAGGGCACAGGACATCGCAGCCAGGCTGATGTCAGACCCCATTTCTACATCCGACGGAGAGATCCGCATCTCCATCAGCTATGGCACTGCCGTCAATACCGACTCCTTCACGCTGGAGAAGCTTATCTCCACGGCGGATCGAGCTTTATACCGGCAGAAGCAGATCCGCAAACGTAACAGCGCATAGTTCAGGCAAAACTGGAAATAGACTGTTCTCCCTGACGGTTCTTGGTGGTACACTCCTGCACGGTGAAAAAAAGGTGAACTATGCCCGGAACTGCCCTGATCGAAGTGCAGCAGCTGGTTGGTGAACTGGCGCCTAAAGACCAGCTTAATGAGGTCGTTACGGCCGTGCATCGCATTCCCGCTCGGGAAGCGCAGTGGGAAGAGATGCCGGCATGGATTCGTCCTGAACTGATGCAGGCCTACAGGGCGAAGGGGATAGAACGTCTGTATTTGCATCAGGCGGAAGCAGCCGAGGCGGTGCGGGCAGGCAAAGATGTAGTTATCGTGACTCCCACGGCGTCAGGCAAAACGCTCTGCTACAACCTTCCGGTTCTCAATGCGGTGGTTGAGAACCCCGACACGCGCGCCTTATACCTTTTTCCCACAAAGGCTCTTGCGCAGGACCAGCTTTTGGAGTTGCAGGACGTCGGGCAGAGGCTCGGAGACGCTTTCGGCGTCTTTACGTATGACGGCGACACTCCTTCCGATGCCCGGCAGGCAATCCGCCAGCGGGGACACATTGTCCTGACCAATCCCGACATGTTGCATGCCGGCATACTGCCGCATCACACGAAATGGACTCGCCTTTTTGAGAATCTCCGGTACATCGTGATCGATGAATTGCACACGTACCGCGGAGTGTTCGGTAGCCACCTGGCGAATGTGCTGCGAAGGCTGAAGCGGATTACGGATTTTTATGGCTGCAACCCACAGTTCATTTTTTCTTCAGCAACAATCGCCAACCCCGGCGAACTGGCGCAAAGGCTGACCGGATCGGATGTGACGGTGCTGGAGGGGAATGGAGCTCCTTCGGCGGAGAAGTGTTTTGTCTTTTACAATCCTCCGGTTGTGAACCGTTTCCTTGGCATCCGCCGCAGTTATATCAACGAGACGTGGCGTATAGCCCGCAAATTCGTGAAACGGGGTTTCCAGACGATCGTTTTCGCAAACAGCCGTCTCCATACTGAGGTGCTGCTCACGTATCTGAAGCAGGATAACCCTCCCCTTCCCGGCTCTCCCGAGATCGTGAAGGGATACAGGGGAGGCTATCTTCCTCTCGAGCGGCGTGAGATCGAGCAGGGACTGCGCAACGGCAGCATCCGCGCTGTGGTGGCGACAAATGCCCTTGAGCTGGGGATAGATATCGGATCGCTCGACGTTGCCGTCATGGCCGGATATCCGGGGACCATTGCCTCCACATGGCAGCGAGCCGGCCGTGCCGGGCGTCGCACGGGGGCCTCGTATGCCGTCATGGTGGCGTCGTCACGCCCGCTTGACCAATTCATCGTCAAGCATCCGGAGTACTTCTTCAGCGAATCTCCTGAACATGTCTACATTCAGCCTGACAACCTGGAAATTCTGATCAACCATCTCAAGTGCGCTGCGTTTGAACTGCCGCTGCAAAACGGCGAGAGTTTCGGCGGCGTCGACCTTCAGATCATATGCGAGCGTCTGGCGGAATCGGGCTATCTACATAAGAGCGGAGAATTCTGGTACTGGACGCAGGAAGCCTACCCGGCCGATACCGTAAGCCTTCGCTCCGTTTCGTCCGACAACTTCGTCATCATCGACGAAACCGTAGAGCCGGAAGTCATCGGAGAAGTCGATTTCACAAGCGCACTCACGACGGTTCACCCCAAGGCGATCTACATTCACGGCGCGCAGCAATACCACGTCGAGCGGTTGGAGTTCGAGCAGCGCAAGGCCTACGTCAGGCGCGTCGCGGTCGACTACTTCACCCAGGCGATCCGGTACACGCAGGTGAAGAAGCTCGAGGTTGAGGAAGCGGCTGCCATCCCCGGGCCTGCAATCAAGGCGTACGGAGACGTGCAGATCCGTTCTCAGGTAGTCGGGTTCAAGAAGATAAAGTTTTACACTTTGGAAAACGTTGGTTCAGGCAAGCTCGAATTGCCCGAGAACGAAATGCATACGACCGCCTGCTGGATCACGCTCGACAGGGAACTGACTGAATCTCTTCCTTACTCGATATCGGAACGGCAGGACGGCCTTTTCGGACTCCTGTACGCCCTTGAGTCTGTGGCCAGCCTTCTGTTGATGTGCGACCGGATGGATCTCGGCGCGACTATTGGAGAGCGGATGCCCGACAACGCTGAAGAGGCGGAGTTGTTCGAGCCGACCCTGTATCTTTACGATGCCTATCCCTGCGGCATAGGGCTCAGCCGGCCGCTCTTTGAAATGTACGATCTGCTTCTGGCGAGGACGCGCGAGATGATCGAAGGCTGCACGTGTGAAAAGGGGTGCCCGTCCTGTGTGGGTCCTGCCGGTGAAGCCGGTGAACGCACCAAAGAGGTGGCGCTCGCGATTCTTGCCAAGCTGTCGCCGGTAGGTACGATGAGTTGTTCTCAGGCGTGATGGAGGTAGGATGGATTCGTTAGCAGACCGGTTGTCCCGCATAGCTGCCCTGCGCCCGGTATCGACGATCAGCAGAACCGCAACAGACGTTGCAGATGCCTGTCCCGACACGCTGATTCAGCTGCTCGGAGGCGAGTTGCGTTTCACCCAATTCGGGTCACACGTGCGGGTACGCCGTCGCTTTCGGTCGCCGCAGCCGGAAGTGATCAGTCCGCGCGCTCTCCGGCTGATCTGCTATAACACTTCGGCGGTTTCCCCGGATCTGTCCGGGTGGCTGTTGCTGGATACCGAGACAACCGGACTTGCCGGCGGGACCGGCACATACGCTTTTCTGGTCGGAATCGCGTGGTGGGAACAGGACAGTTTCGTGGTTGAGCAGCTCTTCATGCGGAATCATGGGGAAGAGCCGTCGCTCTTGCTCGATCTTGAATCGCATTTTGCCCGTGACCGTGTCCTTGTCACGTTCAATGGGAAAAGCTTCGACTGGCCCCTTCTGCAGACGCGGTTCAGAATCTCACGAATCCGGATCCGGGAACCGATCGCCCACATCGACCTGCTGCATCCTGCCAGGCGTCTGTGGCGGCCGCAGCTTGGATCTGTGGCATTGACGCGGCTGGAGCGTCAGATCCTGAAACTGGACCGCGGACCGGACATTCCCTCTGAGTCTATTCCGCAGATATACTTCGATTTTCTGCGTGGCGCCGGGCCCCGGGCGATTGCAGAGGTGTTTCACCACAACCGAATGGATCTTTGCGGACTCGGCTCTCTCCTGGTGCACCTGAACACGATACTGTCCGAACCGGAAGAATGCGGCTGCCGCGGGAGCGAACTGTTCGGCATTTCGCGCATGCTGCAGAAATCCGGCGGAGAGGAACGCCTTGCCCGCAGAGTATACGAGAAAGCGCTTGAAAGCGGACTGCCGGCGGATGCCGAGCGTGCCGCCCGGAGAGAACTTGCTTTCCTGGCAAAGCGCGGCTGTGATTTTGAGCGCGCAAACGCTCTCTGGCTGGAACTCTCTAACGATTCCCGCGAAGGGTTCAGGGCATGCGAGCAGCTTGCAATCTACTATGAGCACAAGGCTCGCCTTCCGGGGAAGGCGCTGGCTTTCTCCCGGCAGGCGCTGGCAAAACTGCGCGAAGCCTTTCACGCCCGGCGCATAACCCTAAAGGAGTACCAGCGCCGGTATGCCGCTCTCCAGCGACGGCTGACACGTCTGGCGGCCAAGCTGTAGCGGTTATTGAATCCGCTGCTTCAGGACTGCGAGAGCATCGCGTGCGATATCGTACTCGGGAGCTATTTTCAGGGCATTCTCGAATTCTCTCCTGGCGTTGTTGAACTGCTCGAGTGCGATGTAGGCGCGGGCGAGATTGTAGTGCGCGTAATGGTAGTGCTGGTAGCGTTTGGCTCCTGCGGCTTTGCGCAGCCAGGGAATCGCTTCCTCGTACTGCTTCTTCTGGATGAGATAGGCCCCTATGTCATTGTAGGGATTGCCGAAATCCGGATCTATCTCGATGGCCTTCTTGCACTCCTCGATGGCCTGGTCCAGCTTTCCCTGAAAACTGTATGACCAGCCGAGGAATGTGTAGGCCTCCGCAGTCGGATACGCATCTATTGATTGCAGGTAAAGCTCAATAGCCGACTCGAGCAGTCCCTGCATCTGCAGCTGGTATGCCTCCTCGAATAGACTGTAAGCCACCTTGAGATAATCATTATTCTTCATCATCCTTCTTCCAAACTGAATTTCGGGTTCAGGAAATCCTACTATTATGATCGAGGACCTGGCAACAGCGGTTTTGCATTTCATGTGTAGTTTTACTCAACCTCGTTTTGGATACAACCACGCAAGCCTTATTGAGTAGTTAAGCTGATTGTCCGTCTCTGGTAGACCCTGTTTAATAACAATCAGCGTCTGAAGCCCAGATCGGGAAATCCGTGAGACGCGAAAGATGGTGGAAAAGGGTGGCTGGTCACGGCAAACCCTAAGGAACGAGCGGCCGCGAGACCAGCAGGCCGCCAAAAGGTGTGGGGGCTGCCTCCTGTGCGTGGTTGTGTAGGGGGGGACCGGGCACGTGGAGAGTCCCCACGCTGAAAAAGTCAAAGAGTTCTTACGAAGCGCGAGCAAACAGCCTACCTCAGAAGTCGACGCTCCTGTCCTTGGACAGGAGCGCCCCTGCCTTAGAAAACCTGCTATAAGCCTACTGCGAACAACTGGGGCTCCGGTCGTCAGACGGGAGCTCCTGGTTCGTCCTGCGTGCTCCCGGGGACATCAGATCCGATTGGCCCGGAGTTGCCGTAAACGGTGTGTACACAAGGCGTCTTTCCGGTGTTGACAATGACCGGGTTTGGTGGGATTGTAGTCCATGAGCTACGCGACATTCTGCTCTGATGGAGTTTGAAACACGAGAGTAGATTTTCTCCAAAGTATTTCGAATCGGTGATTAGATGGGTAAACCATATCGAGTGATTCTGGCTGATGATCACATTCTGGTGCGAAGGGGTTTGAGGCGAATTCTCGAGGAAAAGACAGATCTCGAAATAGCCGGCGAAGTGGGCGACGGCCTGGAGCTCCTGAGCATTCTCAATCGAGTCGATCCTAATCTGGTTATACTCGACGTTTCGATGCCCCACCTCAGAGGGATTGAGGCCATCCCCGAAATCCGGCATGTCCGTCCCGACGTTAAAGTCCTGATGCTCACCATGCACAAGGAAGAGGAGTATCTATATCAGGCGATATCGGCTGGTGCCGATGGGTACCTCCTGAAGGAGGACGCGGAGAAGGAGCTGTTCTCGGCAATCGAAAGTATTCAGAGCGGAAAAATCTATATTTCCCCCGGACTGGCGGACCAGTCGATGCAGAACTGGGCACGGCTGCGCCGCGGCGAAGACGACTTCCATGTGGTTGAAGCGCTCACCGTGAGACAGAGAGAAATCCTCAAGTTGATAGCCGAGGGAAAGTCGAACAAGGAGATCGGCGATCTCCTCTGCATCAGTGTGAGGACTGTCGAAAGACACAGAGCGAATATGATGAGCAAGCTGAATATCCGTAAGACGGCTGAGCTTGTCCAGTACGCGGTCAGAAAACACTATATCTGACCGGCTCCAGGGCCATACAACCCTTTCACATCCTTCCTGCAGACTTCTACCATAGCTGGGGCAGTTGGTCCGCTGATTATCGGTATTGACAAACCGTATCTACTAAAGGATTCTTTTAAACAATCCCCTCCTTGCCCGGATTAATCAGCGGGTAACCATGAAACGGCGCCTGAGCAATTCCTGTAACTGTTGTTTTTACTGGAGAATATTGCCGGACCGGCCATGTGCTTTTTCTGCATCAACCCAAGCGGTGTTATTCCCCCGAATCAATTCGCAGATTGAGTGACAGGGCTTGACGCACTTCGAGTGATCGCACGGAAGAACGGCCTTCAGGTCTCTAATGTGTGATTGTTTTTCACCAGGTTTTCCCGAGCAGAAGACTCGGGATAGCGGGAGAGTGGACTGTATGTATCAGGAGTATTCAGCGGCGATTGGTATCTTCCTGGCCAGCACCCACACAATTTTCAGAACCGGACTCAGGAATCTGCTGAGCCGTGAGCCGGACCTGAGAATTGTCGGCGAGGCCGGTGAAGCGGCAGAGACGGTGAAACTGATAGAGGAGACAAACCCCGACGTCCTGCTTCTGGATTGGCCGCTGCGGGGATTGGCGAAAGACGGGCAACTCGGCGGTCTGAGGATGCTGTTTGACAAAACACGCACGCTGCTTCTCAGCTCGGGAGCGGAACATGTGGATCCCGCCGAAGCTTTGCGAGAGGGCGCGGGCGGACTGGTCCTGAAGAATTCCGGCAGCGACATGTTGATACAGGGCATCCGGAATCTCGCCCAGGGACAATACTGGGTCGGCGATGCGGCAACGGCGGACCGCCGGACGGCGGTTAACCGCGCGGCGGGACATATTCAGCCTGTACAGCCGAAGGTATTCAACCTGACCGCCAGGGAACTCGAGGTGGTTCAGGAGGTCGTGTCGGGATATTCCAATAGGGAGATCGCCGACAGGCTTACAATCAGCGAGGACACCGTAAAACATCACCTCTCGAACATCTTCAACAAAGTGGGAGTTTATAATCGTCTCGAGCTTGCGCTTTTCGCCATACATCATGGCCTGACTCGCAGTTTGGGGCGAGATGGAGATTCTGCACGAAATGAGGAATGACGAACGGATTGGGATTCTGATTGCGGATGAACATGCAATCTGTCGTGAGGCCCTCCACACTCTTTTCGAACGTGAACCGGGGCTGGCGATAGTCGGAGAAGCGTCCGACGGACAGGATGCGCTCGAGAAAGCTCTTCTGCTGAAGCCGCAGGTGGTTCTGCTGGATCTCGAGCTCCCTCGTTTTTCGGCGATGGACCTGTTGCACCGGTTCAGGGAATTGGGCGTGACTGCTCCGGTCCTCATCCTGGCTGAATCGATGGATGCTGCCGGTACTGTGGAAGCCCTCAAGCTGGGTGCACGTGGAGTGGTGCTGAAAGAAGCCAGTCCTCAGATACTGTTCAAGAGCATCCGGACGGTTGCCTCCGGAGAGTATTGGATAGGGCGCAAGGTCGTTGGAGATCTCGTGGAAGCGCTGCGCAACGGCGTCGCCGTCCGGAGTGAACAGCGCCCGTCTCAGTTCAGCCTTACTCCTCGTGAACTCGAAATAATTGCCGAGGTCGCCGAGGGGTGTACAAACAAGTACATTGCCGAAAAATTGTCCATCGCGGAGCAGACCGTCAAACACCATCTGACGAGCATATTTCAGAAAGTAGGGGTCTCGAACCGTCTTGAACTGGCGGTATTCGCCATGCATCGGCGAATCATCAATTCGAGGCAGCCAGTGCATAACTGATTACTGCAGTCTCCCGCGGCAGTGCGTGCTCGCCACACTTCCGTGCCATTGCCGGACTCCGGCCGGAATGCTACGGTTCTGTGAAAATTCTGGAGTGCGTGTGAAAGTCTCTTCATCCAAAAACATCAATTCGGAACCGGGGCGCAGGCACAATCCGGACGAGGTCACCATCAGACCCGCCCGTTTCCCGATCAGGACTCCCTTCCGCTATCGGGAGAGTGGGGCGGTTCCATGGCGACGCGGATTTACTGTCGACATTAGCCGCTCCGGAGTCCTGTTTCAGGCCGAGTATACGATTGCTCCCAGGACCATACTGGAAATGCAAATAGCCTTTCCTCCGGAAATGACCGGTGGAGTTGCCGCATCGTTGTTCTGCTGCGGTCCTGTTGTGCGCTGCGAGGCGCGCGAAGCCCCATGCATGCAAACGCTCCTGGCTGCCTGTTTCTTCAACTACCGATTCGCCCCCGAGTGAACACTGAGAATGTTTCTAATTTGCTACGTCGGTTTCCCTCTCATTCGGCACATGAGTTCTAGAACATCCCCTACCGCCGTGCCATGGACTTTCCTCCCATACGGGGTAGCATAAAAAGCGCAGACCATTGCGCGTGCCGGTGATCTCGGGTGCCGCGACGCGACTTCCTCCTCCCCCCTCGATTCCAATGACGGCTCTTTCACGGAGTGCTTCGGGAATCGTCTAGCTTCGGCAACAGTCTACAGAAGGGAACGAAGCCTGTGACTGAGAGGGCGAAGCTGTATTGCATAGATAGAGTCTTTGGGAGAAAACGATGAATCGTTACCGCATTTTTCTGGAGCGAAAGCCCCGAAGCGCCATGCTGGTTCTGGCCTTGTTCCTGCTGGGGGGCGGCGTTGCAGCCGGCCAGCAGAAACTGAGTAATGATCCGGCAGCGGACGACTCGACCTATATCATCCAGCCGAATGACACTCTGGAAATCTTCGTCTGGAAGGAGCCTGATCTGACGCGCAAAGTGCTGGTCAGGCCCGATGGAAAGATATCCTTCCCGCTGGTGCAGGATATGCAGGCTGCCGGAAGCAGCCCCGGAGAACTCAAAAGCAGGATAGAAGGAAAACTCAAGGAATATCTGACCAGCCCCAATGTCACCGTCATCGTGGACAACATTCAGAGTTACAAAGTGTTTGTTGTGGGCAAGGTGCAAAAGCCCGGCAGCATCCTGACCGAGAAACCGATAACCGTGCTTCAGGCGCTATCGCTGGCAGGAGGGTTCCAGGATTTTGCAAAACAGGCCGAGATCACGATTTTGCGAAGCAACAACGGCAAGAACTATGTCATGCCGTTTGACTATCGCGAGGTGACGCGGGGCCGGAAACCTGAGGAGAACATCGTTCTCAGTTCCGGGGATGTGGTCGTGGTGCCCTGACGGGGAGCGGGAGACGGAATGGTTTACTTCAGACTGCTGGCCTTCTGTTTGCTACTGACGGCCGCGGCAGCGACTGCAGAAGCTCAACGCAGATTCATCGTCGGCAACAGTTACGACTTTGCTTTTGGCGGCACCAACCAGGGTACATTCTCATCCGCCGTCCTGGAGCGGGATATAGTCCCCTTCTACGGCTTCTACCCTGCGGTTGATGTCAGGGCGACCGGGAGTACGACTCAGATCAATCTGTATTATATGGCCCTGGCCGAGCGGTATGGAGGCGAGCAGAGTCTGAATACACTGTCTCACTCCGCGAGGGCGGGCTTTACCGCGAGCCTCGGCCGCGCTCTGAAACTGCGGTTCGGAGGGTCGTTCCTGAATGCACCCGATTACACGACTGTCGACGTGCTGCAGGGTTCCGGCGGGGCGCCGGATTCATTCAGGTTCGTGTTTCAACCTTCGAGTGCGAGAAGCACACGCCGCACGTTTCGCGGAACTGTCGCGGCGGAAATCAACATGAACTACCGGTCGTACATCATTGCGGAAGCTTCCGCCATGTCGCTGAGATACCTGAACAACGACCAGCCGCTGGGTCTTCTCCTTGATCAGACAAGGAGCGAACTGACTGCGGGTTACGGGTATCGGCTCAATCCCTACGACAGCGTCGACGTGCAGTACGGATTTATCCAGAACGACTACCGCCGGTTCGGAACGGGAACAACCCAGGCTGCCGTTGTCGGACTCACCCGCAGCTTCAGCCCCTATCTGCAGATGCGAGTGGAAGGGGGGCCTGCTTTCATTTCATTCGACCAGACGGGCGAGACGACGTACGGGTATGTCGCCTCGGTTGAAGTCAGACGGACGATCCGGTCCAGCCGCCTTACCGCATCTTATTACCACTCTCCCGGCGACAGCTCGGGCCTGAGTTCGCTCTCGGAGTTGCACACCGTCGGCCTCTCGATATTTTCTCCGCTCGGGAGCAAGTTCTCCGTAGCGGCAAGTGCCGCCGGATTCATCGGCCGGAGCGAGGCAAGCAGCCTCAATGACTACCACGGCATCTACGGTTCGCTGGACCTGTCTTATCCTGTGAGCCGGTATTTCTTTCTGACCTGGGGCGGCTCCTACCGGCGCAATTCCTACGGCAATCCGCTTGATCAGGAATTCAAACGCGTATACATGTCGGTGCGGTTTCGTGCTCCCGAATTGTGGAGAGCTGAGCTATGAACAGCATGCAGAAGTCCCGATTATCCACGCCACGTGATTACCTGGCTCTGATCGTTCGAAGGAAATGGGTAATCCTCCTGACGCTTCTGGCATTCGGAAGCTTCGCGATGCTTGTGGCGGAAATCATCCCGAATATCTACGTGTCCGAATCACTGATACTCTTCCAGCCGGGAGAAGTCTCGTCGGAATTCGTTAAGGAAATCTCGAGCCGCAGCGCGGAAGAGCGCGTGACCGCCATGCAGGAGACCATTCTGAGCCGCAGCAATCTGGCCGGAATCGTCAGCGAGTTTGAAAGCCGGCTGGATGCCTATACGGGCCTGAGCGAAGAGAAGAAAGTGGAACGGATGCGTAACAACCTTGAAATAGAACTGATGTCGGAAAGAGCGCCGCGCAACCCTGCGAGCCCTGTCACGCATCTGAGGATTCGCTTCCGCGATCACAGCCCGGAACTGGCCAGGGATATCACGGCGCGGCTGGCATCGCTCTTCATCGCCCATGAGAACCGGACGCGGACAGTCCAGGTTGTCGGTACTACCACATTTCTCAAGAACGAACTCGCCAAAGTCATGCAGCGCCTGCACGAGTCGAGCGAGAAGCTGAAGGCGCTGAAACAGCGCTACGGCGACGAACTCCCATCGCAGCTCGAAGCCAATCTGCGCACGCTCGACCGGCTTCAGCAGCAGAAAACGGCCAACATGGAAGCGTTGGACCGTGAAACGACTCTAAGGCTCAATCTCGAACAGCAGATCTCTCAAACCCCGGCCGAGATACCTTTCGAAGATTCGAGGGTGACCGCGATGCGGGAGCGGAATCCGCTGCTCGATGTCTACCTCAAGAAGAGCCAGGAATACAAGGATCTCGAGGCAAAGGCGACAAGCAGGCATCCGGATGTCGTCAGGCTCAAGGCCGAACTTGAACTGCTGCGCAAAACCATACCTCCCGAAGATCTCGAATCGCTGTACCAGTCGGAAAGGCGATTGGCAAGGGCTGCTACCGTTGTCAATCCTCTTTACCAGAGCCTGGTCGCGCAACTGAACCAGGTAAAGACCGAAATCGAAATCCGGGAACGCGAAAAGCGCGTGATCGATAACGAAATCGCGGCCGTCACCCGGCGGGTGCAGAACACTCCCCGGGTTGAGCAGGAGATTGCCGCTACTGAGCGGGCCAACGCGGAACTTGCGCGGCAGGCTGAAGAACTGCGGACCAAGCTCGATCAGGCGATGCTGGCCGAGAGCCTTGAAAGCAAGGACCAGAGCGCCAAGTTCACCATTATAGATCCTGCTCACTTGCCGACCGACCCTGTCGCACCCGACAGGTTTGGAGTCAGGATGGCCGGAGCCGGTGTCAGCCTCGCGCTGGCGCTTCTCGCAGGCGTTATCGTCGATCTTTCCAAAAGGAAGATCTTCACCAGCGCGGAACTTGAAAGAATTTTCAGTGTGCCTGTTCTTGTCGAGATCCCAAGGATCGAGTCGGAGTGGCTCTCTTCTCAAGTGCGCAGAGCGAGGCTCAGATATGCTGCACTTGTCCTGCTCGGTGCTGGGGCGTACGGATGGGGGCTCTACCATCTTTATCTCAACCAGTCTCATCTGCTGAAAGTGCTGGATCCGCTGATCCGGACAATGCAGGGGTAATGATGCGCAACAAAGACCGATTGTACGAAAAGATCCGGGAAATCAACGAACGGGAGCAGAATGTCGTTCTCTCGCTGGTGTGCGGCAGCCAGATTGTTGCCATCCATTTTGAAAAGGGAATGCTCAGTGCCGCAAACTCAAACAATCCGCAGTTTCGCCTCGGCGTCTACATGAAGGAGGCGGGCATCATCAACGAATCGTCCCTTGCACAACTCGTAAAGGAAGCACGGCGGCAGCGGATGTTCGTCGGACAGATTGCGGTCAAGAAGTCACTGATCGACATCGACACACTCGTCGAACTCGTTCAGGAACAGGCGGTCCAGATCCTGATGCACGTTTTGCAGGAGAACTACGAAATACGTTCCGTCGGGAAACAGCTCCTGGAGTTCTATATTCCGGCGAGAATAGATCTGCCGCATCTCCTTCTGCTGGTCGCCCGCAAAACGCTGTCTGCTTTTCCTATCGCCCCGAACCAGATGGTCGTGCTGAAGGACACCTCGAGCCTGTCGCATCTTCCGTGGTATCCCGAAGAGCTGGCTGTCATGGGTCTGCTCAAGAATCCGCGCAGGCTGCGTGAAGTGCAGTCCATGACCGGCCTCGACGAATCTCAGATGGAGAAAATCCTCTCTGTCTTCAACACTCTCGAGCTCATTGAAGTGGTTGATGCGCCGACCGAAGACACGACGGCCATCGTCAGGAGGGAAGGTTTCCCCTTCGACGCACTCGTTCCTCAGATTCCGCTGAGTAATGTCAGCTGGGAGATGGAGTCGTTCCTGAACGTGAATTCCTTCGTGAGCGAGCAGTTCAAGACGCTCAAGGTCAGAATGGCCGCGATCGCAAACGAACGGCCCGCCAAAGTCATCACGGTAACCAGCCCCGACAGCCAGGCGGGAAAGTCACTCCTTTGCGCAAATCTGGCTGCTGTGTATTCGAGAGATCCAGAACGCAAAACCATCATCATCGACTGCGATTTCAGGAAGCCGAGTCTCCACAATATCGTCGGAGCCTCGGTCGAGCCAGGACTAATCGGTTTTCTGCAGGATGACCGCCTTCAATCGTTCTGCTATATGCGTCGCCTGGAGAACCTCTACCTTATGACTGCGGGCGGCCGCGCATCCGATCCGATCGAACTCCTGTCGCTGGATAAGATGCGGAATTTCATCGAATTCCTGAGATCGGAGTTCAACACGATTATCCTCGACGCTCCTCCACTTTCGCCGATTTCGGATGCGCACATTCTCGCCGGCTTTTCTGATGGCGTGATTCTCGTCGTACGTAGCGGGAAAACCTCTTATGCGAGCATTGAAAGAGCGGCGAGAAACCTTGATCCCGCCCGCGTATTCGGCGTCGTTCTCAATGACGTGCCGCCGCTCATGTTCAACACCGAATACGATCCAAGTTACTATGGCGAGACCGGTGCCTATCCGTACGGCGATGAAAGTGCTCCTTCGGGCAGACGCCTCAAGAATTACCTCGAGATCTGACTCCTCCCCTCCGGATCAACTGATTACGGGTGTTGTTTTATGCAATATCTAATTTCAAGAATTACTCGTTGGTTCTTTCCGGAACCCCTGGAATCCCGAACCGTCGACAACCGCATACTTGATATGCAGCTCTTTAACCGGATGCTTTGTCTGGAACGTAAGAGGAGTCAGCGCACCGGGAATCCTTTCGTGCTGCTGATTGCGGACATATCGAAACTGACGGATAACAGAGCTCCCGGGGGCGAAGAAATCTGTGCTGCACTCCAGTCGGAAACCCGCGACACGGATCTGTGCGGCTGGTATAGAACAGCGACTGCAGTCGGAGTCATCTTCACTGCGCTGCAGGAGATGGATCGCGATTCGGTCAGGGCCGCCATTCTGACGAAGATGAGACGGGCGCTCTCACAAATCATGAGCCCCGCGCGTGTTGACCGGATCGACATTTCACTTCACTTCTTCCCAGAGGAGGTGGATTCCGCCGGGCCCCAGTTGAAATCGGACGAACGGCTATATCCCGATCTGATAAACAGGGATGCTTCGACAGCTTTGTATCACGGGGCGAAAAGAGCGATCGATGTGACCCTCAGTCTCGCGCTGCTTATGCTGCTGTCCCCCCTGTTGGCACTCATCGCCGTTCTCATAAAAGTATCTTCCGACGGTCCCGTTCTCTTCAGACAGCGCCGCATCGGGCAGTTCGGCATTGAATTCGACTGCCTGAAATTCCGGACAATGTATGCGAACTGCGATCACGAGATTCACCGCCAGTACGTGAAGAAGCTCATTCAGGAAGCCGGCAGGTCGCAGAAGGTGTACAAAATAGTCGATGATCCGCGTGTGACGCCGGTCGGAAGAATGTTGCGCAAAACCAGCCTCGATGAACTGCCGCAATTCGTGAATGTCCTTCTTGGCGACATGTCTCTCGTCGGACCGCGCCCACCCATACCCTATGAGATCGACTGTTACCTGGCGTGGCACAAAAGAAGGATCATAGAAACAAAGCCTGGGATTACGGGCCTGTGGCAGGTCTATGGCAGAAGCCGGACCAACTTTGATGAAATGGTTAGACTGGATATCCGCTACATAGAGCGGCAGTCGCTGTGGCTCGATCTCAAGTTGATGGCTATGACTCCTTACGCTGTCCTCTCCGGAGCCGGCGCTTATTAAGGGATGTGAAACGATTCGGTAGCATGTTTTGCAACCCCCTTTCGGCTCCAAGGAGGGGAGCGTTATGGTAGGAATTGGTGTTGTCGGTTATGGCTATTGGGGTCCCAATATCGTCAGAAACTTCCAGGGTGCGAGATTCGGATCCGTGAAATGCATCTGCGATACCGCCCCGAAATCCCTGGAGAGGGCCAAGCAGTATCATCCGGAAATCAAGGTGACGACTGACTTCGACACGCTTCTTGGCGACCCCGAGATCGATGCCGTGGCGATCGTCACGCCGGTCCAGACACATTATCCACTCGCCAGAAGGGCGCTTATGAGGGGAAAGCATGTGTTCGTGGAAAAGCCTTTCACCCAGAGCACCGCGCAGGCCGAAGAGCTGATCGAGATGGCTGCCGAAAGCCAACTCAAGATCATGGTCGACCATACATTTCTGTTCACGCCTGCAGTCCGAAAGATCAAAGAACTTATCGACAATGATGTGCTGGGCCGCCTTTATTACTACGACTCCATGAGAGTGAATCTGGGCCTGTTTCAATCGGATGTAAATGTCATCTGGGACCTTGCCGCCCACGATCTTTCCATCATGCAGCACATTCTTCCCAGAAAGCCTGAGGCCGTCGTCGCCGCAGGACAGAGGCATGTCAACGGTGTCGAGGATGTTGCCTACATCATGGTCTATTTTGCCGACAACGTTATCGCACACTTCAACGTCAACTGGCTCTCTCCGGTGAAGGTGAGGACGACATTGATCGGCGGGAGCAAGAAGATGCTGGTATGGAACGACCTTGAGGCCGACGAGAAGATCAAGGTCTACGACAAAGGCGTATCCACTGATGACGGCGCGGGGCTCTACGACATTCTCGTCAGCTATCGTATGGGAGATGTCTGGATCCCAAGGCTGGAACAGGCGGAGGCATTGCGGCTCGAGACACAGTACTTCTTCGAGTGTATTGAAAACGACCGGACCCCGTTCAACGACGGCGTCGCCGGATTGAGGGTTGTTCAGATGCTGGAGGCGGCAAACGCCTCGCTGAAGAACAAGGGAGGCGTCGTCTACTTATGAGCGACTTCCGCTGTGTTACGGCCGACGTCAGGTTGGGAGACAACGTATACCTGTCCCGTTTCATCAATCTCTATGGATGCACGATCGGTGACAATACCAGAATCGGCGCATTTGTCGAGATTCAGAAAAACGCCATCATTGGGAAGAACTGCAAGATCTCGAGCCATACCTTCGTCTGTGAAGGGGTTGAAATCGAAGACGACGTCTTCGTCGGCCATAACGTGGCGTTTATCAACGACAGCTATCCAAGGGCGACCACGGACGGGAGAATTCAGAGGGAAGCCGACTGGAAGGTGGAAACGACTCTCGTGCGGCGAGGGGCTTCGATCGGCTCGGGCGCTACGATACTGTCCAACCTCACCATCGGAGAGAACGCAATCGTCGGAGCGGGGAGCGTCGTCACCCATGACGTGCCCGCCAATGCCATCGTTGCCGGGAATCCGGCCAGGATCCTGCGGTACGTGGGAACAGAGAGGACCGATGAGAGTACCATTCGTTGATGCCGTCGCCTCCAACATGGAGGATCTGGAGGAAATGGTCGAACTGTTTCGCTCCATAGTCATTTCCGGACAGTTTGTTGGAGGGGCGGAAGTCGAGAGCTTTGAAAAGGAATTCGCCGGGTTCTGCGGAACATCCGAAAGCGTGGCCGTCAGTACCGGTACCGACGCGCTCCGTTTCGCGTTGATGGCAGCCGGCATCGGGAACAATGATCTCGTCCTGACCGCACCCAATACGTTTATAGCAACTACTGAGGCTATTACCCAGGCAGGCGCCGCGTTCGACTTTGTCGATATAGATGAAAAAACCTACACGATCGATCCCGAGGCGCTTAGCGAGTATTTCAAGAGATCATCGCGTCCGGTGAAAGCAATTATCCCGGTCCATCTTTACGGACAGATGGCCGACATGGATCCGATCCTGACTCTTGCTGCCGAAAACGGGGCGATTGTGATCGAGGATGCATGCCAGGCCCACGGCGCCGAATACTATTCGATCAAGCGGAAACGCTGGTTCCGTGCAGGATCGATGGGGCTTGCCGCCGCCTTCAGCTTTTATCCGGGGAAGAACCTGGGAGCTTGCGGGGAAGGGGGCGCGGTTACCACGGATGATCCGGATTTGGCCGCAAGAATCCGTATGCTTCGCGATCATGGTCAATCGGCAAAATACCGGCATGAAGTCGAAGGCTACAACGGCCGCCTTGATGCAATCCAGTGCGGTATTCTCCGGCTCAAACTCCGTCATCTGGAGAAGTGGAATGAACGGCGGCGCAGCGCAGCTTCCGTCTATGGCACAATGCTGGAGGGAATTGAGGGGATCTCTCTGCCGCACGTGCCGGAGAGGGTGAAAAGCGTGTTTCACCTGTACGTCATCCGCGCGGAAATGCGTGACGAGCTGCAGAATTGGCTCGCTGCGCGCGGCGTGGGAACCGGGCTGCACTACCCCGTGCCGCTGCACATGCAGAAATGCTATGCCGGTCGCAAATGGAGTCCGGAGGATTATCCTGTAGCCGCAGAAGCCGCCGGCTCGATTCTATCCCTTCCCATGTATCCCCAGCTGTCGACGATTCAGCAGCGCTATGTGGCCGACCAGATACTCGCGTTCAGGTCCGAGATCGGAGTGCGTGCACGCTTCGGCTGAAGTACGCTTTGAGTGAACCACATAATCCCCGGGATGAGAATCATGAGTTCTGATACTCAGTCAAACGGCCAACGGCTGTGCTCGTATGTGCTGATAACGCCGGCCCGGAACGAAGAGCAATATATCCGAAAAACGATTGAAGCCGTCATATCCCAGACTCTTCTCCCTCGGAGATGGATCATTGTCAGCGATGGATCCACCGATCGGACCGATGCAATCGTAAGCGAGTATTTGCCCGGCCGCCCCTGGATGCAGCTCATCCGGAGAGAAAAGCAGAGTGAGCGGAATTTCGCGTCGAAAGCCGCCTCGGTCAACGCCGGTTTGAAAGCTCTCGAGACAGTCGAATACGATGTGGTCGGCAATCTTGATGCAGACATCACATTTGGAAGCACGTATTTCGAATCGCTCATGGAACGATTCGCTGCCGATCCGGAACTCGGCGTTGCCGGCAGTGCTTTTGTCGATGATTCGATGAAGTACAACTACGATTTTGTCGGAATCGAGCACGTTTCGGGGATGTGCCAGCTCTTCAGACGGAAGTGCTTCGCGCAGATCGGCGGCTACCAGCACATTCCTGGTGGCGGCGTTGATCTGGTGGCGGTCACGACGGCGCGGATGAAGGGATGGAAGACCAGGACATTCACCGACCTCTCCTGCCGGCATCACCGTAAAATGGGGACCAGCCTCTCGGGGCCGATCCGCCTGCACTATCGTTACGGGGCCGAGGATTACTACCTGGGCAGCCATCCTCTTTGGGAAATTCTGCGCTGCGTCCGTCATTTGTCCGACAGGCCGCTGATACTGTCAAGCCTCTCCCTCCTTGCGGGCTATTCTGTTTCCTATATCAGACGCATCCCCCGTCCCGTTCCTGAAGAATTCGTCAGGTTCCGCAGGAGAGAACAGATGACGCGGTTGAAGAGAATCGTGCTGGAGACTCTCGTGCCCGACGCTTTCAGGACAAAATTCCTGGAAAGGGACCAGCGATCGCAGATTGCGAACCGATGAACCGGCATTTATCTCAGAGTGAGCTCTGGCAGAGACTCAGCAGACTCGCTTCGTGGATTGAAAGAAACAACTACCGCGGCTACGAGCCCTTTGATGCCCTGCTTTCTCCGTTGCGGCCGATCGCCTTCAGGAGGCCGTATATGGAAAGACTCCTGATACAGGCGGTGAGGCAATGCCCTGTCAACCTGCGTCCTCTCCTGGGCATTGAGCCGCATGAATCGTCGATGGGGCGGGGATGCATGGCGTCAGGATACCTGAGCCTGTACCGGTTTACAGGTTCGCCCGAATACCTGGAGAAGGCGAATGTCTGCCTTGAGTGGCTCATTCGGAACAAGTCGCCCTTTTTCGAGGAATACACCTGGGGACATCACTTCGATTGGGTAAGCAGGGCCGGTCCTCATCCGATGTACATGCCTACGATAGTGTGGACCAGCCTGATCGGTCATTCCTTTCTCGATGCCTACGAACTGACCGGGAAATCGATTTATTCGGAAGTGGTCGCCGCAATATGCAGGTGGATCCTTGCGTTGCCGAGAGAAAGAACCCTTAACGGGACCTGCATCAGTTATGTCAGCTTCCGGCAGGATTCAATCCACAACTCCAACATGCTCGGCGCTTCCATTCTCGCGCGATACGGAGCGCTGAACGGCGACAGGGAGTGTATCGATACTGCCGGCGAAGCGATGCTCTACAGCTGTGAACGCCAGCTTCCCAACGGCGCTTGGTACTATGGCGAGTCACCGATGCATCGCTGGATAGATAATTTTCACACGGCATACAATCTCGACAGCCTGAAGTGCTACCTCGAGTACACAAACAGCGATCTGTTCAAGAAGAACCTGCAGAATGGCTACCGGTATTACAGGGAGACTTTCTTTGAGGCGGACGGCTGTCCGAGGTACTACGACCGGCGCACATATCCGATCGACATTCAGTGCGCATCCCAGTCCATCACCACTCTCAGCATCTTCGCGGACTACGAAGAGACATCCCTCGAGCAGGCTCATCGCGTGGCCAGGTGGACGATCAATCACATGCAGGACGAAAGCGGCTATTTCTACTATCGAAAACTGCCGGGAATCACCGTCAAGACGCCGATGTTTCACTGGGGCCAGGCCACCATGTTCAAGGCCCTGACACATCTTTATTCCACCAGCTATACCAGAGGGAGTGAAGCTGACATCCTGCCTCTCTCAACCGGGGACAAGGGGAGATGCTGATAATAAATGCCGATGACTTCGGAAAGATCAAGGCGGCCACCGAAAGAATCGTACTCTGCCACAAGAGCGGACGTATCACCTCGGCCACTGCCATGATGTTTATGGCAGACAGCGACCGTTCCGCAAGACTTGCGAAAGATAACGGAATCGAGACCGGGCTGCACCTGAATCTGACCGATCAGTTCACCGGCAATCATGAGCCTCATCTGGCGAGATGCCAGCAGCGCGTTTCTCAACATCTCAGGAACTCACGTTTTGCCCCGCTGCTGTTCAACCCTCTTTTGAGAAACGAATTCGAGTATACGTGCAGAAGCCAGTGGGAACGATTTGAGAAGATCTACGGCAGACCGCCGTCACACCTGGACGGACATCACCACATGCACATCTGCGCCAACGTACTGTTTTCCCGATTTATTCCTGCGCGTTTCAGGGTGCGGCGCAACTTTCATTTTACCTCCGGCGAGAAAGGGATGTTGAACCGCCTGGTGAGAAGGATCGTCGACCGGTACATAGAGTGGAGGTTTGTCTCTACCGACTATTTCTTCTCGATAAAGCCGTTTGAAAACCGGAGTCGCATACGCGGGATCAGCGAACTCGCCCGGCGGTCGAATGTGGAACTGATGGTCCATCCTGATGAGGATGAGGAGTTCATCTTTCTGATGAGCAATGAATTTCGCGATCTCATCGCGGACGTCGAAACGGGTGGTTATTCAGCCCTGACGCAGGATGGGAAGAGATCCACGATACCTGAAGAGCCTTCATGGACCATCGAAAGAAGATAGTCGCGATCGTAGGGGCCAGGCCTCAATTCATCAAGGCGGCAGTCGTGTCCCGGGCGCTCCGCTCCGAAGAGAGTCTTGAAGAGATTCTGGTCCACACGGGGCAGCACTACGACTTCAAAATGTCCGGAGCTTTCTTTGAGGAGCTCGAAATCAGGCAGCCGGATCACTTTTTGAATGTGGGCAGCGGCATGCACGGGTATCAGACGGGAGAGATCATGAAGAAACTGGAGCCGGTGCTGATGTCAGAAGAGCCGGCGCTCGTCCTGGTCTACGGAGACACGAATTCCACACTGGCCGGCGCTCTCACGGCCGCCAAGCTTAACTGTCCGGTCGCCCATGTCGAAGCGGGACTGCGATCCTTCAACAGAAGAATGCCGGAAGAGATCAATAGAATCGTCACCGATCATCTCGCTTCTCTGCTCTTCTGCCCCACGAGCGCGGCATGCGCGAATCTTCATGCGGAGGGGATCAGTGACGGCATCATCATGACCGGCGATGTGATGTACGACGTAGCTCTGCACTTCGGGCCGTCGGCCGAGCGCAGGAGCAGAATACTTGAGAAGCTGAATCTTCTGCGCGGGAAGTATATTCTTGCGACGGTTCACCGAGCGGAGAACACCGATGACGAATCCAGGATGCGAAGTATCTTCAGAGCGTTCGAATTCCTTTCGAGCGAGGTCCGGATCGTCTTTCCAATCCATCCAAGAACAAGGAAAATGGCGACCCACTACGGGCTCGACAGCTTGCTCCGTCCTTTGCTGGTTACGGACCCGCTGGGATTTCTGGACATGATGATGCTAGTCAGAAACGCCGGTGTTGTCTGCACGGATTCGGGCGGAATCCAGAAGGAAGCGTATTTCCACCGGGTAGGGTGTGTAACTCTGCGGGACCAGACGGAATGGGTCGAGACTGTCGATTCGGGATGGAACGTCCTTGCGGGTGCCGATTCGTCCGACCGCATTGTAAGGGCGGTTCACCAGATGCTGGATGCGAATGATCAGAGAAGGGCCATAGAAGAGTACGGCGATGGGACCGCGTCCGGCAGAGTGGTTGAGGCAATAAGAGGTTTTGTACTTCCCGGATAACGTCCCCCGGTCTGAAGGCTGTATATGGGTCAGAGACTTGAATTGTTACACTGGATTGAAAAACTGAACACGGCCAGACTGCTGGTCCTCGGGGACGTCATGCTCGACAGGTTTATCTATGGCGATGTTTCGCGAATATCGCCCGAAGGCCCTGTCCCCGTCCTGCGGTCGACCGAGATGAAGTCTGTTCTGGGCGGCGCCGGCAATGTAGTGCGTAACCTTGCCTCTCTTGGCTCGAGAGTGCATTTCGTCTCTACCGTCGGTTCCGACACACCCGCGGATCAGATACGTGACCTGCTTTCTCAGCTTCCTCTTGTGGAATCGTGCCTGATCACCGATCCGTCCCGTGAATCGACCGTTAAGACGAGATTTCTGTCAAAGCAGCAGCAACTGCTTCGAGTCGATTCAGAAACCGCTCGTCCCATAGGTGAAACCGTGCTGCAGAAGGCCGTGGAAGCCGTCCGCGGCTATCTTCCATTGTGCGATGTCGCCGTCATTTCCGATTACGGCAAGGGGTTCATGAGTCAGGAATTTTTGAAGGCCCTTCTGCCTTTGTGCAGGGAAAATGGGGTGCCTGTCCTGGTGGATCCGAAAGGGCCGGACTATTCAATCTATCGAAATGCATCTATTCTCACGCCGAACCTGAAAGAGCTGGGAGAGGCGACAAAGATGATGGTCGCAGACGATGAGTCCGTGGTTCTGGCCGCGCAGAAACTCATTGAGGAGTGCTCCGTTGAAGCCGTTCTTGCGACCCGGAGCCAGGATGGCCTGTCGCTCGTGGAAGGTTCCGGAAGAGTTACTCACCTGAGATCGGAGGCGAAGGAAGTATTTGACGTGACCGGCGCCGGCGACACCGTGATTGCGGTGATGGGGGCCGCGCTTGCCTCCGGCGTGCCGCTGGTCCAGTGCGCGGAAATAGCGAACCTCGCAGCCGGAATCGTGGTCGGAAAGGCGGGAACGGCGGTGATTTACGCGAACGATCTGATTCGTGCTGTCCGGCAGCAGGAGTTTTCTACCGCAGAATCGAAAATACTCGACCAGGTTGCCGCTGCAGAGCAGGTGGAGATGTGGCGGCGCCGCGGCTACAGCATAGGATTGATGAACGGTTTCTTCGAGTTGCTCCATCCCGCGCACGTACGGCTGCTCTCACAGGCGTCGAAGATGTGCGACCGGTTGATCGTTGGAATCAACGGCGACGATTCAATTCTGCGGATAAAGGGTGAGCATCCAATCCTTCACGAAGCCGCGCGCAGCGCGATCATCGCGTCTCTCGAGGATGTCGACATGGTAGTCATATTCCAGGAGGATACTCCGGCACAATTGATAGAGCTGCTGAAACCAGATCTCCTGATCAAGAGAACCGTTCCGTCCGATGCCGGTACCATCGAAAAAGATGCGCCCGACAGCGACAGACAGGTTTTGCTTATCGATGTCCAGGAAGAGCGGGAGAGAACCATCACCGGCAGGGTGCAGTGATACACGCAGGTACTGCAATCTTTCGTCTGACATGACTGTAATCCCGTTTCCCTGTATCCCCGCTTACCGCATTAACGTACAGGAGGCGCTGTCAGAACCTCGTTTTACCGTCGCCCTTTCCCACGACGTCGACCGCGTGCACAAATCATTTCAGTCGGCCACCCATTTCTTGAAATACCTGAGGAATGGTTGTCTGCGTCAGGCCCTGTACCAGCTGCGGTCGGTGACTCGTTCAGAACGGTATTGGTGCTTCGACAAGATACGACGGATTGAGATCTCCCGGGGATTGAGATCCACGTTTTACTTTCTCAATGAAAGCTATCCTTTCAATCCCATGAAACTCGAGAGCTGGCGCCTGGCTCTCGGATATTACGACATCTTCCGTCCTGCAGTCGCCGGCATGATCAGGCAGCTCGACTCCGAGGGATTCGAAATCGGCCTGCACGGTTCCTATCGCTCGTACTGCGACCGGGATCTTCTTCAGAAGGAAAAGCGGGACCTTGAAGCCATTCTCGGCCACAGCGTGACAGGCATCAGGCAGCACTATCTCAATCTGTCGGCGGAGACCTGGATGATTCAGAGGGACCTCGGCTTTCTCTACGACACCTCGTTCGGATACCGCGATGGAATCGGCTTCAAGTGCGGCTTCTTTCGCCCATTCCCCCTCGATGACAGGAATGATTTCTTTATTGTTCCCCTGTCCATGATGGACTGCTGCCTCATGCGTCAGCCCGATCCCTGGAGCCGGGCGTCGGAACTCATCGACCTTGCAGAAACAAAGAAGGCGCTGCTGGTGCTGAACTGGCATCAGCAGATTTTCGACGAACGGGAATTTCCGGGTTACTGCAGCATGTACGAACGCATAATCGACGAGTGCATCAGCAGGGGAGCCGTCTTTGTTACCCTGGGAGCCTATGTCGCCGGCTATGCTGCGCTAATGCATTCGCCCTCGGCAACCGGGCGAGAGAGTCCTTCTTTATGAAATCGGTGTGTCTTGTCGTTCAGAATTCCTACCCGGCTGACGTCCGGATACGCAAATATGCGCAGACCCTGAGCACTTCAGGCTACAAGGTGTTCGTGATTGCGTGCCGTATGCCGGGCCAGGCCTATCATGAATGCATTGACGGTGTTGAGGTATTCAGGATTCCGCCGTCCAGGAGCCGTGCCGGCAAGCTGCGGTACGTTTACGAATACGGCATGTTTTTGCTGCTTGCCTTCGTACAGCTGAACATTCTCGATATCAGGCTCCGCTTCGACGTCGTTCATGTCAACACGCTGCCGGATTTTCTGGTGTTCTGTGCATTCATTCAGAAACTTGCCGGCCGCACGGTCATCCTGGACATGCACGAAGTCATGCCGGAATTCTTCATGTCAAAGTATTCGTCCGATCGCGATTCAAGACTGGTGAAGGCGCTGCTTGTCATCGAGAAGCTGAGCATGCGTTTCGCCGACCGAGTGATTACTGTGAATCATTCGCTGAAGAGACTGTTTGAGACAAGGGTGCGGCCCAGGGAGTCGGTCGAAGTGATCATGAATACCACTGACAGCAGAGTCCTGCAACGCTATGAAAAGCGGCCGCACAGCACTTTCAATTGTGTGTATCACGGCACTGTCACCGAAATCTACGGCGTGGACCTCGCGATCGAAGGATTCGTCAAAGCATGCGCGGGCGAGGCCGGCATGATGTGCCACATCTTCGGCGACGGTCCCCATGTGTCGCAGCTCGAAAAACTGGTTAAGAGGTTCGGAATGCAGGACCAGGTCCTGCTGCACGGAGCCGTTCCATTCAATGAGATGTGGGAAAAGCTTGCTGAAATGGATCTGGGAATTCTGGCGTGCAGGAGGGATATCTTCACGGATCTTTCCTTCTCGAACAAGCTGGCCGAGTATGTATACCTCAAGATTCCTGTCATCCACAGTGACCTGACCTCCATTCAGTATTACTTCAATGACGACGAAATAACCTACTTCAAAGCCGGTGATACCTCTGATTTGGCCGAAAAAATCCGGTATGCCTGCGACAACAGGGAAGCAATCGCGAAGAAGGCCGAAGCGGCATTCTTGCGCTATTCCGAGATTGAGTGGGGAACCATGTCCCGGCGCTATCTGGAGTTGATTCAGAAATCAGCATAGCAGGAGTGCCGATCGAAAATCAGAAAGAAATGGAACAAAGAAGCGATATTACAGCCGGACCACGGCAGGAACTCACAGAAGTAAGGGTGAAGGGAAAGAACCGCCTTCTACCTTCGCTGAAAATCCGCGATCGCACTGTCGTCTTTTCGAACGGTTGGCCGCGTCTGGCCTCGGTCAAGGACGAAGATTTCATCCAGGGAGAGCCGGTCGATGATCCCGCGGCATTCGTGGCCGCGATAAAGCGCTGCCGATATGGCGCCGACATCTTCACGTTCGCTCAGAAGTTTCCGGATACCAGGCCGAAGCACGCGTTTCGCATGGAATGGGACAACGTGGCGGCGATCCCGCTGACAAGCTACCAGCACTGGCTTGAAGAGCAGATAACCGGGAACATGAGGAAAATACTGAGGCGGTCGTCACGGCGCGGCATTTCGGTAGGACAGGTTGATTTCACCGACGAATTCGTAAGAGGTGTAGTGGAAATCTACAACGAGAGTCCGGTGAGACAGAACAGATCCTTCTGGCACTACGGAAAAACGTTCGACACGATCAAGCTTGAAACAGGCACGTACCTGGAAAGGAGCGTTTTCCTCGGGGCCTTCTTCGAAGGGAATCTCGTTGGTTTTATAAAGCTCGTCTTTGTGGACAGGATAGCGAGGCTGATGCAGATAGTCTCGATGATCAGTCACAGCGACAAGATGCCAACCAATGCTCTTATAGCAAAAGCCGTCGAAATCAGCGCCGACCGGGGATGCACCCACCTGACCTACGGAAAATACATCTACGGGAAGATGGGATATACATCTCTCACTGAATTCAAGGTCCGCAACGGATTCGAGAGATTTCTGCTTCCTCGATACTACCTGCCTCTCACGGTGGCCGGCGAAATGGCAATCAAGCTGCGGATGCATCGAGGGATCAAAGAACTTATGCCGGGGAAAATGATGAGGCTGATGGCTTCAGTGCGGGCCGGTTATATCATCAGGAAGAGCGGCAGAAACGGCAAACGCCGGGATCAGGAGTGTTCGTGAGTCCGGCCGAAGCAGAACGGGGCATTGCGGTCATGGATTCTGCGCAGGAAATGCGCAGGCCGGTGATCCTTACTCCTGCTTTAGCGGGAATCGTAGGTATGGGAGATTCGGGGGACGCCGAGGGCAGGGTGCGAACGATGCTGGACCGGATGGCATACGGCCAGCGCCATGTTTCGGGACGATATCTGAATGATCAGCTGAAATTGAACCTGGGATGGCTCTCTCCGAGGGGGAGCGGGCCCGCTGATTTCCCGGTGTGGAACGCAGCCGGTGATCTGGGGCTGATAATTTTCGGCGAACTCTATGATGACAGCCCCGAGACTGAAGGAAACGCGGAACCTGGTTCCAGGCTGAAAACGCAGGCGCAGGAGCTTATCCGCAGTTTCGAGAAGGAAGATACCGCGGCATTCCGGCGACTCAACGGCTGGTTCGGAGGAGTGCTGATCGACTTGCGCCGGCAGCGCCTGATCATCTTCAATGACAGATATGGTCTCTTCAGAATTCACTACCATGAGAACCGCCGCGGATTCTATTTCTCGTCCGAAGCGAAGTCCATAGTCGCCGCGGTCCCCGAGACGAGAGAGCTTGATTACAGGAGTCTGGCTGAATTCATCCTCTGCAGCTGCATAATGCAGAACCGCAGCATGTTCTACGGTATTTCGCTGCTGCCGGGCGGCTCGGCGTGGATATTCGAGAAACGCGGACCTGCGAAGAAACAAAAGTACTTCGACAGCAGCGAATGGGAGAGCCAATCCCCTCTGGGGCACGGAGAATACTACGACGGGCTCAGGAAGATCTGGGCTGCGGTCCTGCCGCGGTACTTTGCCGGGAGCCAGGAGCGGGGGCTCTCGTTAACAGGCGGCGTCGACAGCCGCATGATACTTGCCTGGAAGCCGGAAGGGACGGGCAGACTTACCTGCTACACCTTCGCGGGAAGATACCGGGACAGTTCTGACGTAAACGTCGCCAGGAAACTGGCGGAACTGTGCGGCCAGCCTTACGAGGTGATCTGTGTGGATGAGAAGTTCTTTCCTCTCTTTCCCGACCTTGCCGAAAACTGCATTCTGATCAGTGATGGCACCATGGATTTGTCCGGCACAATCGATCTGTTCGTGCAGGCGGCCGCACGTCGGATAGCTCCGGTACGGATAACAGGGACCAACGGCGGCGAGATCATGAGAAGCCTTGTCGCATTCAAACCCGCCGATCTCAGTCTGCATCTGTTTGTCGACGGTTTTCAGGATTCACTGCGCGCCGTTTCGAAAACGTATGCGGACGAGTTGCGCGCAAACAGGCTCACCTTTACCGCCTTCAAACAGGTGCCCTGGTACATGAACACAAAATTCACGCTCGAGCGTTCGCAGGTGACGCTCAGGATGCCCTACTTCGACAATGATCTCGTTTCTTTCGTCTACAGGGCCCCCGCCGGTCATGATTCCGGAAACAGGCTTGCGCTGCGTCTTGTTGCAGACGGGAACCCTGCGCTGGCCCGTATCGGAACCGACCGGGGGATTTCTCTCGAATCTGCTTCGCTGCTCACGATGGGTCGGCAGCTGGTGCAGCAGTTCACCTTCAAGCTCGAGTATGCCTACGATTACGGAATGCCTCACTGGCTGGCAAGGCTCGATCAGTATTGCTCCAGCCTGAACTTGAGCCGGTTCATACTTGGCAGGCACAAATTCCACCATTTCAGGACGTGGTATCGCCGCGAGCTTTCCGGTTATCTCAAGGGTGTGCTTCTAGACCCGCGCACGCTCCAGCGTCCCTACCTTCGCGGAACAGTACTTGAGAGAACGGTCAAGGAACATATCGCAGGAAAAGCCAATTACACGCGCGAGTTCCACAAGATTCTGGCGGTTGAACTGACTCAGCGGCGTCTGCTGGAGGGGAATTGAGCATCTCAGACGCATCTGGCACTCGGCGGGGAGTAAAGAAGAAAGACCTGATTATTACTCCGGACGACAAAATCCTGGTTACGGGAGCCGCTGGATTCATTGGCAACAAAGTGGTTGAGGTGCTCATCCAGTACGGGTTTCACAATCTGCGCTGCTTCATCAGACCCTCCGGCAACCGGGCGCGTCTCGACAGGATTCTCGATTCTCTCCCCTGGATAAGGTCGCTTGAAATAATGGAAGGGAATCTCCTGTCGGAACAGGACTGCATGGCGGCAACCAGGGATGTGGCGGTTATCTATCATTTGGCTGCAGCGAGAGGAGAAAAATCGTTTCCCGATGCATTCATGAATTCGGTCGTGACCACCCGAAACCTACTGAAGAGTACTTTGGAAAACCGCGCCTTGAAACGGTTCGTGAATGTCAGCTCGTTCTCCGTTTATTCGAATACCCGGAAACGGGGGATGCGGCTGGATGAGAGCTGCCCTCTGGAGCCACATCCGGAATTGCGCGGAGATGCATATTGTTTTGCAAAAGTGAAGCAGGAGGCTGTCGTCACTGAATACAGCCGGCAGCATGGGATCCCGTGCGTCACGTTCCGTCCTGGATTCGTCTTCGGTCCTGGGAATGAGGGGATCACCGGAAGAGTGGGGATCAGCGGTTTTGGAGTCTTCCTGCACCTTGGAGGATCAAACCAGATTCCGTTCACATACGTAGACAACTGCGCAGAGGCGATTGTACTCGGAGGGCTCCGGAGAGGCGTCGACGGGGAGACCTTCAATGTCGTTGACGACGATCTGCCGACAAGCAGGCGTTTCCTTGCGATGTACAAGAAGAACGTCTGCAGGTTCAAATCGCTCTACGTTCCTCACGCCGTGAGTTACCTGCTCTGTTACCTGTGGGAAAAGTACTCGTCATGGTCCGAAGGACAGCTGCCTCCTGTGTACAACCGCAAGAACTGGCATGCGTACTGGAAGCGCACGCGATACACGAATGAGAAACTGAAGAACATGCTTGGCTGGCAGCCAAGAGTGCCGGCGGATGTCGCTTTCGATAACTATTTCGGGAGCTGCCGGCTGAAGAGGAAAAATGCTTAGAGTTGCGATTCTGGGTTGCGGCAAGATTGCCGATGCGCACGCATCACAGATTCAGCGCATACGCGGATGCGAAATCGTAGGAGTCTGTGACCGTGAAGAACTCATGGCACGTCAGCTGTATGAACGGTTCAGGGTGCGGCAATATTTCAATGATTTGAACAAAATGCTCAAGGTTGCTCGTCCCGATGTCGTCCACATCACTACTCCGCCCCAAAGCCATTATGCCCTGGCCCGAGAATGCCTCTCCCGTGGATGTCACGTCTATGTGGAAAAGCCGTTTGCCATCAGCTTCAACGAGGCGCAGGACCTGATAGACTTTGCCGGGAAAAAAGGACTGAAGGTTACTGTGGGTCATGATGACCAGTTCCGTCCGGCCACGAGGCGGATGCGTGAACTGGTCCGGTGCGGGTTTCTCGGTAAGAGAGTGGTCCACATGGAGAGCTACTACTGCTATGAACTGGGTGGATCAGGATACGCGAATGCATTGCTGAGCGATAAGAACCATTGGGTGCGGCAGCTCCCGGGCGGTCTGCTGCACAACATCATCAGCCACGGAATCGCCAGGATTTCCGAGTTCCTGACAACGGAGGATCCTTGCGTTCATGCCGTAGGGTTTATCAGTCCTGCATTGAAAAACCGGGGAGAGAACGTACTTAAAGACGAGTTGCGGGTCATCATTACCGAAGAGTGCGGGACGACCGCCTGTTTTACGTTTTCTTCACAGATGAGGCCCTCGCTTCATCAATTCAGGATTTACGGCAGCAGAAACGGTCTGCTGTTGGACCAGGACTCGGAAACCCTGATCAGGCTGAGAGGAGAGAGACGGAAGAGTTACCTCGAGCACTTTGTCACTCCGCTGACTCTGGCGCGCCAGTACGCCGAAAACTCCCTGACGAATGTACGGCTGTTTCTGGCGAACGATTTCCATATGAAGGAAGGCATGAAGTATCTCATCCAGTCGTTCTACTATTCCATCGATGAGGACGCGCCGCTGCCCATACCTTATCGTGAAATCCTGCTGACTGCGCGCATCATGGACAGAATCTTCGAACAGACCAATGCCACCGGAAGCGCCGGCATCGCTCACCGGATCACCCGGCCCCTCTCGCTGGAGACTCCATGCCTCCCCAACTAGCCCTGCTGCTTGCGGCAGTCTTCATGGTCTGGCTCCTCCGTCGTGAGAGGAAAAGCCGGGAAGCACTCTCCGGTGTGCTCTGGCTGCCAATCACGTGGGCCTTCATCATTGGATCAAGGCCGTTGTCGGAGTGGCTGCAGGGAAGCGAACCAGGATTAGAAACCGCTCCGATAAACTATTTGGAGGGAAGCCCGCTTGACAGAACAGTGTACTTTCTGCTGATTGTCGCGGGTCTCCTGGTCCTGTTCGGAAGGCGGGAACGTCTTGCAGGAATCGTATGGCAGAACAAATGGCTCTTTCTGTTCTACCTCTATCTCTTTCTGAGCATCACGTGGTCGGATTACAGCTACGTTTCCTTCAAGCGGCTGATTAAAGATTTCGGCAATGTGATCATGGCACTCGTGGTGCTCAGCGAAATCCATCCTTATCAGGCCGTCAGATCAGTCCTGCTGCGCTCAGCGTATCTGCTGATTCCTCTTTCTGTGGTGGCGATCAAATACTTTCCGGATGTGGGCCGGTACTATGACAGATGGGCCCATACCGCTTATTTCTCCGGGGTTGCCGGTGATAAGAACCTTCTCGGCATGGCGCTGTTTGTATGCGGACTGTTTCTCTTCAACGAGTTTCTCGATTCAAGAAAGGGACCTGATGCTGAACGCCTTCGCGCCGGAATCCCGCTGATGGTTCTCATCATGATGGCGTTCTGGCTGCTGATGAAGGCTTACAGCGTCACTGCCATCGTCTGCACAATTCTGGGAGCCGTGATCCTTTATGTGTTGAAACGCGGTGGGCGTCAGAGGCTGGTCATCTCTATCTCGATTGCCGCGGTGCTGGGGCTGTTCACCTTCTCCGTGCTCGATTTCGGAGCCCTGCTGGGAGGCCTGCTCGGCAGGGACGTTACCCTGACCGGTAGAACAGAGATCTGGAGGATCCTTCTCGATGAAAAAATCAATCCGCTGCTGGGCACGGGATTTTACAGCTTCTGGCTGGGCTCGCGAATTGACAAGCTGTCAGAACAATACCACTTCACTCTGAACGAAGCGCATAACGGCTATCTGGAAACGTACCTGAACAGCGGTATCGTCGGACTGGCGCTGCTTGTTCTGGTGCTCGCTTTCTCTTTGCGTGCCCGCTGGCGCGAACTTGGCATTGGAACTCCTGCCGCCCCTTTTTACGTTTCGTTCCTGATAGCGACCGTTCTGTATAACATCAGCGAAGCCACCTTCAATCGGCTCAGCATCATCTGGTTCACCTTCATGATCGTGATTCTGGCCAACCATGAACATCCGGCGGTGCAGGAGGAGAAAACGGTCCGGACCGCTGCTATCCCTGCCAGATCGCTGCTGAGAACGTGAAGGACGATATGTTCATTTCGGGGAAAATTTCCCTGCCGGGCGTCGGGCGAAGCCTGAGAGCGCAGGATCATTTCCTTCAGTAACAATGACTTAGTACAGGCGATCTCATGGCGCGTAAATTGCTAAGCAATAGAGAGGAAATATTTACCGTTGCTGGTTCGCGCATCTTACGTTAGTAAATGACTGCCGTCCCTTGCCTCACCCTCGCCGGGACAAGGGAGCACGGGGAATTGCCGTCACGTACCTGATGCACAGTGCGAGCTGCAGGATTTCCGAGTAATTCCTTTCTTGAAGGAAGCGAGAGATAACCGGCCATTCCGTGGGATGGCTTTATGTTTCCCCCCTGATCCGGGGAATTGGACAACTTGAATTTTTATATCCATGGGACCGGAGCTATGAATTCTGAAAGACGATTAATAAATGCGACTAAGGTCGCCGGCATCCTGGCACTCTTTTTTGTACTCAACGGCACAAACGGCTTTTGCGAGATCATTCCGGCTGACCGCCAGGTGCAGTGGCAGGGGAACGTCGGCGTGGCCGGCGGCATCCCTGTCAGGACCACAGTGTGTGCAACGCTCTCCCCGAGCGGTGGAGACGACAGCAATGCCATTCAAAACGCGTTGAGCGGCTGTCCGGAAAATCAGGTGGTGAAGCTGAACCCCGGCACGTTTAACGTGAGTAGAAGCATTGACTGGCAGCGCGTGAGGAACGGCGTCGTGCTCCGGGGGAGCGGACCGGCGAAGACGACGATAACTTTCTCCAGCGGCAACATGTTGATGCGCGGATCGGTGTCGGAAGCTCCTCTTTCAACTGAAGTAAACCTGAGCGCCGATGGCGTCAAAGGTCAGAATTACATCTATGTTTCGTCTGTTCCATCATGGGTGCGGCCCGGCCACTACTACATCATCGATCAGCTCGATGATCCGTCTTTTGTGAGGGGAGGCGGGACCGAAGGAGGCCGCAGTTACCGGGAGATAAAGGGTAATGGCGCTCGCGGTCTGGGGCAGATCGTCAAGGTGAAATCCAAGACATCGAACCAGATCTTCTTCGAGACCCCGCTTTATTACGGCTACCGCATGGCTTTCAATGCCCAGCTTGCGCAGGCGGCCTACAATCCTGAATCGGGAGCCCCGAAATACCAGTGCGGCATAGAAGACCTGAGACTGACGGCGACTTACAGCGGTAAGGATAAACACATGATCGTCATGCAGGTCTGCGACAGCTGCTGGGTCAAGAATGTGCACACGGAAAACGCAGCCGGCGGGTCGCACGTGATGGTCCAGTTCAGTTATCGCTGCGAAATCAGAGACAGCCTGTTCAGCAAGACCCGTTTGAATACCGGCGGACAGGGATACGGAGTAGCGTTGTACCACGTTTCGTCCGGGTGTCTGGTGGAAAACAACATCTTCGATCAGCTCCATGCGTCGATGATGGTTTGCTACGGATCCTCCGGAAACGTGTTTGGATACAACTATGAACGCAACGGCGTGGCAGATTCCGGCCAGTACGCCGCTATGAGCACCCACGGAGTGCATGCGTACATGAACCTGTGGGAAGGGAACTACGTTGAGGACAAAGTTTTGGGAGACTGGACTCACGGCAGTTCGAGCCACAACACCGTGTTCCGCAACCGTGTTGTCGGCTACCACTCCGGCTCCACTCTGGATCAGACTCCCGTATCGATAGAGAAGAACAACCGGAAGTGGAACGTAATCGGCAATATCCTCGGTCTGGACGGATGGCACTCGATCTACTCAGTCTGCCCGCCGGGCGGCGGATGCGCTCAGACGTCCTGCTCCGATACTTCACGGGCTATCTTTAAGTTCGGATTCAACTGTAACTGGGCGTGCGACAACAGCTCTTATGACACGTTTGCAGTCAATGCGGCAATCGTTCACGGCAACTACGACACAGTCTCGAAGCAGATCCGCTGGGACGGCAAAATCTCCGACCGCACTCTCAGGCCAAGTTACTACCTGAGCGGAAAGCCCTCCTGGTTTGGATCGCTGGCCTGGCCTCCCTACGACCCGACCAATCCCGCAAACGCCGATTCGACCAGGATCCCGGCGGGGTATCGCTACAAGAACGGAGAGACACCGGGATCGGCTCCCGCTCCTCCGAAGAATCTGCGTATAGTGTCATAGCGGTGCAGCCACAGATCGCACGGACGGCATGGATCATCCATGCCCAGTCCGTGTGACCCGTGGCCGCCAAATCTCCGTGCTCATCTTCTACATCGTGGTGTGAACTCCGAAAACAAGCAGAACAGAGTCGCCCTGTTCACCGGCGGCGGCGACAGGCCCTATGCCTTGGGGCTTGCCTCTGCACTGATCAGCCGAGGCATTTTCCTCGATTTCATCGGAAGCGACTACCTGAGTGCTCCTGAGTTGAGAAAAAGCGCTCTAGTGCGCTTTCTGAATCTCCGGGGTGACCAGTCTCCCGATGCCTCATATTGGCGCAAATGTGTCAGGGTCATTCTGTATTACGTACGGCTCGTCACCTACGCGGCCACGGCCGAGCCGCGGGTCTTTCATATACTGTGGAATGGAAAACTCGAGGGCCTCGACAGAATCCTTCTGCCTTACTACAAGCTTCTCGGGAAGCGGTTGCTGTTTACGGCGCACAATGTCAACGCCGGAAAGAGAGACGGAAACGACAGCTGGTTTAACCGGCTTTCCCTGAAATTCCAGTACAAAGTGCTCGATCACATATTCGTCCATACCCTCAGAATGAAAGACGAACTGATTGAGGAATTCGCGGTCCCTCAGGAAAAGATCTCCGTTATTCCATTCGGAATCAATGAGACCGTTCCCACCACAGAGCTTTCTCCCGTAGACGCGAAAAAAAGACTCGGCCTGAATCGGGACACCCGCACGCTTCTCTTCTTCGGTAACATCGCTCCCTACAAAGGACTCGAATACCTTGTGGAATCTCTGGCTATCCTGTCGCAAACGGGTGACCGGTACTGCGCCGTGATTGCGGGAAAACCGAAGAACTGCCGCGACTATTGGGACGGTATACGGAAAGCCATTTTGCGTCATCAACTGCAGGGGTACATCATAGAGAGCTCCGTATATATCCCGGAAGAAGAAGTTGAAGTCTACTTCAAGGCCTCCGACGTGCTGATACTTCCTTACACCCACATATACCAGAGCGGCGTCCTGTTTCTGTCGTACTACTTTGGACTGCCTGTCGTCGCCGCCGACGTCGGTTCATTGCGCGAAGACGTCATCGAAGGCAGGACCGGCTTCATCTGCAGGCCGAAGGATCCTCATCATCTTGCTGCGACCATTCGCCGCTATTTCCAGAGCGAACTGTACCGGAACCTGGAGAAATGCCGCCGAAACATCTGCGAATATGCGCAGGAAAGGTATTCCTGGAGCAAGGCGGCGGAAGAGATCCATCGCATTTACGATGCGCAACGGGTGCAGTCTGACTCTATCAGTGAGAAAAATCAGATCGTATGAGCAGCGAACCCCTGGTTTCGATTCTCATTCCCGCCTATAACTGCGAGAAATGGATTGCGGGCGCGATCAAATCCGCCCTGGCCCAGACATGGCCGAGAATCGAGGTTATTGTCGTCGACGACGGCTCAAAAGACCGTACGGTGGAGGTCGCCGGAAGATTTGCCTCAACCAGGGTACGCGTTGTGTCGCAACCGAACCGCGGTGCCAGTGCAGCGAGAAACGCCGCCTATTCTCTTGCAAAAGGTGACTACATCCAGTGGCTTGATGCGGACGATCTCCTTCACACTGACAAGATTCGTCTCCAGATGGCGGAGGCGGACGGTCTCGCGAGCGGAAGGACACTGCTCTCTTCCGAATGGGGCTATTTCTATCATCGCAGCGAAAACGCGAGATTTGTCCCCACTGCCCTATGGTGTGACCTGACTCCCTCGGAATGGATGATGCGCCAGATGGAGCAGAACCTGCACATGCAGACCGCCACGTGGCTTGTGAGCCGTGCGCTGAGCGAAGCCGCCGGCCCCTGGGACCCCCGGATGCTGGTAGATGACGACGGGGAATATTTCTGCCGCGTCATGACTCACGCGGATGGAATAAAGTTTGTGCCTGGAGCAATGACGTTCTACCGGCGGTCCGGGTCCGGAAGCTTGTGTCACATAGGACGATCGGATCCCAAAAGAGAGGCACAGTTTCTCTCGATGCGGCTTCACATCCGCTATCTGCTTTCGATTGACAATACGGAACGGGCGCGTGCTGCCTGTGTGCGTTATCTGCAGAACTGGCTGATTCACTTTCACCCCGACAGGCCGGACATTGTTGCGCAGGCCCGAAGGCTGGCTAATGATCTTGGCGGGAGCCTGGAAATTCCGGACTTTCCCCGGAAATACCGCTGGATACAGAAAACGTTCGGTGCGAACCTTGCCCGGCGCGTCCAAATGACGGTTCCGAATCTGAAGACGAGCATCATTCGTTCCGTTGACAGGGCGCTGTATCTGCTCCGTCCTTAACTCCAAGCTGCGTATTCCGTGAAAACAATACTCTACGTAACTCAGCATCAGCCCCACAGGACAAGCTGTGGTTCCGAACTCAGGGCCTATCACATCCGGCGTGCACTGGAAGATGTTGGAGATGTTCGTGTCGTGGTCGTTCAGGGAGGGGACGAGGCCGGGCCCATGCCGCCGCAGGCTGGAGCCGTTCAAGTGGAACGGACACTGCCGGTCAATCCGATCAGAAGACGGGGAATCCTGAGCAAAATACGGTGGGCGCTCGACCCGAGGATCCCTTTCCCTCATGGCCGCGGCGTCGACCGCAGTTCGGACGAATTCCTCAGGGAGCATAGTTCGCGATATGACCTTATATGGTTCAGCAAATTGCGGACCGCGAACATGTTCCCGACCTGGTCCTGGCCGCACTCGGTCGTCGACATAGACGATGTGCCCAGCACCTATGAGTTCTCGATGATGGCAAACCAGCGGGAGCTCCGAAGACGATTTATCTCCGCGGTGAGGTACTTCAGCTGGAGACGGCGTGAAAGACTCCTCGGCAAACGGTTCACCGTGCTGGCGGTCTGCAGCGAAACCGACAAGCGTTATCTTGAACGCCTGCGAGTGGATGCTCCCATTCACGTGATCCCCAACGGTTCAGTTTCCCGGAAAGGCCTCCCGGTGAGGACTCCGTCAAATCCACCGAGAATCGGTTTCGTCGGCCTGCTCGACTATTTCCCGAACCGGGAAGGAATCCAGTGGTTCATCGCAGAGTGCTGGCCTCTCATCAAGCAGCAGATTCCCGATGCGCGGCTGCGTATCGCGGGAAAGGGGGGCGATCAAGACCTCCTTATGCAAAACCGGAATGACATCGACAGGCTCGGATGGGTGCGCGACCTGGAGGGGGAAATCGCGACCTGGTCAGTCATGATAGTTCCTATACGGGTCGGCGCGGGAACACGCGAGAAGATTGCCTACGGGTTCGGACAGCAGTGTCCCATTGTATCGACGCCACTCGGGGCCATGGGCTATGACGTAGCGAATGGCGAGGAGCTGCTTATCGCCGGTTCGGCCGGGGAATTTGCCTTCTCATGCGTCAGAATAATCCGCAGGGAGCCGGACGTCTCTGCAATGGTTCGGAAAGCCTACCAGAAGTTCCTTCTCCACTGGAACTGGGATGCGATCGCGCCACGCATACGGGAGGCCGCCGAAGATTGCCTGCGGCTCAACCATAAAGCCGGTGTCGAGTTGCGGAAGCTTGCTTCCTGGTAGTCCGCACCGGGAAACCATTCATTGCATCTAGTCGGGATCAAGGAAATCGAATGAGCGAAGATCCGGTCGTGTTTGTCACCACTCCGGTGTACAACGGAGAACCTTTTCTGGCCGAATGCATCGAAAGCGTCATCCGCCAAACCTATCCCAACTGGCAGTACGTGATCGTTGACAACTGCAGCACGGATGCGACTCTCGAGATCGCAATGCACTATGCCAGCCTGGACCCCCGAATCAGGGTGCACAGAAACAGATCATTCGTCGGTTCAATCGACAATCACAACATAGCCGTGAAACTGATCACCCCTGAAAGCAAATACTGCAAGGTTGTATCTGCCGATGACTGGCTGTTTCCGGAGTGCCTTGCACGGATGGTGGAGCTTGCCGAAGTGCATCCTTCGGTTGCGATAGTGGGCTCATACCAGCTCAGCGGCTGCGGCGAAGAATGGCGGGTGAGATGGGATGAAATCCGCTACCCCTGCGCCGTGATTCCCGGTCGTGAGATATGCCGCTCGCACTTGCTGGGGGGGCCGTACATATTCGGGACTCCCACCTCCAGCCTGTATCGCGCCGATGTCGTCCGTGCTCGTACACTTTTCTATCCGCACAGCATGCCGCATGCCGACACGAGCGTCTGCTATGAATGCCTCGCCGACAACGACTATGGCTTCGTCCACCAGGTGCTTTCGTTCGAGAGAATTCACGAGGAATCGGTGAGCGCCGGATGCAGGAAACTGCGTACTTCAGAATCCATACTGCTTCGAAACCTCCTGTCATATGGCCCGGTCTACCTGACCAAGGAGGAATACGACGAGCAGCTCCGACGGATTCTCGACAAGTACTACGACGCACTTGCGGCAGGTCTGCTCCACGCTCAGGGGCGGTCGTTCTGGCACTATCACCGTGACGAACTGTCGGCGCTGGGGTTCAGGTGCTTTGGAATGAGACTTGCCGCAGCCGTGATCAACAGGGTGCTGGATCTTGCACTCAATCCGAAGAGCGCTTTCGAGAAAATCCTGAAACAGGGGCGAAACTCACACCCTTCACAACGGGAGCGAGGCGAGTCTTCGCTAGAGCGGGCGAACGGTCGTACGGAAGCAAAAGCATCCAGCGCAGCCCGACAGCGGTCCAAAACGCTGATAGAAAGCTGAAGGCCGCGGGGGTTAAGCGCATCAGGAGAGTATTGCCGGGACAGAGAACGACAGGTGATGTTGGGGAAACCCGTAACCAGGGCGTTTTTGCCAACGGGAGCGTCGACGACCTCAAAGGGAAATCCCTCAGGGGCGGGGCGATCACCGTCACCGCACAGGGGATCAAGTTCGTTCTGCAAACCGGATCGATCTTCGTGCTTGCGCGTCTTCTGTCGCCCGCGGATTTCGGAATCCAGTCTATGGTCGTTGCCATGACCGGCTTTCTCGGCCTGTTCCGGGATGCCGGACTGACCGTCGCCACTGTTCAGAAAGATGTGATCACGCACGAACAGACGTCGACACTCTTCTGGATAAACACGATCATAGGATTCCTCCTTGCCGGTCTGGCGTCGCTTCTTGCTCCGGTCCTGGTTTCATTTTACCGGGAACCGCGTCTTCTCTGGGTCACCGTGGTCGCGGGATCCGCATTCATCTTCAACGGAGTCGCGGCACAGCACCAGGCACTTCTGGTCAGGAGGCTCAGGTTCATGACCCTTGCATCCATCGAACTGATTTCGATGATGTGCGCGGTCGCCGTTGGAATCACGATGGCCCTGTGGGGCTTCGGGTACTGGGCCCTGATCGGGATGGCGGTTACAGGACCTGCGCTTTCTGCCGCAGCTCTCTGGGTGTCGGTCCCGTGGATTCCCGGCCCGCCAAGGCGTGGATGCGGCATTCGGTCAATGCTTCATCTTGGCGGCACGGCGACGGCCAACATGCTCGTCATCTATCTCGGATACAACGCCGAAAAATTCCTTCTCGGTCGCTTCTGGGGCGCTGCAGCGCTGGGGCTCTACTCCAGGGCCTATCAACTCGCCAACATGCCAATGCAGCAGCTCAGTGCTTCGGTCTTCAATGTGGTCTTCCCCGCGCTTTCGCGAATCCAGGGGGATGTCGAGCGCTCCTGCAGATTCTTCCTCAAAGGTTATTCCCTCATTTTTTCGATGTGTGTCCCGGTCACACTGTCGTGCGCGATTTTTGCTGAAGATGTCATCCCCACCGTGCTGGGTGCACAGTGGGAGGAATCCATCCCGGTCCTGAGGCTTCTGTCTCCCACCATCCTTGCGTTTGCCCTGGTAAATCCTCTGGGCTGGTTTCTGCTGTCGACTGGACGGGCGATGCGAAGTCTCAGGATCTCGTTTCTTGTAACCCCGGTAGTAATTCTGGGAATCCTGGCTGGAATCAACTATGGGCCGAAAGGTGTTGCGACAGGATACTCCACGGCCATGGTGTTACTGGTGGTTCCAGTCATCGCCTGGGCACTCAGGGATACAGGAGTGAAAGCGCTTGATCTCCTGAAGTCTCTCAAGGGGCCCTTCGTATCAGGGGCGGTTGCGGCGCTTGTCGCGATATCGTTCTCCGGATTGCTGGACGAAAGGCTGGATCTGATTCCCCGCCTCGTCCTGAACCTGCTTGTGTTGAATGCCACTTATGCAGCCATGCTCCTGTTCGGAATGGGCCAGCGCGAGTTCTATCTGGATCTGGCAAGGCGCGTGTTCAATCGCAGGTGATCTGTTTATTGATTTGAGATCTGAGAGGTGCATATGCGTGTGTTGCTGACTGGAAGTGGAGGATATCTTGGTTCGCTGCTGGCGCCTGAGTTGCTGCGCCGGGGGCATGATGTAGTCGGGTTGGATACCGGGTTCTATAGGGAGAGATCTCTCTACAGAAGCGGCGATCCGGCGCCCTCCACGCTCGCACAGGATGTACGGCGGATCCAGTCAAAGGACCTGATTGGAATCGATGCCGTCGTGCACATGGGAGAACTGTCCAATGACCCCGCCGGCCAGCTTTCTCCCAGCATTACCTACGAGATCAACCACCACGGTTCGGTCCGGCTGGCACGCCTGGCAAGGGAAGCCGGAGTGAGCAGATTCATCTACACTTCATCGTGCAGTGTCTATGGAATTGCTGCGAAGGATTTTGTCGACGAGACTTCCCCTGTGAATCCGCAGACCGCTTACGGTATCTGCAAGGCCCTGGTTGAACGTGATCTCAAACAACTGGCGCATCCCGATTTCTGTGTGACCATTCTGCGTAACGCCACCGCGTATGGCGCATCCCCTGGTATGAGATTCGATATCGTACTCAACAACCTCGCCGGCCTCGCATGGGTGACCGGCGAGATAAGTATGACGAGCGACGGCACTCCATGGCGTCCGCTTGTGCATGCTCTGGATATCTGCCAGGCGGTTGCGCTGGTGCTCGAGGCGCCGGCTGAAGCCGTGCACAATGAAACATTCAATGTCGGCGACACCGGGCACAACTATCGCGTCCGCGATATTGCCGCGGTTGTGGCGGAAGTGTTTTCCGGTTGTGAAGTGAGTTTCGGCGCCCCCTCCGCCGACAACCGGAGTTACCGTGTTTCGTTTGACAAGATCCGCAAGCATCTCCCTGAGTTTCGCTGCCGATGGGATGCCCGCACGGGGGCAACGCAGCTCTTTGACCTCTTCCGCAAGATCGACATGAAGCGCGAGGATTTCGAATTCCGCACCTTCACCCGGCTCAAACAGCTGCAGCACCTGTTGCATACAAAACAGATCGATGATCATTTCTTCTGGATGCAGTGATGCATTTCGTTCCTGCGCCTCTCGAAGGGGCGTTCATCATCGACATCGAGCCGGCTGCCGACCACCGCGGTTCGTTCGCGCGAACATACTGCGCACGGGAATTCGAGCTGCACGGACTTACCGCGACGTTTGTCCAGTGTAACGTCTCCATGAACCTGAAACGGGGAACACTGCGGGGGCTTCATTACCAGGCGCCGCCTGAAACCGAAGGAAAACTGGTCCGCTGCACACGCGGATCGGTTTTCGATGTGATTGTCGACCTGCGCCCGGAATCGCAAACCTACAAGCGGTACTTCGCCCTCGAGCTTTCGGCCGCCACAGGAAAGAGCCTCTTCATCCCCGAAGGTTTTGCGCACGGCTTCCAGACACTCGAAGACGACGTGGAACTCTTTTACCAGATGACGAACTTCTATGCGCCTGACAGCGCGGCCGGCCTGCGCTTTGACGATCCGGAACTGGGAATCGCATGGCCGCTGCCGGTCACCCGGATATCTGAGAAGGATTTGCTGTGGCCTCTCATGACCGGCTGGGAGAATCCGTTCAAAAATGTGCCGGCGACACGAAGCGGAAAACGGGTAGATTCATGAGAAAACTGCTGAACGAGTGGGACAGGGAGGCCGATGGAAACACACTGTACTCGATAGTCCGCGATCTCTTCCCCCTGTGCCGCAGTATCACGGGAGACGGCCTCCGCGAAAGCTTCAGTTATCTCGGAAAGTACGTCGACATCACACTGCACGAAGTGCCGTCCGGCACGAGAGTTTTCGACTGGACGGTTCCCCGGGAATGGAACATCCGAGATGCGTATATCAAGAATCAAAGAGGGGAGCGGGTGGTCGACTTCAGGTCGTGTAACCTGCATGTTCTGAATTACAGCGTCCCTGTTTATGCGAAGATGCCGCTTGCCGAGCTGAAACAGCATATCCATACGCTGCCGGAGTCTCCTGATTGGGTGCCTTACAGGACGTCATACTACCGGGACGATTGGGGATTCTGCATGAGCCACCGCCAACTGAGCCGCCTCCCGGACGAAGAGTATGAGGTGTGCATCGATGCGACGCTGGCGGCGGGCCATATGACGATTGGTGAATTAAGGATTCAGGGCCGGACGAACAGTGAAGTCATCATTTCGGCGCACTCCTGTCACCCTTCGCTCTGCAACGACAACTTGAGCGGCATGGCCGTGGCGACACTTCTCGCCCAGAGACTGGCGCGCCTCCCGCTGCGCTATTCTTACAGATTTCTTTGGATGCCGGGGACTATCGGGGCCATTGCATGGCTTGCACTGAACGAAAGCGTTGTCCCGCGGATAAAACACGGCCTTGTCCTGTCGTGCCTCGGAGATCCGGGCAAGTTTTCGTACAAACGAAGCCGGAGAGGCGATTCGGAAATCGACCAGGCGGTGGAAAACCTGTTGTTTCATTCCGGCCGGGAGTATCAGATCTTCGATTTCAGCCCATACGGATATGACGAGCGCCAATTCTGCTCGCCCGGATTCAATCTGCCGGTCGGATGTTTCATGCGTACGCCGAACGGAAGATATCCCGAGTACCATACGTCCGCCGATAATCTCGACTTTGTCACGAGAGACAGTCTCTCAGAGTCGTTGAGGCACCTTCTGGAAGTCGTGTTCATACTCGAAAACAACAGCCGTTACCTGAACCTGAACCCAAAGTGCGAGCCGCAGCTCGGTCGCAGGGGGCTGTACGAGCAGGTTGGCGGAAAGACGCAGCCGCGGCGGGAAGAGGCTATGCTTTGGATACTGAATTTGTCTGATGGGGAACACTCGCTGCTCGATATTGCACAGCGTTCCGGCATGCCGTTTCCCGACCTCTTTTCTGCCGCCGAACTGCTGGAGGAACACCGGCTCCTCAAGAAGCTTGAGCAATGACATCCACGCTGAAGCAGAAGATCGTAGTTGTTACGGGGGCCAGCAGCGGAATCGGCCGTGAGATCGCGCTCTCTCTGGCTTCCCAGGGAGCGACGCTCATCCTCATCGGACGAAAAGTTGCGCGCCTGAGAGAAGTAGCAGCTCTCTGTGCAGGGAGAGGTTCCGTGGCGAACTGCTACAAGGCCGATCTGCTCTCATCCGCCGATATCAGATCTTTGGGCCGCCAGGTGATCCGGGATTGGGGGGACATTGACATTCTGATTCACAGCGCAGGAATCATCAGGCGGGGAGAGATCTCCGATGCCCGCATCGAGGACTTTGATACGCAGTATCAGTGCAACGTGAGAGCTCCGTTTCAGCTGACTCAGATCTTTCTCCCGGGGTTGAAACGGAACAGAGGACAAATCGTCTTCATCAATTCCACCTGCGGTCTGGTGGCGACTGGCGGGGTGGCTCAGTACGCCGCCACCAAACATGCGCTGAAAGCCCTGGCCGACAGCATCCGTGATGAAGTCAATCCCCTTGGCATCCGCGTGGTCAGTTTCTATCTGGGACGGACGGCAACGCCGATGCAAGCCCGCCTGCACCGGTTCGAAAAGAAGCTGTACCATCCCGATGATCTGATCCAGCCGGAGCAGGTTTCGTCAGCCGTAGTCAGCACTCTGCTTATGGGCCGGGAAGCAGAGGTGGTGGATATCCGCATCCGGCCGTCCAAAAAGCCACATTCAGGAACGGTACATGGATACAACACTTCAAAAAAACGTCTCAATCAGCGGCATCCGGGATGAAGCGCCTCCTGGTTACCTTTGCAGATTCTGTGGCTCGAAGCTGGAGCACGTCTTCGTCGATCTCGGAATGTCGCCGCTGTGTGAAAGCTTTCGCAGCCTCCGGCAGCTGAATGAAATGGAGCCTTTCTACCCGCTCCGGGTCTACATCTGCTCGGAATGCTATCTGGTCCAGCTTCCCAGGCATGTCAACCCCGACGCCATCTTCACTGAGTACGCCTATTTTTCTTCTTTTTCCGACTCCTGGCTTGCGCACGCGGAATGCTACGTGGATATGATGGTCAGGCGCTTCAGGCTCGCATCAGGGAGTTTTGTCGTTGAGATTGCCAGCAATGACGGATATCTGCTTCAGTACTTCGTCAAAAGGGACATTCCCGTGCTGGGAATCGAGCCGGCCGCCAATGTTGCTGAAGTCGCGGTGAAAAAAGGTATTCCTACGGACGTCAGGTTTTTCGGGGCGGAGACTGCCAGGGAGATGCTCGGCAGGGGGCTTCGTCCCGATCTGTTGCTCGGGAACAACGTGCTTGCGCATGTCCCGGAAATCAACGACTTCGTCGAAGGATTGAAGATCCTTCTTGGGGAAAACGGCGTTATTACAATGGAGTTTCCCCACCTGATGCGGCTGATCGAGCAGAATCACTTCGACACGATCTACCATGAGCATTTCAGTTACCTTTCGCTGCTGGCCGTGGAGCGGATTTTTGCCGCCCACGGGATGGTGCTGTTCGATGTCGAGGAGCTTCCGACTCATGGCGGCTCGCTTCGGATTTACGCCTGCCATTCTTCCTGCACGCGCTATGCTCCAAGTCCGCGCCTTGCTGCGCTTCGTGCAAAAGAGAGCGCCGCGCGGCTGGATACTCTTGAAGGCTACTCGGCCTTTTCCCTGCGGGTCGAACGTACGAAGAGAGATCTTCTGAGCTTCCTGATCGATGCCAAACGGGAAGGAAAATCGATCGTGGGGTATGGAGCTCCGGGAAAGGGCAATACGCTTCTGAACTACTGCGGAATCCGGACCGACTTTCTTGACTACACCGTCGACAGAAATCCCTACAAACACGGCAAGTTCCTCCCCGGAACTGGTGTTCCGATATGCCCTGTCAGCCGAATCGACGAAACGCGCCCGGAGTACGTCCTGATACTTCCCTGGAACCTCAAAGGAGAGATTGTCGAGCAGATGAAGCACATACGCGACTGGGGCGGGAAATTCATCGTACCCATCCCGGAGGTTTCACTCATCTGAATTGCCGATCCGGCATTTTCCTTCCAACCTTTTCACTTCTATCAACGGGGTGTCACGATGAAAGTGGTGCTTTTCTGCGGCGGTCTCGGGATGCGCATGCGCGATCATTCCGAGATATTGCCGAAGCCTATGATCCACATCGGCTACCGGCCGATTTTATGGCACGTGATGAAATACTACGCCCACTTCGGGTACAGGGATTTCGTCCTGTGCCTGGGATATAAGGCCGACGTTATCAAGAAGTATTTCCTTCAATACGATGAGTGCATCACAAATGACTTTGTGCTCTCTCACGGCGGTAAGACTCTCAAACTGCTCAACCGGGACATCGAGGACTGGAACATAACGTTCGTAGACACCGGGTTGCTTTCCAACGTAGGCCAGCGTTTGATGGCGGTGAAAGAACATGTTCAGGACGACGCGATGTTCCTCGCCAATTACACCGACGGACTGACGGATCTGCCGATTCACCTGATTATCGAAAGGTTTGCTCGCAGTGGGAAGGTGGCTTGCTTCGCGAGCGTAAAGCCGCGGGCAAGTTTTCACATGATCGAATCTGATGCCAACGGCGTCGTGAAGCGGATCGAACACATCAAGGAATCCGGTGCGCGCATCAACGGGGGATATTTCATCTTCCGCCGCGAGATCTTCAACTACATCCGCGATGGAGAGGAACTCGTCGAAGAACCATTCCACAGGCTGATAGCTGAAGACCAGCTCATTGCCTACCAGCACGACGGTTTCTGGGCCTGCATGGACACCTTCAAGGAATGGCAGGAACTCGAAGAGATGTTCGCAGGAGGAAGGGCCCCGTGGGCGTTGTGGCGGAACGAACTGGTCTCGAGGAAGGCAGGATGATCGGCTGTGCAATTCCCGCACTCAAAAGGGTGCTCTGCCTGGGTGCGCACAGCGACGATGTCGAGATAGGATGCGGCGGGACCATTCTCAAACTCATCAGCCGGACTCCGGGTCTCGAATTCCTCTGGTTCGTCGCCAGCGCCGATGAAGAGCGGCGGCGCGAAGCGCACTCCAGCGCCCGCAACTTTCTGAAGGACGCCGCGGGGGCTGAAATTCGGGTGGGGAACTTCCGCGAGAGCTACTTTCCGGAGCAGTGGGGCGGTCTCAAGAGGGAAATCGAAAAACTGAAGAGCCGGTTCGCCCCCGACCTGATTTTCACTCACTACCGGGAAGACAGGCACCAGGATCACAGGACCATTTCCGAACTCACGTGGAACACATTCCGGAACCACTTGATTCTCGAATACGAGGTGCCCAAGTATGACGGCGATTTGGGACAGCCGAATCTTTATGTTCCCCTCGATGCCGCTCTGTGCGCCCGCAAAACGGACGCCCTGCTCAAACATTTTCCCTCCCAGACCACTAAACACTGGTTCCGAAGAAACACATTCGAAGCGATCGCTCGAATCAGGGGAATAGAGTGCGCGGCAGAGTACGCCGAAGCGTATCACTGCCGCAAAATCGTTTTTTGAGAAATTTGGAGTAAAGAATGTCTGAGTCCAGAGTTGCATCCGATCAGGACCGCGGTCGGGAGAAGAACTTCGCAATAATAGGAGTTGGAGGGTACATAGCCCCTCGGCACCTGAACGCAATCAGAGCCAGCGGGCACAGGATAGTCGCTGCTCTCGACAAGCACGACAGCGTCGGGATACTGGACAGCTACTTCCCGGACGCCGAGTTTTTCACGGAATTCGAGCGATTCGACCGGCATGTCGAGAAACTTCGCCGGATGGGTGAAGATAGGAGAGTCCACTACCTGACCATATGTTCCCCGAATTATCTGCATGATGCGCACATACGGTATGCCCTTCGGATCAATGCGAATCCAATATGCGAAAAACCACTGGTGATCAATCCCTGGAATGTCGACGCACTGGAGGAACTGGAGCAGGAGTGCGGGCGGAAAATCAACTGCATACTGCAGCTGCGCCTGCACCCGGCCCTTATAGCTCTGAAGGAGCAGATAAGGGATGAGCCTGCCTCGGCAAGACACTTGATCGATCTGACCTACATCACCTCAAGGGGACGCTGGTATTTCAGTTCCTGGAAGGGAGATCCCGAGAAGTCGGGAGGGGTTGCCACCAATATAGGAATTCACTTTTTCGACATGCTCATGTGGATCTTTGGAGATGTGCTCTACTACGAGCTTCATCATTCCGATCCCACCCGCATGGCGGGATTTGTGAAACTGAACAAGGCTGATGTGCGCTGGTTCCTGTCGATCAACCGCAACGATCTTCCGGCCCAGGCGGCAGGAAAGTCCACCTATCGCTCGATCACAGTCGATGGACGGGAGATTGAATTCTCAGAAAAGTTCGCCGATCTTCACACCCTCGTCTATCAGGACATTCTCGCGGGCCGGGGATTTGGAATAAAGGAGGTCCGTCCTTCCATAAACCTGGTTCATGCCTTGCGCTACTCCGCGGCGCATGACGCGGAGAACGGTCACAGGCATCCGCTTTTGTCGGCGCCGGCGCTCGCAGCCGCAAGTTGAGCCGTGACCCTGCGAAAGGAGCACTATGGCCAAAGCAGCATCCTGTTTTGTTCACTCGAGCAGTTTCGTTGATGAAGGGGCGGCTGTCGGGGAAGGCGCAAGGATATGGCACTTCTGCCACGTGAGCGCAGGAGCGCGCATAGGGCGGAATTGCGTTCTGGGCCAGAACGTCTTCGTTGCCGACGGCGTCACGATCGGTGACAACTGCAAGATCCAGAACAACGTCTCGATCTACACCGGCACCATCCTGGAGGACGATGTTTTCCTCGGTCCAAGCTGTGTTCTGACGAACGTGACAAATCCACGGAGCCAGGTGATCAGGCACAGCCTCTACGAGAAGACCCTGATCCGTCGTGGCGCATCGGTAGGGGCCAATGCCACGGTTGTCTGCGGAATAGAAATCGGCCGCTATGCTTTCATAGGCGCCGGTGCGGTAGTGGTGGCGAATGTGCCCGACTACTCGTTGATGATGGGAGTGCCGGCGCGGCAGTGCGGCTGGATGAGCCGGCATGGTCACAGATTGGCCTCGCCTGATCACGATGGGGTTATGATATGCCCCGAGAGCGGATTTCGATACAGGGAGCTTGTGCCGGGTGTACTCCGGTGCCTGGACCTGGCAGAAGAGTCACCCCTTCCCGCCGATCTGGCCATCGGCGCAAAGAGCTACGACCAGTTTAAGAAGGGATAGCGAAGAACACAGGCGCCGCGGATCCGGTATCGCAAAGAGCCCTGTCGAGTACTACTCGGCAGGGCTCTTTTTTTGGTGCGCCCGGCAGGGCGCTCATCCGCCGGGATAACGCGTTTGAGCTCTACGCTCCCCGGAACAATGACCTTCGAATCTGTCTACCAGGCCGGATTCGCCGGTGGTGCGATCCACTTCTCCACCGCCTCGTTGTAGATCGTGCGCTTGCTGAACAGCCACTGTCCGTCCACCTTGACCATTTCATCCTCGTAGTGGCCGTATGCGTCCAGAACAGCCCGGCGCTCAGGATTATTGTTGCCATAATGGAACCAGTAGGCTCTTCCTGTCGCTCTGTCCCCGTCGATTCTCAGGACAATGTTTGTGATGTTATGGCGGCCTGACGGGCGGTATGCCCCTTCCGTGCTCTGCGCCGCCTGATCGAAAACAGGTCTGGACTCCTCGAGTCTCTTGCGGATTTCGTCGCGGCCCTTTGCCTGGTATTCGATGATATCCAGTATGCCGTCCGGCGTGAATGTCGAGACATAGGCATCCATATCGAAGAAGTCGAGGGCAAAGAGGTAGCGCGCCTGAAGATCCATGATCTGTGCACGGTCTTCAGCATAACTGTCCGTCTTGGTTGTACATGAGGAAGTAACAAGCAACAGCCCCGCGACGGCCGCTATCAACAGCAATCCGATGTGTTTTTTCATATCATCCCTCCCAGGACTCACAGATGTTGTCAGATGGCCGGATTGTCTCACAACAAAGATCTTATTCAACAGAATTAATGTTCAAAGTCCGCAGATGGATGACGCCGACGGTGTGCTGGATATTCCCTAATCGAAGACGCTGTTCCGGGCGAACTTCATTAGGTCATACGGCGGTTGCCCTCCGCCCAGCCAGCGGTGAAACCAGTCCAGATGAGCGTTATAGTAAAACGCCATCTCGTACCAGTCCGGCCAATGTCCCGCATTTCTGTAGACTATCAGCCTTGAAGGAACGCCCATCTTCTGCAAAGCGGTGAAGAACTCAAGACTCTGGGTGTAGGGAACGCGGAAATCTCTTTCCCCTGTGATTACAAGGCATGGCGTCTTGAAATTTTTCACATATTCCGAGGGGGACCACTTCCGGTAGAGTTCTGAATCCCATGGAGTTCCGCCCAGATCCCACTCGGGAAACCACAATTCGTCCGTCGAGCCGTACATCGACGTAAGGTTGTAGACACCCATCATGGCGGCACTCGTCCTGAAGCGCGTCGTGTGACCTTCGAACCACATCATCATGTAGCCGCCAAAAGACCAGCCCATCGATCCCATCCGTTCCTTGTCGACGTACGGCAGATTCTCCAGAGCGTCCGTAACGAGCATGAGATCTTTGAAAACGCGTCCGCCCCAGTCCTTGCTTATTGCGTCGGTAAAATCCTGTCCATATCCCGTTGAACCGGTCGGGTTGGCGAAAGCGACGACATAATCCTTCCCGGGATACACCTGCCAGTCGCCCCGGTAGGTGTCCATCCACTGCGACTGGGGACCGCCGTGGACATTGAGGATCAGCGGGTATTTCTTCGCGGGATCGAAACCGTGAGGCTTTATCACGAATACGTGCACTTTGTAATCGCCCGCTCCCTGCACCCACATTTCTTCCGGTGCACGCAGATCCACTTCGGCGACGAGCTCTTCGTTGAAATTCGTCAGCTGTGTGGGCCGTCCGGTCTTCGAATCGAATCGTAAAATCTCTGGGGGAGCGTTGATTGTCCGGCGTTCGTAAACCACAGTGCTCCCGGCGTCAGCCGTCTTCCAGGAAACTATTGCGCCGTCGGTAAGCAGCGGAACCGGCTTCCGATCCCCGAGTGAGATGCGGTATATCGGGTTGCGGGCATGGTATTCGCCTTGAAAGAGAAGCGAACCGGGTTCCTGATCCCAGGCAAGAGCGGTCACCCAGTTGTCGTAATTCGAAGCGTCGGTAAGATACAGGGTGGTTTTCGTATTGCGATCGTACACCGCCAGGCGGAAGAGGTCCGATTCAAAACCTGGGGTCGCCTGGCTGCGGTAGCCGATGTATCGGCCATCCGGCGAATACACGGGAGTTCCATCCCATCCGCGATTCTGTGCTGTGATATTTACCGCGCCGGCTCCGTTGCGCTCTTTTATCGGAACGATCCACAGATCTGCATTAGTCGAACTTGCGGGGTCCGGATCGTGATTCGAGACATAGCAGAGTTCGCTGCCATCGGGCGAGAAGGCATAACCCGGCTCGGGATCGAGCGAGAACGTGGGGCTCTCGAATGCGCCGGGAGTCAGGTCGCGAAGGATCTTGCCATTCCTGGCGTCCGCCAGCAGTATGTGAGAGCAGGTGCCGTCGCGCCAGAAATCCCAGTGCCGGTACAGGAGACTGTCCGCCACATGCACCTGCAGCCTTCCTTCCATCTTTCTCGCGATTCTGCTGTTGCATTCGCTGTCGGCGCCGCATTCCGGATAAACGCGTGCTGCGACGGCCAGGTGGCGGCCATCAGGGGAAATCCTGTACGAAGTGATGCCCATCGAGAAAGTGGTCAGTTTTTCCGGATCGTCTTCATCCAGGGAAAGCTCGAAAACTTGTGTCCGGTTTCCATCCCTGTCGGACATGAACAGGATCCGTTTACCGTCCGGCGTGAATTGCGGGGCAACGTCATTGTGGTGCGAGAAGGTCAGCTGGCGCAGATCAGTCCCGTCAGTCTTCATCATCCACAGTTCAGACCACGTCCTGGCTTCTTCCAGATTATACCGCCGCACAGCGAAAACAATCCGGTCGCCGTCAGCACTTATCGCGGGCGAATTCGGAAAGACGGTCCTGTAGTAATCCGCGATTTGAAACGCGCGCCGGGATTCCTCGCTCCGTGCCGGAGGAAAGGCGATACCGGCAAGCAGGAGTACTGCAACTCCAGTCTGCAAGAACTTCATGATTCATCTCCTTGAACAGTTGCCGCTTCCAGCTTGCGGCCTGAGCAACAATTATATACTTGTATGTGACTGTACCCCGCACCCGGTGCGACCGCTCACTTTGAGCTGATGTGGTAACGATTATGCTTCACAAATATCTTCTGGGAACGGCAGCCTGATATGACGGTTCTGCCTTTGCTCGAAAACAGATCATGAGGAGAGAGCGACTATGAAAGCTCCGCTGACGCCTGAAGTGCTGAGAAAAATGAACGCCTACTGGAGGGCAGCCAACTATCTTTCGGTGGGACAGATTTACCTTTACGACGATCCGCTTCTGAAAAGGCCTCTGACTCTGAATGACGTCAAGCCGAGACTTCTTGGTCACTGGGGTACTACTCCCGGGCTCAATTTCATATACGTCCATCTGAACAGGATCATCCGTCAGTACGATCTCGACATGATCTACATTGCGGGGCCGGGACACGGCGGTCCGGCAATGGTGGCAAACACGTACCTGGAAGGAACCTATTCGGAGTTCTACCCTGACATCTCTCAGGATGAGGAAGGGATGAAAGCCCTTTTCAGGGAGTTCTCATTTCCCGGAGGGATTCCAAGCCATGCAGCTCCCGAGACCCCTGGATCAATACACGAAGGAGGCGAACTGGGTTACTCGCTCATGCACGCGTACGGCGCGGCCTTCGACAATCCCGGACTGGTGGTGGCATGCGTGATAGGCGATGGCGAAGCGGAAACAGGACCGCTGGCGACAAGCTGGCATTCAAACAAATTCCTGAATCCTGCAATCGATGGGGCGGTGCTTCCCATCCTGCACCTGAACGGCTACAAGATCTCAAGTGCCACTTTTCTGGCACGCATCAGCTCGCAGGAACTCGAGGACCTGTTCCGGGGTTACGGGTATGAACCCCATTTTGTCGAGGGTGAAGATCCGGACCCGGTGCACCAGAGGATGGCGGAGGTTCTTGACGAGTCGATCCTCAGGATCAGGGCGATCCAAAAAGAGGCGAGGGAGCAGGGATTCAGCAAACGCCCTATCTGGCCGATGATCATACTGCGCACCCCAAAGGGGTGGACCGGTCCCAAAGAGGTCGATGGAATGAAAACCGAAGGGTCGTTCCGTTCGCATCAGGTTCCTCTCGCCGAACTGGCTTCAAAGCCGCACCATCTGAAGATGCTCGAGGACTGGATGCGGAGTTATAAGCCGGAGGAACTCTTTGATGCGGAGGGGAGACTTGTGCCGGAACTGGCGGAACTGGCTCCGAAAGGGGAGCGGCGGATGGGCGCCAACCCTCACGCAAACGGAGGGCTGCTGCTCCGCGATCTGAAGCTTCCTGATTTCAGGGCATATGCGGTTTCGGTCCCGGAGCCGGGAACGGTGATGGCCGAAGCGACGCGTGTGAGCGCGGCCTTTCTCCGAGACGTGATGAAGCTGAACCGGCATCAGCACAACTTCCGGATTTTCGGACCAGACGAGACGGCATCAAACCGGCTGTCGCCGATCTTCGAGGCAACCGGCAGGATGTCGACCGCAGAGATACTCGAATCGGATGAACATGATTCTCCGGAGGGGCGCGTAATGGAGGTGTTGAGCGAGCACCTCTGCCAGGGCTGGCTGGAAGGATATCTGCTGACCGGGCGGCATGGATTCTTCTCCTGCTACGAAGCCTTTGTCCACATTGTCGATTCCATGTTCAACCAGCACGCAAAATGGCTGAAGGTGTGCCGTGATATCCCCTGGCGAAGACCGATCGCATCGCTGACATACCTGCTGACATCGCATGTGTGGAGGCAGGATCACAACGGCTTCAGTCACCAGGATCCGGGATTCATCGATCATGTAGTAAATAAGAAAGCTGATATCATTAGAGTGTATCTTCCACCGGACGCAAACACACTTCTATCGGTCGTCAACCACTGTCTCCGCAGCCGCAACTACGTCAACGTTATTGTCGCCGGCAAACAGCCGGCGCTTCAGTGGCTTAGTATGGACGACGCCGTGCGTCATTGCTCCGCGGGATTAGGGATATGGGATTGGGCTAGCAACGACATCGACGGCGACCCGGACGTTGTGATGGCCTGCGCCGGCGACATTCCAACCCTTGAGACCCTTGCTGCCGTTCAGTTGCTGCGGGAGCGGTTTCCGCAGCTGAAGATCCGGGTGGTCAACATCGTGGATCTAATGACGCTGCAGCCGCAGAGCGAGCACCCGCACGGACTGGATGACAAGGAGTTCGACATTATCTTTACAAGGGATAAGCCGATCATCTTTGCTTACCATGGCTATCCGTGGCTGATTCACCGTCTCACCTATCGGCGACACAACCATAGAAACTTGCACGTCAGGGGGTACAAGGAGGAAGGGACGACCACGACGCCTTTCGACATGGTTGTAATGAACGACCTTGACAGGTTCCACCTGGCCGCAGATGTAATCGAGCGCGTTCCGAGTCTTGGTTCAAGAGCAGCTCATTACAAGCAATGGATACGCGACCGGTTGCTGGATCACAAATCGTATATCAGGAAGCACGGCGAGGACATGCCTGAAATCCGGAACTGGAAATGGAAATCACAGTGAAGAGGGATAGGATGTGTGGAATAGTCGGGCTTGCTTCATGGGTAGTAATACGCGTAAGAAATTGCATACGATCGCGTATGCTCGAATGGGTGTTTTGGCCGATTGTTCCTCTTGTGGTTCGGATGTTAAATAGACATCGTTGAAGGTAGCAGTCGAAGGACGCGGCGGGCGCTGGAATCGTTTCAGCGCCTGAGGAGAACCAAACATCCCGCATTCCGCAGCCTCGTCCTCGATGAAGGCCCGGCGTAGTCGGCCGGGGAGTAGTAGCTGAAAGGCGGGTTGCGGCAGTCGTACCGCCGGACCCGCCGAGCAATAATCTGAGGGCCGGTCGGCCCTTTATTCACGAAGCGCGAGCAAATCAACACCTCCAATCGGCGGTCTTACGACCGTTCCCGTCACAAATCCGCCTTAGCCTGCTGCCATGGGGCCCCGGTGTCCGGGGCCCTCTTTTTGGTGCGCCCGGCAGGGCGCACACCTTGGAGGTGAAAGTCCTCTGCAGACCCGGTCAGGGGAACTGCTAGCCGGACGGCAAGGGTGTCCATCGCGAGGTGGAATCCGAAGGAAGCCGCAGGCAAAGCGCTGGACTGACGAACAGGAAGCGCATGAGGCGGACACGTGGGGTGAGGCGG
>JAAYAM010000250.1 GCA_012719355.1 Acidobacteriota bacterium
AGAACGATGGGTGGATTTGGAATTGTTCGGGTGTCCCTGCCGGGACGGGCCGCGGTTTGCGAAACCTCTATGGGAAAACGGACATCGATGATTGACGTCCGGAATATTCCCGGCACGTAGGAACAACGGTCACGGTCTGCGTCCCGCTAGGGACGCATTGAGAATAGCCCGGCACGTAAGTGCCGGGAAATCATAGCTATAAAGAAGAAATGAAGTCCCGTAGGGACGACCGAGAAATCCATCCGTCCAACGTCAGTCGCCCCTTACCATCCCTTGCTCCTCCCTCGCCAGATTTTTTTCTCATCCGCCGAAGGTCTGTGCTAAAGTAATAGGTACTGGAAATCATTGGTAGTCCCGGGAAGTATCTTCACCTCCCCCTCGGTCCTCGCGCAGTGTTCCCGCAGTGACGTAGCCTGAGCCAGTAATTGCACCGGTTCTGTCTCATCTCCGGGTCATGATCCGGTGTGAAATGTTCGCAGGATGGTATCTATGCACTTCTTCAAGAAACACTGGTGGAAATTCTCAGCGTTTTATGTGCTACTAATCTTTGGCCTATTCTGGGGTATCCGGACGTCGCTCCGCACGGAACAACCCAAGCGTGTTTACTACAGCGATTTCATGGATTTGATCCGGAAACGGGAACTTAGCGAAGTTCGCATCACCGAGGCTGAACTGATCGGGTTATTGCAGCAGAAGCCCGGAGCCGAGGCTTCTGAGCGGATCCGCGCTCCGCGCCTTCCAGGCATGGACATCGGGACCGTCATCAGCGAACTCGAAGCCAATCGCATCCGTTTCACCGGTCGGGAAGAGGAGAATGCCGGCGCGGCAGTCCCGATTATTGTGCCTCTCGTTCTGATTGGAGTCTTCTCTGTATTCATAGTCTGGCGATTCCGCCAGGGCGCCAGTCTCCCGTTTGGCTTTTCCAAGAGCCAGGCGAAACTGCAGGACAGTGATCTGGTGAGCCGGACCACCTTTGCAGACGTTGCGGGCATCGACGAATCCAAGGCGGAACTGGTCGAGGTCGTCGATTTTCTCCGTCAACCGGATAAGTATCAGAAGCTGGGGGGACATGTCCCGAAAGGCGTGCTTCTGGTCGGTCCTCCCGGAACCGGGAAAACCCTGCTGGCCCGCGCGGTTGCGGGCGAGGCGGGCGTTCCCTTCTTCTCGATGTCAGGTTCGGAGTTCGTCGAAATGTTCGTCGGAGTGGGGGCCGCCAGGGTGAGGAGCCTGTTCAAGAAAGCGAAGCAGAAGGCTCCCTGTATCGTGTTCATCGATGAAATTGACGCCATAGGAAAGTCTCGCAGCTCCGACAGGCGCCCGATAGCCGGAAATGATGAACGCGACCAGGCATTGAATCAGCTGCTGGTCGAGATGGATGGATTCGAGGCCTGCACAAACATTATAGTCATGGGCGCTACCAATACTCCGGAAGTTCTTGATCCTGCCCTGGTAAGGCCCGGCCGCTTCGATCGGCAGGTTCTCGTGGACAAGGCGGATATCGCCGGGCGCGAAGCCATTCTGAAGATACATGCAAGGAGAGTGAAACTGGCCGAGGACGTTGATCTCGGCACCATCGCAGCCCGCACACCTGGGATGGTAGGGGCCGATCTTGCGAACATTATCAACGAAGCGGCGATTCTGGGCGCCAGGAGAAATGCCGAATACGTCACCATGGCCGAACTGGAAGAAGCGATTGACCGGGTGATGCTTGGCCTCGAAAAGAACCGGGTGATGAGTCCCCCCATCAAAGAACGGGTGGCATATCACGAAACCGGTCATGCGCTGGTTGCCCTGACCGTGAAGACTGCCGACCCGGTGCACCGTGTCTCGATCATTCCCCGCAGCATCGGGGCGCTTGGACATGTGCTGCAGCTTCCTGTCGAGGAGAAATACCTGCTTACCCAGCCCGAAATAGAGGACCAGATTGCAGTGATGCTGGGGGGGCGTGTTTCGGAAGAGATCGTCTACGACGGTGTCGTGTCTACCGGTGCCTCGAATGATCTTGAAAGGGCTTCGGTTCTCGCGCGGCAGATTGTCACGCGCTACGGGATGACAGAGGAACTGGGGCTCATGACGTACGGCTATTCGCATGCCAGCCGGCATCTGAAGATGGCCGGCGGAGAAGCTGAGGAGCGGAACTACAGCGAACGCACCGCAGAGCTCATCGATCGGGAGACGCGCCGCATAATCGATGAGCTCCGGAAGCGCGTCAAAACGCTGCTGCTCGAACGGCGGGATGAACTCGAAGTGATCGCGCGCGAACTGATCAGGAAAGAGACACTCACCCGGGGGGAACTTTCTGCTCTTCTGCAAAAGTCAGGCCGTAGAGAGATGGAAATGAGCTCCGAACTGGTCGCGTCCTGAGGTCCCGGCGTCAACCAGGGTTGGGCTGCGCGTTTCTCGACTCCTTCGTTGACGCACTGCCGGAGGGTTACCTATACTCACCTGGATGCGGAAGCCATCGGTCAAGACAATACGCCTCATCCTCGTGGGCATCATAGCCATTGTTTTGATCGCCGTATTGCACAACTACTTCCGGTCCCGGCATAACCGCAGCCGGGCGGAGAAAAAGCCGCTTTCCATTCTCAGCTCTGAAACTGTCCGTTCGGTGGAAGATGTCCACTATTCCGGATATAACCAGGGAATCCTCAGGTACAGCATCCATGCCCGGAGAGCCGTCGAAAAGCGTGAAGGGGGCACCCTGGTGCACCTGCTGGAAGGGATTGAAGTGCATGACTTCGGTCCGGACGGCGTCCTCGAGAACGAAATCCACAGTCAGAAGGCCACCTATTACCCCGAGCGCAAGATTGCCGATCTCAGTGGCAATGTAAGGATTTTTCTCGGGCAAAAGATCGAACTGCAGACTGAGTCGCTCCACTACAACCTCAGCGGGGGGACAGGCACGACCTCCGACTTGTTGCGGATCCGTTCAGACGAGATCAACGGGAGCAGCCACGGCGTCCGGTTCGACAGCAATCGGCGGATCCTGAACCTGTTCAGCAAGGTCGACCTCTTCCTGACACCCGCGCTGGAAGGCGACGGCGGTTTGGCTGTGCCGACCAGAATCCACGCGGTATCAGATCGGGCCTCTTTTTCGGATTCGGACAAGTTGTTTACCCTGCGTGGGAACGCCCGCGTGGAATCGGGCGACAGTGTGCTCACCGGCGAGACGGTCAGAGCGGTAATGGATCCCGACCACGGACAGGTCAGTTCCGTAACGGCCGAAAAGAATGTAACTTACACGTCGCGGGAACGGGACGGAAACCGGAGCATCGCGGGCGAGAGGATGGTCTTCAGCATCGGAACCACCGGGATTCCGGAAAGAATCGTGGTCTCGCAGAAGGCAAGCTTTGTAGTGGATTCCGGCGACGGGGAACAGACTCTTGATGCACAGACCATCGAGATCGATTTTGACGCGGAAGGACTGCCCCTGCTCGTGAAGGGACGCAAGCGCGTGCGGTTCCACCTGAGGCGCGGCACCGCCCTGACAACCCTTTCAGGAGAGGAACTCGGTGCGGTATTCACTTCGGAGACCGGGACTCTGGAGAGCGTGGAGGCCGTGGGCAAAGATGCGAAAATGGTAGTAGAGGACTCGGCGAAGTCGCAGCGTAATGAGTTGAAGGCGCGCAAGATACAGGTGAGTCTGGCAACGGCCGATGGGCGAGTTGTGCTTCGCAGGGTTCACGCCGACGGCCGTGTCCAATATTCTCCCGCCGTGTCTGGTAAAGGTGCCGCAAGAACGTTGAAGGCGGGTGTCCTGGACATGTTTTATTCCGCGGACGGGGAGTACCTGCGAAACGGAACAGCGTCCGGGAAGGTGGTGATGTCGGAGACGCACAGCGGACCGGCGGCTCGGCCGCAACTGCGACAATTGAATGCAGATCTGACCCGGTTCGATTTCTTCCCGGGCGACAATCAGATCAGAAGCCTCGAGGCCGAGGGACACGTTGAGGTGAAGTTTGGAAACGGCGCGTCCGGCGGCAATCCCCGTACCGCCAGTGACAGATTGAAGGCGACTTTTTCGGAAGGCGCCGTCGAGTCGATGTCCCAGTGGGGTGACTTCGAGTATAAGGATGATGTAAAGTCTGCTGTTGCAGGAAGATGCGATTACAATGCGGCAGACGGGATCGTATTTCTGCGAGATCGGCATTCAGCGCACAAGGAGTCGCCGCGGATCACTGATGCCTTCAATTCCACTACCGGGGAGCGGATGGAATTCGATCAGAATCGAAAGGTGCTTTCGGTCCATGGCAGGGTTCGATCGCGCCTGAACAACAATAAAGGTGACGGATCGTTTTTCGGATCATCCGATTCGTCCTCCCCGGGTATCGTGATCGCACGGGAAATGCGCTACTGGGAAGAGAACCAGCGTGCGCTTTATACCGGAGATGTCCGGTTTTTGTCTGAAGAACAGCAGTTGCAGGCCCAGGTTCTCGAAATACTCGGTGGCGGAGAGCAGATCGAGGCCAACGGAAGAATCCGGCATTTCGTGCCGGCGAAGCAGGAATCCGGCATTCGCGGGGATTCGCCGATCCTGATCCGGAGTTCGACATTGAAGTATGTCAGAGGGAAGAATGCCCTTACTTATTCCGGCGATGTCACACTGAATTCCGCGGATGTGAGCATGGCCGCAGGGCTTGTCGACGCTATCCTGGGCCCGGACGGAAAGACGGTGGAACGCGCGACGGCGCATAAGGAAGTACTGATCCGCCAGAAGGCGCGCGAGTGCAGGGGCGACAGCGCGGATTGGTACCTGGAGCCGGGGAAATTCGTGGTGTTGGGTGAACCTGCAGAGGTCTACGATCCGGAGCGGGGGCGTTCCTTTGCGCGCCGCCTGACATCCTTTACCGGGAATGACCGGATCGTGCTCGAGAATCGGTGATTGATCCAAAAATCATTTCAGGCTTTTCACGGAAAACATGTCATCAAACAGTGCTTTGCAGGCTTTTGGTTTGAGCAAGTCCTATCGCGGGCGCAAGGTTGTCCAGGAGGTCAGCCTGGAGCTGCATAAGGGAGAGGTGATCGGGTTGCTGGGGCCGAACGGCGCCGGCAAGACGACCACTTTCTACATACTGGTGGGCCTTATTGCGGCCGAAAGCGGACGCGTCGATCTCTGCGGGCAGGATATAACGAACCTGCCGATGTATCGCAGGGCCCGGATGGGAATCAGCTATCTTCCTCAGGAGCCGTCAGTTTTCAGAAAACTCACAGTCATGGAAAACCTCATGAGCATCGCGGAGACTCTTGATCTCCCGGCCGAAAAACGGGAGGAACTGACGTGTGGGCTGCTGGAGGAATTCGGGATTGAACACCTGCGTGATCAGGGGGCGTACACGCTCTCGGGGGGTGAACGGCGGCGTCTCGAGATCGCCCGTGCCCTGGTTCTGACGCCGCAGTTTATTCTTCTCGATGAGCCCTTTGCCGGGATCGACCCGCTGGCGGTGCTGGACATACAGCGGATCATAGGAAATCTCAAGAAGCGCGGCATTGGAGTATTGATCACGGATCACAACGTGCGCGAGACTTTGAATATAACTGATCGTGCCTATATAATAAACGATGGTAAGATTTTACGTGAGGGGACGCCTGAACGGCTGACAAATGACGATGAGGTAAAAAGGGTGTACCTTGGAGAGAATTTCAGGTTGAGATAGGGGATGATGAATCGAAGACCATTTCTGCGGCAAACCTTGGACTTGCGGCTTAGTCAGAGACTGGCCCTGACTCCTTCTTTGCTCCAGAAAATTGAATTGCTCCAGCTCAACAAACTCGAGCTTCAGGAGATGCTGAATCAGGAGCTGATTGAGAATCCGATCCTCGAGGAGGTCCCTGAGCAGGATACGCCCGCGGAAATCTCTGCGATGGAGGATGGGACGGACGAGGATCTGGCCCCTGCCGACACCGCCGCAACCGCCGAAGGAGAGACCGATTCGTTTGAAGAGATTGACTTTCGCTACTTTTTCGATGAATACCTGGATACCGGTTATAAGAACCGTGAGATAGAAGATCCGGAAAAACCTTCTTTTGAAGCATTCCTCACCCGGGCTCCCTCTCTGGAAGAACACCTCAACTGGCAGTTGGGGTTATCTGACGTCAGGCCCGAAATCGCAGAGATTGCCAGGCAGATCATAGGGAATCTCAATGAAGACGGTTATCTGATCATAGGGCTCGACGAGCTCTGCCAGATTACGGGCTGCACCATGGAGCAGGCCGAGGAAGCGCTTGCGGCCGTGCAGGAGATGGACCCTGTCGGCATCGGCGCCCGCGATCTGAAGGAGTGTCTGTCGCTGCAGCTGAAGAACCTGGAGCTGGACGATACACTTGCCTACAGAATAATCCAGGATTACCTCCCTGCGCTTGAGAGCCATAAGTTCAAGGAAATCGCCAGCCGTACAAGTTCCTCATTCGAGGAGGTGCTCCAGGCAGTCGAGACGATCAAGAGCCTGATCCCGAAACCAGGACAGAAGTACAGCAATCAGAAAGCCACTTATGTACAGCCTGAGGTGACAATCGCCAAGGTCGACGACGACTTCGTCATTCTGATCAATGATGAAGGGATGCCTCAGCTGCGTTTGAATGCGAGCTACAAGGAACTGCTGAAAAGCAACGGTGTCAGCGGCGAGACGAAGACTTTCCTGAGGGAGAAATTCCGTTCGGCGGTCGACCTCCTGAGGAGCGTCAACCAGCGGAAACAGACTATTTACAAGGTTTGCGTCTGTATTGTGAACCGCCAGCGCGATTTCCTGGAACATGGACCAAGTCATCTTCATCCGATGCTGATAAAGGACGTGGCCAGCGAACTGGGAGTCCACAGTTCGACCATCAGCAGAGTGGTTACGAACAAGTACGTCGATACTCCTCAGGGTGTAATGGAACTGAGGAAGTTTTTCACGATGGGAGTTGAAAATCCGGACGGCGAGGAACTTTCGATCGTCCAGGTCAAACTGAAAATCAAGAAGCTGATTGAGGATGAAAATAAGAGCAAACCTTTTTCAGACAACCAGCTCGGTCAGTTGCTGCGGCGCGACAATATCTTCATTACTCGTCGGACAGTGGCGAAATACAGGGAACAGATGCAGATTCCCGGGTCACGCGAAAGGAAGATCGGCTATCTTTTCTGACCGATACCCGCGTTGCCGAAGTTGTTTGATTTTTCTACCTGGAAGGGAACTCACAATGAATGTGGAAATAACCGGCAGGCACGTTGTGATCACGCCTGCGATTCGCTCGTACGTTCTCAAAAGACTTCGCAAGTTCGCAAAGATTTTCGGCGATGACATCAGCTTCCATGTCATCATCGATGTGCAGAAGGAGCGGCAGACTGCCGAAATTCTGCTGAAAACCAAGCTGCTCGACCTGACGGGAAAGGGCAGAACGGATGACATGTACAATTCGATCCTGGTGGCCATAGAGAAGATCGAACGCCAGGCCCTGAAGCACAAAGGAAAGATCATCGAAGGGAAACGGCAGCGCGCAAAATCCAAGTCGGTTGCCGTCAAATCAGGAATCGCGCAGGTTTCTCCCGTGACTCTTGCCGCCCGCAAGAACAATGGCATCCTGGAAGAGGAAGCTCAACGGAAGCCGATGGAGGTGGAAGAGGCCGTGTTGGAACTGAATCATTCTGACTATCCTTTTATCGTGTTCCGGAACGCCGACTCGGGAGCGGTCAATGTGCTGTATCGCCGGAAGGATGGATCGATCGGGCTGATCCGTCCCTGAAGATCCAGCTGCTGGCCCGTTACACGGTGGAAAGTCTTGCCTGATAAGGAAGAGTCGATGCCGGACCATGGCTCTTTAAGGGTCCGGGAATTTGTCACCGACACGTCTCTGGGACTGGATCTCGAGATACTGCAGAGTAAGGGGCTGGATAACGAGATACGTTCTCCTCGGATTCAGAAGCTGGGGATGGCTCTCGCGGGGTTCACCACCTACATACATCCTGACCGGATTCAGATTGTCGGAAGCAGCGAACTGAACTACCTCAAGGAGCTGACCCCGGACGGCCGAACCTCGGCGATACAGCGGCTGAAGAGGTTCAGGATCTGCTGCATCGTTGTCACTAAAGGGTTGGATCCGCCGAAGGAACTGGCCGAATTCTGCGCCCGCCAGGAGATACCCATTCTTCGGACAAGGGCGCTCAGCTCGCTCTCGACCTCTAAGATGACGCGCTGGCTCGAAAACCGACTGGCGCCACGTGCAACGGTACACGGGGTGCTTGTCGAGGTGTTCGGGTTGGGAGTCCTGATCATAGGGCCTTCGGGCATCGGCAAGAGCGAATGCGCGCTGGAGCTCATTCTCAGGGGACACCGGCTCGTCACGGACGACTCGGTCGAGATCACCAGGCGCGGCCTCGACAGGCTCCTTGGCACGGGCGGGAAAATCCTTCGGCATCACATGGAGTTACGCGGGTTGGGCATCATCAATATCAAGGACATATTCGGGATTTCGGCCACGGCGGTCTTTCAGCCTGTCGATTTCGCGGTCCGGCTGGAGCGCTGGAATTCAGAGGTGGAGTACGACCGGCTCGGAATCGATCAGTCCACCATGGAATTGCTGGGGGTTCCGATCCCGCTGATCGTCATGCCTGTGGCGCCAGGACGGAACCTGGCCGCGCTGGTGGAAGTGGCTGCCCGTATCCATATGCTTCGTCAGCGTGGTTACAATCCGGCGAAAGAGCTGGAAGAATTGACGTAACGGCCTAATTTCTTGACAATCAAACCTGGAAACGGACTATGATCGGTGCATTGGTAGTGACGCATGGACATCTGGGGCAGGAATTACTGGCTGCCGCAGAGATGATCGTCGGCGAGATCTCTCATATACAGTCGGTGTCGATCGGCTGGCACGATGATGTTAACGATGCCCGGAAGGACATCGAAAAGCGCATCGCGGAGGTGGAGACAGGCAAGGGGGTGCTGATACTGACCGATATGTTCGGCGGGACCCCGTCGAATATAGCTCTGTCATTCCACGATCCCGGCAAAGTAGATGTCGTCACCGGAGTGAATCTGCCGATGATCATCAAAATAACCAGCCAGAAGGAAGGGGACACACTGGAGTCACTTGCCCGGACCGTGAGAGATCAGGGACGATCGAGTATTTCGATGGCCAGTGACTTTCTGGCATCATGATCCGGCAATCGCTTCTGGTGGTGAATAACCTCGGTCTGCATGCCCGCGCGGCGGCCAAGCTCGTCCGGCTGGCGTCGAGTTTTGCAAGCGAGATCTATCTTTCCCGTGAGGATGCCAGCCAGCAGATTGATTCGAAAAGCATTCTCGGGGTGCTGATGCTGGCGGCAAAGAAGGGTACACGGCTCGTCGTGTCCGTCGAGGGGCATGACGAAGCCGAGGCAGTCGAGGCGATCCGCCGGCTGTTTGAATCCAGATTCGGAGAAGAAATGTGATGGCTGCCAAAACCGAAATCGTTTTCAGGGGAAATGGCGTATCGCCGGGAGTCGTGCTGGGCCAGGCCCTGAAAATCGACAGCCATAACAGGCTTATCCTCAGAGTCCATGTCGACGATGTCGAAGCTGAAGCGCAGCGCTATCTGCGCGCGGTGGAAAATTCGAAAGAGCAGCTGAGGACTTTGAAATACCGGCTGGAGGAGAAAGTGGGCAGGGAGCACAGCGTCATTCTTGACGCTCATCTCCTGATGCTCGAAGACCGCAGCTTCAATTCAGAAGTACTGTCCAGCATACGAAACGACAGCGCCAATGCCGAGTGGGCTGTTACACGTGCAACAGACCGGCTTGTCGTAGCCTATAAGTCGCTCGATGACGAGTATTTTCGGGAGAGGCACAGCGATATCGAGTATGTCGCCGAGAGAATCCTGCTGAACCTGTCAGGAGACCACCCCCTTAGCTGGGACTATCTTTCACAGGATCTCATCATCGCCTCTCATGATTTCAATCCCTCAAATTTTGCGACCATGGACCTGACAAAGGTACGCGGCCTCGTGCTCGAATCAGGGGGGCGCAACTCGCACACCGCCATAATAAGCAGGGGATTGCGGCTCCCGGCCGTGATGGGCCTTCAGGATTTTCTCGAATCGGTGGCAACCGGCGATTCACTTCTGCTGGACGGTGATGCGGGACTGGTCATAGTCAATCCGAGTCCCGGAAGGATTGATGCCGTGCGCGGGCGGCTTGATGCTTTCAGCGCCATTTCGGAATCGTCGTCCTCCGCGCACGGTGGCCGGACTACCATGACGAAAGACGGGGCCCCCGTGTCGCTGCGTGCCAATACCGAACTGCTCCACGAACTGGAAACCGCGAAAAGCTGCGGCGCCGAAGGGATAGGCCTGTTCAGGTCGGAGTTCCTCTATTTCGGCCATCCTCGGGGGCTCCCCAGCATGGAAGAACAGCTTGCCGCCTACGGCAGGCTGGCAAGTGAGATGAGTCCTTACAAGGTGGCGATCAGGACGCTCGATGCGGGTTCGGAAAAGATCTCTCACATGTCGACCAGGGATAGTTTCGAGGGTGAGGACAACCCGAGCATGGGGCTGCGAGGCATTCGGTTGAGTCTGCATGCGCAGGCGACCTTCCGCACTCAGATCGAAGCGGTCCTTCGCGCCAGTGTGGAAGGGACGATCGAAATCGTCCTGCCGATGGTTTCAACCGTCGAAGAGGTCTGGCAGGCAAAGGCGATCATTCAGGAGGAAGGTGCAAAGTTGAAGAGGGCGGGACTCCAGCTGCCGCCCGTGCCGCTCGGGGTCATGATTGAAGTCCCTGCTGCCGTACTTTCACTTGAGACGCTGGCGCGTGAAGTGGATTTTCTGTGTGTCGGCACAAACGACCTGATCCAGTACATGCTTGCGGTCGACAGGGGAAACCCCCACGTTGCGTACCTTTATCAGCCGCTGCATCCCTCCGTGCTCCAGTGCCTCCACCGTGTCGCGGCAGTGGCCGCAAAGCTGGAAAAACCGGTGCGCATTTGCGGCGAGATCTCGTCGAACCCCTTTTTCGCGGTACTTCTCCTGGGGATGGGATTCAACCAGCTCAGCATGAATCCGCTGTCGATTCCCACCATCCGAAGAGTCCTGAGGGAGGTCCCTCTCGATCTCTCCAAACGCATAGCCAGGCGCGCGTTGAAGCTTCCGACCGCTTACGAGGTGCATAGATACATTACGGCGTCGATAGCGGAGCTCATCTCCTGGGACTTGACATCCTTTGCGAATGAAATCGCAGCTCCCAACGGCCTTTCCCGGACGTAGGGCGGAAGTCACGCTCACCTTGCATGCCCCTGGGATTCCGGTTGGTACAGGATCTCTTCTATCTTCAGGCGCCGTATTCCCGCAGGCACTTTCCACTCAACCACATCCCCCACACCATAGCCGATCAGGGCGGTTCCGATAGGTGCCGTGATCGATATCTTGCCCTTTTCGAAATCGGCTTCACTCGGAAACACCAGTTGAATGGTCATGTCTTTCCCTGAATCCAGATCTTTTACCCGGATCCTGGTATTCATGGTAACGGTGTGCGGCGGGACCTTGTCAGCCGGCACCAGGACGGCCCGGTCAAGTTCGTCCTCGAGGTCGTCCAGGTATGCCCGGTCCTTATTCGAGACCTGCATCCTGTCGAGCAGTTTCCGAAGGCGCTCCATATCCGCGTCGGTGATGTGGATCTGTCGTTCTTTCATGAGAACTCCTTTCCGGCGCCGGCGACTCCGGCACTCCGAACTATTCGCTGTTTAGAGTAGGTTTAAATGACCGGTTGGATACCTTGGGCCTTCAGCGGGTGATTCTCCGTACAGTGGCCGGGCTCGCGAGGATGCCTCTTTTTCGAGCGGCTGTGTTGAAGTTTATCTCGCATCGTCATCACCAATGCTTACTGAAAGCCCAGGGGGCTGCGCTGTCATCCGGATCTTCCGTGTACAATCCGGAAGACACCTGTACATCCACTACAGATAATCGCCCGAACAGCGGCGAACGGCAATCAGGAAGATCCTGAAAAGAACATCATCCAATGGATGGTATCGCGTAATCCATTTGATGACAAGGCGCGCGCTCCTGCAGTTGGCGGTTGAGTTCAAACCCTTTGCGTGTTAAAGGTTAAGGTCAACTGAAGCTCGCACTGGGAATATGACGTGAAAGAAGAAACCACGCGCGGTCACAAAACCGGAATCCGGCATTCCGTGCAGTCACTCGTTCTGGCGGAACGTGTCAAGGAACTGAACTGTCTCTACACAATCACGAAGATATTCGAGAAGAAGGGCCTCACTCTCGACGAGATCATCCGCCGGACGATCGAAGTGATTCCCACGGCGTGGCAATACCCTGAAATCGCGGGCGCGCGGGTCAGTCTCGAAGGTAAAGAGTTTCGGACGAGGAGATTTGTACAGACGGCCTGGATTCAGGAATGCCCGATTATCGTTCACGGGCTGCCTGTCGGGACGGTCGCGGTCAGCTACCGGAGCGAAAAGCCGCAACAGGACGAAGGTCCCTTTTTCAAGGAAGAGCGGAATCTTCTGAATGTCATTGCCCAGAGACTGGGAGACGTCATTGAACGGAAATGGTCTGAGCAAAAGCTGCTGACTTACCAGCAGGAGCTCAGGTCGCTGGCGACTGAACTTGCTCTCAGCGAGGAGCGCGAACGCAGGATCATCGCCCAGGCGCTTCATGACAGAATCGGACAGGTGCTGGCTTTGATCAATATCAAGATTGGGGCCATGCTGCAGCAGGTTCCTTCAGGACAGATAAAGAAGGAACTTCAGGAAATCCGGCGTCTGGTGTCGGAGTGTGTGGCTGAGACACGGTCTCTCACGTTCGATCTGAGCCCTCCCATTCTCTATGAACTCGGGTTCGGAGCAGCGCTGGAATGGCTGGCCGAAAAGATGCAGCAGCAGTACGGACTGACCGTCTCGGTGACAGGCCAGACCAGGAAAGTTCCGTTGAGCATCGAATGGCAGGTGACGCTCTTTACCGCAATCCGGGAGCTGCTGGTCAACGTCAGCAAGCATGCCAGGACAAAGAGCGCGAGTGTGACGCTCAGAAGAACCAAAACAGAGGTGATTCTGACGGTCGAAGACAAAGGAGTCGGGATGGACCCCATGAAACGACTGTTTGGAAAAGCTGCCTCGGAGGGATTCGGGCTCTTCGGCATCCGCGAGCGCCTTGGGTTCATGGGAGGGCGCGTCGAGTTGGCATCCAAACCCGGAAAAGGGACAAGCGTGACCCTTTTTGTGCCTCTCAGGAGCAATGGCAGCGGAGAGCGGGGTGATATGTGAGCATCCGGATTCTGATCGCTGATGATCATAAAATTGTGCTCGATGGCCTTAAGGTTCTCCTGGAGGCCCAGTCAGACATGGAGATTGTCGCGCAGGCGACCAACGGGCGGGAGGCCGTGAAGCTGGCGCGCAAACAGAAACCGGACATGGTCATCATCGATGTCGCGATGCCCGATCTGAACGGCCTCGAAGCCATGCGCCA
>JAAYAM010000251.1 GCA_012719355.1 Acidobacteriota bacterium
CCAGAGTCGGTTCGGGCTGGTCGTGTAGGAAGAGCTCAAGCTTGCTCATGCACTCCAGCACCTCTTCGGCCGGAGGTGGAACAAAGGCCGCATTTCCTGGCCTGGTACCACCAATCCAGTTCTGGCTGCGACGAAACTCTCCCGGAGTCTGATTGCTGCCGCGCCCCTTGGTCAGCAGCACGCGATGAATCTCGCGAAACAAGCGCAGCGAAATAGGCAGCCCCTCCTCCAACAGACGCAGGCCATGGTCGAGGGCAGCAACATAATTGCTAACCTCCCGCACGTCATCCAGCGGGACGCCTGGCTCCTGATCCAGCTCGAACAGCAGCAGATCCGACAGGGATGACTGGGTTCCCTCGATCATGGAGGACAGCACAGCCTCCTTGCGGACATACATGTACAGGAACAAAGCCGTATCCGGCAGCAAGGTAGAGACGCTGTCAAGCCTACCAAGAGCCACCAGCGCCTGGTCGAACTTGTCACGCAGCTCAGGCGTCCATTCGATGGGCGGATGCGGCGGCAGGGGCGCAGGCACGAAGGCCTGGGCCTTCTCGCCCACCGTCGATATAGTCACGTATCTGCCTTGGAGTTCTCGCTTCATCCTACCTGCCTCGAACCTAAAATACGGCCCGCCGTTATTTTATCTTAACCGGATATCCTAAAATAAGGAAGAAAAAGCGCTCAGACAGGCCGACTTCACCGAAATCAAGGAAAACGACTTCAACCTCAATATCCCCGCTATGTGGACACCTTTGAAGAGGAAATCGATATTGACGCGGTGCAGGCGGAAATAAACGACTTGGAAAAAGAGCTGGCCGTAGTACGGGCAAAGATGACAGAAAAACTGGAGGGGCTGGGAATTAAGAAGTCAATGCATCTGTTCAACTTCCCGCTGAAAGTATGCATGTCGCTTGCTACGTGTATACTTTTTGTCGTTTTTTGAACACTTCAAGGATGGCGTGTATGCTTTTTCAAATCAGCTTCATCCAACGGGATCTAAACGTTTACCGCCTGGTCGCAAGTCACTAATCCCACGCATATGCCCGACCAAAGCCCCGTTGAATGTGACAAGCAGCACCCGCCCGCCGTTAGGTATGTTGGCAAGATGATGTGCACGCAGCAAAGCCATGGTCGTCTTTCCGCTGCCAGCAGCTCCCAGTACGACGATATGTCCTTTTGCAGGTAGAGCCATTACCTCTTTCTGTTTTCCTTCTGGTGTTATCCCAAGCATTCTTTATCCCCTCGGATTGCCCTACTCCATGTAATCAAGTGTCTGATCGTTGAGCGTAGCTTTGACTTCTCTCCACATCGGCATATACGCATCCATTAGTGAAACGAATCGTTCATTGTGGGTTCTCTCTACCAGGTGGATGAGCTCGTGCAGAATGACGTATTCAAGACATTCAGGTGTTTTCTTGGCAAGCTGAAGGTTAATCCATATCTTGGCCGTCTTGGTGTTACAGGTTCCCCACCGTGTGGTCATGTACTTCGTTTGCCACCCTGCGGCCTTTAAGCCAGTTATTTTCTCCCACTTTGGCAGCAGCCTCGCTATTTCGGCTTTTAGCAACTCTCTGTACCATTCGCGGACAAAGCTTTCACGCTGAACGGCGGTGCTTTCTTTGCGCACCGTCAGTACGGCTTTATCACCAGAAAGGACAAGTGAGTTTCTGCTGCCATATTCCGTCCACAGGTAGTAACGCTTGCCCCAAACAAACAAGGTCTCGCCGGAAACATACTCCCGCTCGGATTGCCGAGGCTGGTTGTCGAACTTGGCGATCTGTTTTTTTATCCAGCCTACTTTAGTTCGAACGAACCGTTCGATCACATCATTGCTCATCGTGAGGGGGGCAGACACCGTCACTTTACCGTCGGGAGTCTTCACGTAGAGGTGCATATTTTTGATATCTTTTTTACACACCTCTACCGGTATGCCCGAGATGTTCAGCAGCACTTAATATTCCCCCTGTTCCACAACGATGTTGTAGATCCTTTCAACCTCGTCCTTGTCTTTCAGTATCTCGTACAGCGCCTGCTTTATGCGCCGCTCTTTGAACTCGTTATGCCGAAAATCGGCTTGCTTGCTTTCGCGGACAGCTTTGTCGAGGGCAAGAGCCATAGCCTCGTCCTCTCCACAGTTATCAAATAGCGCCCTTAACGCTCCGCTGTGGCGGATACTTTCAGGGTAACGCGGATTGTTTTCAGGTGTTTCTACGTTCTTTACCAATTCGATATACTTGGCGAGCATCTCTTCATAAGCGATTGCACCCTCGCGCCTATTGACGCCTCCAAAAGAACATCCCGGAAGGGCCTAGGCTGATCGACTGGGGTAAAGGTCATCCACCGAATGGGCAACCCGGCAACGGTCAATCCATAAAGTATGAGCGGGCTGAGCCCGTATCGCTCTGCGACCTTAATCTTGATCGGGTCCCGCACTGATACGATGCCATGCTCCGGATGGAGGAAAAGGAACTTGGCTATTAATCCCGCCCGAACCACCATCCCAGCAGGAAGGAGGCTGCCAGGGCACCAATACCACAGCCTTGCGAAGACCGTAATCCAATTCTCTGATGGGGTGCCAGACCATCAACCAAGTGTTGAAACAATTCAATTCTTCTTCTGCATCAAGAGTAATCAGCGGCTCCCCCAGATAATCTTCGCTTTCAGCCTCTGTAAGAGACTGAAGCATCCGCAGCAGGTCGTGAGCCGAGAGCTTGCCGATTGCTTCCGTAAGCTTTCGAACGCTCTCAAAATATTCGTCGAAACTATCAAGCGCCGTCTGCAGCTCGAAATGCGGCTCACCTTCAGGATTGGGACGTCTTGTCAAGGCGTCCTGGAGTGCCTTGATGACAAGTGACAATTCGTCAGCATCCAGCAAAAAATCCACCCGATTCATCTTTCACCCATCCTTTCCCTCTCCCTTCCATTGAGTGCCGCTCTCGACAAAACGTGCCTCCGAATTCACAAAATCCGCTATCTGTTCAGCGACCAGTTCCGGAGTCGCATTTTTTCCCCGGAGGGAGCATTCCCACATCACCATAACCCGCTAGGACTGCTCCAGCAGGGCTGTGATGTTGCGTTTGTCCCTGCTGACGTTTTCGCTGAATTTGGCAAGTCAGAATTCCCGACGTGACTCCGGAGTGGTCGTCGAACGCCAGCCATATCGGTGCCAGAAACATCCATGAACAAAAATGACTGAGCGATATTTCGGTAGGACGATATCCGGCTTGCCGGGAAGGTCATTCCGTTAAGACGGTATCGGTATCCGTTCGCCCGGAGCCAACCACTCACCATCACCTCAGGCCGGGTGTTTTTTCCCCGGATTCTGGACATGTTAAAACTGCACTGCTCGGGCGAGTGGACACCCATTATTGCGAGTTCCCCGTTTGTACTGCCGAAGGATTGATTAAATGTTCAAAATCGATATCCGGCTGTCCTTGGCGGGCGTAGTATGCAGAGAAACGCGCCACCATGTCCTTCACAAAAGAAGGCGAGATCTGAACCGCGGGCTTCTCGAATCTCTCATTGAACTCCTCGCTTGACAAAGATGAAAGTTTTCTGAAATTCAGAAAACCACCTTCGAAGAAGTCTGTTCTGGGAAGCCAGTGATAATATGCCGACTTATTGTTTCTGTATGCTTTCTCCAGATCTTTCTTCTGGCTCTTGCTGAGACCAGTGGCAGAATGACCAGGAAACAATGAGGTCTTCGAGTCAATTTCCACAATGAGAATTCTGTCCGTATTGCATTCGCCATTATCTCGGATAACAAGGTCGCAGGCAGGATTCATGACCACAAACCTCTGATCACTGCTTTTTTCCTTAACAACGCTGCCGGTCCGGATTTTTTCGGTGAGGGGCGGGGTCAGA
>JAAYAM010000252.1 GCA_012719355.1 Acidobacteriota bacterium
CGAATTCCCTGTCCTCACACACAACCCCCGCAAGTCCCAGCGTCTTTGCCGCGCCGGCGAGCACCGGCCGCAGGTCGAGGCTTCGGTTCGATATGTGGAATGCCATCATTCCGCCCGGCGCCAGCTTCGACAGATAAAGGTCGATCGCTTCCCTGGTAACGAGGTGCATTGGAATGGAGTCGGAACTGAAGGCGTCAAGGACGATGAGCCCGTAGAAGCGGTCCGGTGCATTCCGGATGCTCAGGCGCGCGTCTCCCGTAATAACGCGCACCGTGCCTCCGGCGCACGAATCCAGGTATGTGAAGTACTCCCGGTTCTGCGCGATTCCCACCACCGCCGGGTTGATTTCATAAAACGTCCATTGCTGGCCGGGACGTGAATACCCGACCATCGCGCCGGCCCCGAGTCCGACACCCGCGACGCGGCCCGGCAAGCGACGCGCCTCGAATGCTTCGAATACCTTTCCAAGCGGCCCCTCGCGATGATAATAGGCAAGCGGCTCACAACTGCGCCCGGCTTCCAGGAACTGTTTCGCGTGGACGGTATTGCCGTGGTACAGCAGGCGCAGGCCCGAGTCGCGGCTCTCGGCCACCCTCAGTACCCCGAAGAAGTTGCGCTCGTTATACAGAGTGGCGTCCCCGAATCCGCCGTAGAACATCCCGCCGATCATGACAGCCACAATCGAGAGCCCGAACCGGACCGGACGGTGGCGGGCAAAATAAGCGAGAGATACCGGAACGCCCAACACGAGCCCCACCCTTTCGCCGGCGCGCAACTCCATGCCCGGAGTCGCCAGCACAAGAACGATCGCAACCAGACAGATACCCAACGGAACAACGAGATCCATTCGCCGATCGAATCCGCGGATCTTCGACACCGCCGACGGCACGAGGAAGCACGCTCCCGCTATCGCTAGCGGGTATTCGAAAAGCGAATCAAAGAGTACCGGCGCAACAATGCCGTTGAATATGCCTCCGGCCATGCCGCCGAGGGCGATCCAGACATAGTAGTCGACGAGGTGTTCCGACGAAGGCCGGTCATCTGCGAGACGGCCGTGGCATATCAGCGAAGCGATAAAGAAGAACAGCAGGTGAAGCGGCACCAGAAACCATCCGGGCTCCCGGGCGCCGGAAAGATACACAAAGGTCAGGATCAGAACAGCCCCGGGAAAGATTCCGATTCCCCTGCGGCGCGGCACCCATTGCCCCCTGGCAAACACCAGGATGAACGTGCCCAAATACAGCGCCAGTGGAATAACCCACAGGAGCGGCACCGCCGCAAGATCGGTCGAGATGTACTGAGTCACGCCAAGCATCAGGCTGGAAGGCATGAATGCAAGCGCCAGCCACAGGAGCCGCCGCTTCCATGCGACCTTCTCCCCGCTGTTCGCTTGCGGCGCCTGCACAGCTGCCGCCGCAGCTTCCAAGCGCCGGGACAACAGCAGACACGACAATACCAGGATCGCGACAAACCCGTACCCCAACGCCCAGAATCGCCCCTGCTCACCCAGAGTAAGATTCGGTTCCAGTACGAAAGGGAAAAGAACCAGCGCCGTCAGGCTCCCAAGGTTGCTCGCAGCGAACAGAAAGTACGGATCCCGGACGTGCGAGAACCGGTACTGCAGCAGAGGGCTGCAGGTCGAGACGATAAAGAACGGCAGCCCAACCATCCCCGGCAATGCTACGAGAAGCCACACCACCGGAGCCTGCCGGGCAAGCGCAGAGTCGATTATGTCCAGGGAAAGCGAAAACGGGAGGAACAGCCCGGCTGCCGCGATTAGCAGAAGATGAACGACGAGTTTGACCCGGTCACTGCACCACCGGATCCTCACGAGCATGTGCACGTAGAGGTATCCCAGCAGGAGCGTCGTCTGGAAAAAGAGCATGCATATGTTCCAGACCGCCGGCGCACCTCCCAGAAAAGGGAGTAGTATCTTCGCAATCAGGGGCTGGGCCCAGAACAGAAGCCCGGCGCCCGTGAAAAGGCTCAAGGCAAAGAGAAGGGTCGGACTCATGCGACCTCGCTTTGAGAAGTAAAGACGCACAGCCTACGATTTCTATTTGACGGCCCCTCTTATATCCGATTGCAGGACTTCTGACAACTCGACATCACGCTCATGTATGTCATAATCTTGTTTTTTTCAGCTGAGACTCTTTCAGAAAGGAAACAATGGCGACAGTAAACGAGAACTTTTTGAAATTGCAGGCAGGATATCTTTTCCCGGAAATAGGAAAGCGGCGGCGGGCGTTCCAACAGGCCAATCCGGAGGCGAAGATCATCAGCATGGGGATAGGGGACGTAACCCGCCCCCTGGCGCCGGCGGTGATCGAAGCCATGCGCGCAGCAGTCGACGAGATGGGGAAGAAAGAGACCTTTCGCGGCTACGATGACGGCGGCGTCGGTTACGAATTCCTCCGGGAAGCGATCAGCGAAAACGACTACCGGTCAAAAGGAATCGCAGTCGGGGCAGATGAAATATTCATAAGCGACGGTGCGAAGTCCGATACCGCAAACAGCCAGGAGCTGTTTGGACTCGACAACATAGTGGCGGTCACCGACCCGGTATATCCGGTATACGTCGATACCAACGTGATGGCGGGGCGCACCGGCCCGATGAACGCGCAGGGAATGTATCAGAACATCATCTACATGCCCGCCACGGTGGAAAACAACTTCGTTCCGGAGCCGCTCGACCGCAAGGCGGACCTGGTCTATCTCTGTTTTCCCAATAACCCGACCGGAGCGGTCGCAACAAGAGAGCAGCTTGCCAAGTGGGTTGATTACGCGAAGAAGAACCGGGCCGTGATACTCTTCGACGCCGCCTACGAGGCATTCATCGGCGATCCCGCAATCCCGCACTCGATTTTCGAAATTCCCGGGGCAAGGGAAGTCGCCATCGAATTCCGCAGCTTTTCAAAGACGGCGGGATTCACCGGGGTCAGATGCGCCTTCACAGTCGTGCCGAAAGAACTGCAGGTTTACGACAGCCGGGGACGCGGCGTTTTTCTCAACCCGCTCTGGAGCAGGCGCCTGTGCACCAAATTCAATGGGGTGTCGTACATAACTCAGGCGGGAGCCGCGGCAGTCTACACTCCCGCGGGGAGAGAGCAGATCCGGGAGACGATCTCGTTGTACATGAACAATGCCAAGACCATCCGTGAAAGGCTCAGCGCCCTGGGATACACGGCCTACGGCGGCGTCAACGCGCCTTATATCTGGCTTAAAACCCCTGACGGAACGGGCTCATGGGACTTCTTCGATTTGCTGCTGACAAAGGCGCACGTCGTGACGACCCCGGGGGCAGGATTCGGGCCGTCAGGCGAAGGGTACGTAAGGATGACTGCTTTCGGCGAACCGGAAAACGTACACGAGGCCCTGGACAGGATTTCACGCATCTCGTGAAGTTGTTCAGCTACGCACCGGGGCGGCTACAGCCTGTTCTCGGTGCGGGCGATGATGTCGTTCTGCAGGCTGCGGTGCAGTTCAACGAAGTAGGCCGAAAACCCCGCCACACGCACCACGAGGTTCTTGAAGGATTCAGGATCCTCCTGCGCGGCTCTCAGAGTCTCGGAACTGACGATGTTGTACTGGACTTCCATCCCGCCCATATCGAAGTAGGTCTGGAGAAGGCTCTTCATCTTCGCCATGCTGTCGTCACCCGAAAGGGTGACGGGAGCGAATCTCATGTTCAGCGCCAGTCCATTTGTGAACTGCTTGTGGTCAAAGCAGCAGGCCGAGGCCAGGACCGCGGTCGGGCCGTTCACGTCTGTACCCTGTTTGGGAGAAATACAGTCGGAGAGCGACTCGCCCGCCATTCTGCCGTCCGGAGTCGCCCAGGCGCGCGAACCGGCATAGACATGCGATGAAGCCGTAAACAGGCCGGGCCTGAATCTCCCGCGCCCGCTGTACCCTCTTGATACCGCGGCGGCGAATGTATCGATCGCCCACTTCACCATGGCGTCGGCATAGGGATCATTATTCCCGTAATGATGCGGCATGTTGAGAATCTCCTGCCGCAGTTCCTCGTACCCCTGCCAGTTCGCTACGACCGCGTCGTAGAGCTGACGGCGCGTGCAGATCTTCGCGTCGTAGCACATATACCTGATTGCGATCAGGCTTTCCCCTATCGTGGCCGTTCCGGTGCCCGGCACCCCGAAGGAATTGTACTTTGCCCCGCCGTTGACACAGTCTCTGCCGCTTTCCATGCATCCTTCCAGCATCGCCGACAGCGCCGGCACGGGACGCTCTTTCATGGATACGTATTCCGAACAGTTGTTCAACGTCAGCAGCCAGTCGACGAAATAATACATCTGGGCCCTGACGGCGGTCAGGACATCGTCGAAGGTCTCCATTTCGTACAGAAAGCCGGTTTCAGGAGCGCATTTCTTCCGGTTCAGCGGATTGATTCCGTTGTTGATCGCAAGGAGAAGGACGTTCGCAAAGTTGACGTCGGCCAGCGAGTGAACGCCGCCGGTCGCGGGATAGTCGTTGCCGGAACCGCCGATCTCCTGGCAGCCTATGATGCAGAAGTCCCTGGCGTCCTGCAGCGAGTAGTGTTTCCCCTCGACCAATGCGTTGATGATAAGATCCTCGTTCTGGAAGCACGGGATCCCGCCCGCACGCCGGGACGATTCGAATGCGCATTCGAAGAGCCTGTCCGGAGTATTCTTGCCGACACGCAGAGAGACCGGCGGTTCATGCAGCTGAAGCCGGGCCGGCGCTTCGAGCGCCATGAAGGTCACGGGATTGCTCGCGTCGTTCCCGTCTCTGTCGACACCGCCGAGAGTCAGGTGCTGGAAAGTGGAATAAGCCCCGGTCACGCGGCAGACAAGCACGACTCTCGCTCCGAACAATCCGCCGACTTTCAGCCAGAAGCAGTCGACGATCTCCTGCGCCTGCGCCATTGTAATCGTGCCCGCATCGAGTTCCGCCTCGAGACACGGATAGGTGTACTGATCAAAACGCCCGAACGACAGCCCCTGGAAATTGCCGTCCAGATACAGGTACGTCTGGTAGAGGAACGTCGCCTGGACTGCTTCGTAAAACGTCCGTGCCGGGTTTGTTGCAAGCCATTCCAGCGATTCGGACATTCGCAGGAGTTCGGTTTTGCGGCGTTCATTCTTTTCAGACGCCGCTTTTTCGCGGCATGCCGCGGCGTAGCGACGGGCCAGCAGGATATACGCATCGCAGACAATGACGATGGAGCGATAGAAGTAATACTTCTCCGCGTCCGCCCCTCGGATCCGCCCCTGCAGCGCATCGAGGTTTTCCTGCGCCTCTTTCCGCACGGCACCGAACCCTTGTTCAATGACCTTCCTGTAATTCGGAGACAGGTGTCCGGTAGGCATCTGGCCGTTGCCGGCCGGAAATACCATGCAGACCCCGGCATCAGCAAGGGTCAGGTATCCTTCGGGCATAGCCGCGTCCATCAGGGCGGTGAAGCAGTTCTCGCGCCAGAAGTCGCGTATCGTGTACAGAAGCTCCCGCTCCTGCTCAGGGAATACCATCGGCTCATCCTGGAACTCGCGCGCATCGAAAACCCCCGATTCCAGCTCATCGTAGAGCCAGGCCATCCCGTCATTCTCGGGCCACATGGTTGTGCCCTTGTAGTACTTGCCGATATTCCCGACAATGAGTTCGTCGTCTTCGACCCGGACCGTCATCTTTTCGCAGACGTCATAGAGCGATTGCGCTTTCCTGATCGCGGCGGGCGCATGCCTGTTCCTCCCGTAGCTTTCGGTGACAATGAGTGCCCGTTCGGAGTCGAGGGTAAAAGGAGAATTGCGATAACGCTCTTTCAGTCGTGCGACGCGGTCGGTTACCGGGCTGAATTCGTACATGGCGCGCTTCCTTTTTATGAATGTGACGACACTATATCACATTCACGGCTGCGACGTCGTCCTGACTCACGGACGGAAAAGGAAATTTGAAAACTGCCATGGATCGGCAGGATCCGCGTGTACCGGCAATTCGCTTTCGGGATGCAGCGGGCGCTGTTTCGGCGGGGTCCACTGCAACGGCCGTGAGACCCACTGCCCCAGATAGGGGCGGGCGTTGTTCAGAATTGGTTCATGCGGCAGGTCCTCAGGGAAACAGACGCCGCACATAGGGTTCTGAATCGCCCACAGAGCGGCCGTCATCACCCCGGCAGCCACCTGGACCGCCGTGGCATTCACGGTCGGCACCGACCTGCGCGCTTCGTCGATGCTCAGGATGCTTCCGGTCCACCATGACTGGTAGGGATGCCCCATGATGAGCGCGCCTACGAGATCCTTCCCTTCTGTGATCTCGTTCGTCAGAATCCGTTTCCGGGGATGGAGCCGGTAGTTGCGGCACCGCAGTTCGTGCAGCGAGACTATGGAATCGTTGCACGGCAGATAGGCATAGTGAACGGTGGGACGGTATACAGGCCTTCCATCATCGTAAACCGTCAGTGCCCTCGCGATGCTGAAGGCTTCGCCGTGCGGGACGATCATCCCGACAATTTCCTGCCCGGGCACGCAGGAGTGCACCCAGGTATTGAGTCCCATTTGCGGCAGGATGACATGATTCGTCGACCCGTTCTGCGGTTTCAGGACGGAAGACGGCAGCCACTTTTCATGTGTTCCCCAACCCAGCTCGCTCGGTGATATTGCTTCTCCCCACATCCCTTCGACGCTCCAGGTAGAGACGAATTCGTTGGGCTGTTTCAGTCTTGATGCCCGCTGAGTATCCCACTCGCTGCAATGTATCACCTTGACGTCCAATGCGCGCGCCAGCCTGGCGAAATCCTTCTTATCAATCAGGTCCATCAGCTGTTCTGCGCGTGAAGCGGAAAGCCGGTTTTCCCCGATAAGTTTCGATCCGATGTCCAGCAGTCCCTGCTTCACAAAATGCGAAACCAGTCCCGGATTCGAACCATGATCAATCACCACGGTAGTCGCGCTCTTCCACTCCTTCACCAGAGACAGAAGCTTTTGATACTGGCGATAGAGAGACTTCTCGATCAAGGAACTTGAATTCCCGTCCGTTCCACCGTCCCATGATTCCAGGGAGGCGTTCACATAGATCACCCGGTTGGAATGCGCCCATGAAACGATCTCGAAGAAGCCGACGCTCCATGCAAGGTCTATGATCAGATCGCCGGGCCCGAGGTACGTGGAAAGCAGACGCTCCAGGTTGTCGCGAGTGATACGCTCTTTGACGAATCTTACTCCTTTATCAACCCAAGGCCTGACTGCATCGTCGACGTCTTCGAAATCTATTATCGTTATATTTGACAGCGGCACCCGGACATGCTGCAGTAACAGCGGCAGCGTGGCCTGCGCGACCACGCCGAATCCAGTGATGAGTATTCTGTTATCGTAGTTGATCATGATCATGCCCTTTCATCGGTGCGCATCAAATCCGGAGAGACGGCGTGGAACCTGAACCCCAATTCTGTTGATGCGCATGTCGTGTTTACGATATGGCCCGCCGCAATCCTGATTACGCCGGCTCGGGCTCGTGGCCTTCGCCTGAGCCCGGAGCGAGGGCAACCACGACACGACTGGGCCGTAAGACTCGGCCGTCGAAAAGATATCCTTTCCGCACCTCGTCTATTACAGTGCCCGGCGGATGGGAAGCGGAGTCCACAGTGGAGACGGCATCATGCAGTCTCGGATCGAAAGGTTCACCGATGGCCGTGATAGGAGCCAATCCGTACTTTCCCAGCATCTTCAGAATATCCTGAATGGCCAGCCTGATGCCCGCCGTGAACGCCCATGATAAATCATTTTTCTTAAGACCGGCATATTTGATTGCGCGCTCCAGATTATCCACGAACGGTAGAATTTCCTTGATCAGCTCTTCGTTGGCGGTCTTGGCAAGCCGTTCCATTTCTCTCGAAGTCCGCTCCTTGTAGTTCTCAAAATCCGCTTGGATCCGCCGATACTTCTCCTGAAGTTCCCGCATGGACTGCTCTGCGGAAGACGCCGAGGTTCCCGAGTCGGCAGGCGAGTCTTCGACATCGGCAGGTTTCTGAATATGATACATGATACTCCTTCCTCGTTTGCGCTCCTGGAAAAAGTCTCTTTACAGATGTGTGCGCTAGTACAGCCTGGTCTCAACACTCCGGAGAGATGTTCTGCGCCGCCTCGCACTCCCCGAATCGCGCGCCAGGCCGAGGGCCTTGAACAAGGCCTTCTTCAGTGCAGGGGATTCGGATTTGTAAAGCACATGAACCATCGTATCCATTACCTTGTCGATGTCGAAATCCGAATCGATTCTCTGCGGTCGCCGCGCGAGCAGGTGACCGAGCGCGCCGGCAGCCAGGGCTCGGATGGAAATTGGCAACTCCTGAGCCACAAGAACGTTCAGCGCTTCGGCTATCAGAATGTCCGAAGGCTTTTCGATCCTGACTGCGTATTCCAGCACTACATGAAGAAGCCTGTGATTCTCCCTGAACCGCAGAATCCGTGCGAGACCGATCTGGTATTCGTCAAGCCGGCCTTCGGCAGCGATTTCCTGCAGCATGAGAAGGACTTCATCTTTCCGGGTCAAATCCCCAAATATGTCCTGCTGCACAATAAGCCTCCCACGGTGAATGTGACCGTGTGCATCATCTCCCGGCGTGCCGCGAATGGCAATCAGGGACAGGCGGGATTGTGCAGCCCCAAAGGACGAAAAACGCTTTATCCTTAGGTGAATAACAGGGTCATCCAAAAGATGGGATCAGGTCCGAAAGACTATCAGGGTTACCACGTAGAGAACGTATGTCGATACAAACATTGTTCCTTCGATGCGGGAGACGCACCTGTCGCTGCGGAAGACCGGATAGCATGCAATTGCAACCGCCGCGGCCAGGGGCAGGTCGATCAGCAGTACATCCCGGCTCAACGCCACTCCCCCTTCGAAGGCGGTCATGCAGGTGATTCCCAGAACCACGAATATGTTCAGGATGCTGCTACCGATAAGGTTCCCGATCGCGACGTCGCGTTCGTTCTTTATGGTCGAAACCATGGTCGTCACAAGCTCTGGAGCCGAAGTGCCGATTGCAATGATCGTGAGGCCGATTACGGCGTCGGAAACGCCCAGGGCAGCGGCCGCCCCTACTGCGCCGGCGACCAGCACCTCGGCTCCCAGGACCGTCAAGGTGATGCCGCCTGCGAGCATGACCGCCTGCAGCGCCGTCACGCCTTTCCCGTACTTCTTCACCTGTGCCTGCTCGCTGAATTCCTCGGAAAATTCCTTCTGCGTCACCTGGCTCTCACGCCTGTTTATCCGTATCAATCCCAGCGTATAGAGCACGCCGCAGGCCAGCAGGATTCCCCCTTCGACAGGAGTCAACACGCCGTCCCAGGACATCGCGAACAATGCAAGGGCGGCTCCGATCATAACCGGTACGTCAAACCGTATGCTGACAAGATGAAGCGGCAGGGCCCGTATCGCGGCACTCAATCCCAGAATCAGCAGGATGTTTACTATGTTCGTTCCCGCAATGTTGCCCACAGCAAGCCCGCCTCTCCCTTCTCCTACGGCAGCGATGCCGACGGCCAACTCCGGCGCGCTCGTGCCCAGCGATACGATGGTCAGACCGATGATCATCGGGCTGATACCCAGCCGCGCCGCAAGGTAGGAAGAGCTGCGCAGGATGAACTCCGCACCAAGAATAACGATTACGAGGCCGCCGATAATCAGTACAGCAGGATGTAAATGCATGGCAGGTATTTATAGGATATTCCATCAGGAAGCGGCAAGTGCTAATCGGGCCTCCCTGCTTGCTTCGCGCCTGCGACTCGTCATACGCTCCGTTAGATGGCCGGGCCCTGGCGGGACGCGACCGGTGCGATACCCCGGTGGATTATTCGCAACCTGCGGTTATCGGGACATTGTCATTCCGCCTACGGGACACCGGCCCGGGTGATACCTACGCATGGTGATCGGCGGACCTTGTCATTTCAATCTGAACGCAATGGACCCGTCCCATAGGGACGGCTGAGACTAGCCCGGCACGGAAGTGCCGGGAACCCTTGGACGCAAAAAGAAAATCAAGTCCCGTCAGGGACGACCGACTCCAACGGAACATGGCCGGGGCGAGACATACATCAGTCCAGTGGCGGATCCGACATCAGGCGATGATCTTCTTCCGGACGGCGTACAGCACGATTTCCGCCGTATTGTGCAGGTTAAGCTTGTGCATGAGATTGGTGCGGTGCGTCTCAACCGTGTAGGTGCTTAAATCGAGGATAGAAGCTGCCTCCTTATTGGACTTCCCTTCAGCAAGAAGCTGGAGCACTTCACGCTCGCGTTCCGTCAGCAGATCATACGAATCCTGCACCCCGCGCTGCTGCAGAGTGCGGACGTAATCCTCCAGAAGAGATTGCGCTATCTGGGGACTGAAAAACGGGCGGCCCTGTGACACAACCTTGACTGCCTTGACGATCTCGACTTCAGCCGAATCCTTCAGAAGATAACCTTTTGCTCCGACGCTCAGGGCGCGCACCAGGTAGGACTCATCTGCATACATGCTCAGCATCACAATCCCCGTGTCAGGATTCTTCTTTATGATCTGCGCAGCAGCATCAATTCCGTTGAGCAGCGGCATCGCGACGTCAAGTATTGCCACGTCCGGCGCAAGTCCCTCGCTGAGTCTCACCGCCTCCCTCCCCTCGCGAGCTTCACCGACCACCTCCATCCCGGGCTGCCGGTCCAGCAGGAAGCGCAATCCCTTCCTCACTATGCCGTGATCGTCCGCCACCAGGATGCGAATTGTGCTCATCAGGAGACCTCCCGCTGCAAGCCGTCTTCCTCGAAGGAGCCGGCGCTGCCTTTAATCATAACAAGTGTCTCGCCTGTTTTTATCCCTTCCGCCCGATGCGTAGAAGATCTACCAGAGATACCGGATCTATGCGGCTGCCGGCCAGCCTGACGGTCCAGTGCAGGTGCGGACCCGTAACCCGGCCGGTTGCCCCCACCTTGCCGACCAGATCCCCTTTCTCCACCCTGTCGCCCTCCTTTACAGAAAAGGCCGACATGTGCCCGAGATAGGAATACAACCCCTGGCCGTGATCAAGGATCACTGTTTTCCCCGAGTAATAAAGATCCTCAGCCAGCACAACAACTCCTGCATTCGGGGCCTTTATCGGAGTGCCGACCCCTCCCCTGAAGTCCACTCCTGTATGCGAACTGCGCAGACGACCGTTGTACATGCTCCTTTTGCCGAAAGCGCTGATCACCTTTCCCGGAACAGGATTGATGAACTCACCTTGCCAGATCTTATCCGGACTTACATGTGCAAAGATCCCGTTTACCCTCTCGCGCTCCTTCTCGATCCGGGCCAGGACATTCGCCGGAGGAGAAACGTATTTCTCGTCCACCGCCAGTTTACGTGTCGGGAATTCCTTGGCTGTTATTGCCAGGGTATCGTCCACGGCAGTCACAATCCCTTTTCGGTCGGTTGCACTGATCCTGATGCCGTACCGTCCCGGCTTCGTGTCGAGATCGATTCCCACGAGCGCCACCCACTTGCGCCCGTCATCCTCGGTGAAACCGTAGAACGTACGTCCGAACGCGGCGACCGACACCTCTCTGAGGGGCCCAGGGCTGCGGACCTCGAAAACAATCAGTTCTCCCGGCTGAAGCGACCGCTCTTTGTGCGCATACGCAAATTCATCCTGGGACGCTGCAATAGATGGCTGCAGCATCGTCAGGATGATCATAATCGACATGATTTTCGCACAAGGTGAAATCATCAGCTGCTTTCCTCCATTCGGCTCCCCGGAATTGCCGCCGTTCCGCGCAATCGTGATGCCAGGCTTAGAATCAGAAAGACTACGCAGGAGACCACAACTCCGAAAACCGACGGATCAAACTCTTCCAGAATCGCATAACTGCCCTCACCCAGGGGAGCCCACCATCCTTTGGAGTTCATGAACAGGATGAACTTGTAACTCAACGTTAGAGCCGTCGATGCTACCATGGTTATGAAAATATTGCGTGTAAGGCCCGGCGAACGCTTTTTTGACAGCACGCCTATGCAGACAGGCAGGATCACCGCAGGCGCCCAGACGTGATAGGTGAACAACAGAAGACCGATTATGTCCGGCCAGGCAACGGCGATCAGTATGGCTGCACAACCGAGCAGCGCGGTGCACCGGCGGGCGAGGGAAAGCATCTTCCGGTCATCACGGCCTTTCCACCCGAGCTGATGCTCAAAGAGGTCCTTTACGAAGATGGCAGTCGAGGAGTTCAGTGCGGAATCTGCCGAAGACATCACCGCCATCATCAAAGCCCCTATTACCATTCCTCCCACCACGGGAGAGTGCAGCCGTTTGACCACCACGGCAAGTGCCTGCTGAGGATCGATCGCAGGATAGTGAATCCGGGCGAACAGGGCAATGAAAAACAGGATGGCGGGAAAGACGAGCGCAAGAAAAAAGCCTGCTCCTGCGATCCCGACTCTGGTCTGCCTGATATCTTTTCCTATGCAATACCGGGTCGCATAACCGGGAGCAAAGGTCTCCCCGAGCAGAAAAGCAAGAAAGGTCGTGACGAGGAACAGCCACCCCTTATCGCCTGCCGGCCGGAAGAACCAGCCCGGAATGCTCCGGTTTCTTTTGATCTCATTTGGGTAAGCATCCTGAATAAGCGAGAGCTTCAGCCGGCACAAGTCTGTCCCTTGCTGATCCTGCGACATCAGCTCTTTTGTCGCCGCAGCCAGCTTGACGTTTGAAAAGATGCCGGGATCAAGAGTGCGCTCGGGGTCACTTACTATGGCGTTCAGGTCTTCAATAATCGAATGCTGCAGGTCCGAAGAGGGAAGCTCCCCTTGCTCATAATGCTCGAGCATGTTTTTCGTTTCCGAAGACAGGTTGTTTCCCAGGTATCGAGACACGTCATCGTCGCCCCTCTTCAGCTTTTCCGCCAGCTTTCCGGGGTCCTGCAGATCAACCATGCTGAACCGTATCGGGATGAACTGACCGCTGGGGCGGTCGTATGACTTGACGATATCGGGTATGCAGAACGCGAGTGTCAAGAAGAAACCGACCATCAGAATGATGAACTGATACAAGTCGGTATGAATGACCGCCAGAAGCCCTCCAGCCGTACTGTATATAACCACTATTGCGCCGCCGATCAGGATTGCCAGGGTGAGAAGCTGTGCCGTGTCGGCAAACTGCGGCATGATCGCCGACAGGACACTGCCGAAGGCGGCTATCTGGGCGGCAACGATGAAGACGGAAAACAGAATCGAAAGTAACAGGATAACAAACCTCGGTTTTTCGCCGAAGCGATGGCCGAAATAACCCGCCACCGTGTACAGCCTGGCCCTGCGGAAATGCGGCGCGACAACGAGTCCCGAAAAGATGAAGTGCAGGTACCAGCCGGTCGAGACCACCAGCATCAGAAGGCCCCACTCGTACGTTCTGCCAATTGCACCGATGGACGCCCCTCCGCCGACGACGGTCGCACCCATGGTGCAGAACAGGAAGAACCAGCCGATGTTCCGGCCGGCTACCAGAAAATCATCGGTATTCCCTATCATGCGTGCTTTTGACACGCCCTTAAGAAAGATGAAGACGATATAGGCAACGACGATGCCCCACAGGATCAGATCATTCGACATAAACCAGTCCAACTGAATTGTTCGGCGGGAACCGCAGTGTCAGGAAAGCGTTCGGAATTTTCCAGATGATTGCCGGCCGGGCGATGACTCAGGAAGCCAGCACGGGCACGACATTTACGTCAGTGTCAGTGTTCGCTGTTTGAAACTCCATGATCTTGGGAGTGACCACTTTCGGTACATACTTCCCGTTCATCAGCCGCACGAATGCCGCATAGTTGGGGCGAAACTGTATCGTGTCTCCCACTCTCAACCCGTCTGCTTCATCCCCTATGTTCACAACGGTAACGTCGCTGCTCGCCCCGGCAATCGAGTATTTCGGATTGATCGGAGTCAGCCCGGAGATGTCGGTATCGAGATTACCCACACTCACCAGCGCCCGAAACCCTCTCATCCCGGGCGTTCTCTCCTCGTGAACTTCGCTCAGCGACGGAGTCATCGCCGTGGTCTCAACCAGAGGAACCAGGCTCTTAACTTTTATCTCGGCAATCTCCGCCTCCAGAACAATGCCGTCTCCCCGCAGTCCCGGCAGCGTTCCGCCCCGTATCAGGTCGGTTCCGAGAAAAATGGCCTCGCCGATTCGAAAATGATTGATGGCTTTCGGCAGTTGCTTGTTCAGCACCAGGGGGAGCACGGCGGAACTGCCGGCGGATATCACCGGCAGCCTGTGCTGAAACTTCAGTTCCAGCAGCTCACGATAGAGAACCAGTTGCATGAACTGGTCCACCGTAGGCACCGCACCCGCAAGACAGCCGAGGTTGGCGCCGATCCCCTTGACGTCAATGTTGGAAAGTCGAAACACGTGCTTGTAAAAATCGATCAGGGAACCCGGCAGAATGCCCTCGCGCAAATCGCCCAGTTCGATCATTATCACAATGCCGTGAATCTTGCCCTGTTTGCGGGCTTCGTCGTTAAGCGACTCGATGACTCTGATCTCGCTGTTGAGGCTCACATCGGCAAGCCTGACGACAGCCGCAGTCGATGTCATATCCGGAACCCTGAGGTACCAGAACTCCAGACCCGGATCGATTCGCCTGATAGAGCTGAGATTCTCCAGGCGCGAGTCACCCATTGATCTCACGCCCAGCGTCTGCAGCGCCAGCAGTGTCTGCACGTGTCCACAGAGCACCTTGGTTACGACAGTCCAGCTCGCTCCATGCTCATCCATCCAGTTGCCGATGGTCTGCAGGTTCTCGCGCAGGACTTCAAGATTGATGAGGACCCGGTTCATTTCACGTATCTCATCTCGGCGTACTTACTGGTAAACCCCAGTCGCTCATAGAGCCGACGTGCGGGGTTGTCGTACTCGACGTGCAGCTTTATATCGCCTCTGGCCTCCTGAACAGCCCGTTCCACCAGCAGACGCCCCAGACCACGGTTCCGCTGTTCGGGCGCTACGGCAACAAACAGCAGCAGGTTTTCCGGAACATAACCTTGCATGCCGGTCCGCTGCATGACCAGCGCGGCGACCGGTTTGCGCCGAGAGCGGGCAATCAGGAGGAAGCCTCCCCTGCGTCCCTTGGCCGTAAGACAATCCATTATGCCGCGCTCGATATCTTCCAGAGAGTCCTCAAAAGGCTTGAGTGCGTGGTGCAGGAATTTCGCAAGACCGGCAACGTTGATCCCGGGCGGAAACTCTTCCAGTGAACGGACGACCCGAATATCAGGAACCCTGGAGTGATTGGAATCCTGTCGCATTGGAGATGAAGCAGCGCCTTCCCGCGACTTCCCTTTCACAGTTGTTCCGGTTTTCGGCCCCATGATCCGGGCATACTACAAAAACAGGCCGGACGATGGGTATCCTCTAATGGGACCATTCTTCTCCCGAAAAGCCACTAGCGAGCGCCACTGCCGGACGATTCACGCCTCCTGCCCACAGGGGAGCTCGACCCGCAAAATGGTGCCGCCCTTCGGATCTGAGAGAATCGCCAGTCGTCCGCCAAGTTTCCTGACTCGCTCCTCCATTCCGATCAGTCCAAGGCCTCCTCCGCCTGCGTTGTCGCGATCGAATCCCCTGCCGTCGTCCCGTACGGTCACATTGATTTTCCTTCCGATTCCACGCACGGCAATCCAGATGTTGGAAGCCTCTGCGTGACGGGCGCAGTTGGTGAGCGACTCCTGAACCACCCGGTAGATACAAGTGCGCAGCGCCTCGGACAGGTTCTCAATGTCCCCTTCCGTCTCGACCGCAACCGGAACTCCGGAACGTCGCGAGAAATCTCTTGCCTGCCAGCGCAGCGCGGGTTCAAGCCCAAGATCGTCGAGCATCGACGGGCGGAGGCCCATTGCGAGATCGCGGACCGAACGTATTGTCTGTTCAGTTATCGCCCGTGTCTCGGCGAGATGCTGCCCGAACTCATCTCCGGGAGAACTGCGAAATTCCTCCAGGTTGCCCAACTCCATCTTCAACCCGGTGAGCATCTGGCCGATCTCGTCGTGAAGCTCGCGGGAAATCGCCTTTCTCTCTTCCTCCTGCGCCTGCACCAGCTGTTGAGACAGCCGCCGCAGTTCTCTCTCGGCGTTTTCAATTCTGCGGCGCTCGATTTCGGAATTGCGCTCCAGTGCCGAAACCCGGAATATGCTCACTCCGGCCACCCCGATGGCGAGAAACACAGACAGCACCAGCATCTGGCGAAGGTACTGCTGAAATTCCACTCTGCTGGCATTGATGGTTCGCTGTTCGCTCAGGAGATTTCTCGCGCTGAGAGCATCAATTTCTCGCATTATGGCCAGAATCGAGTTCCTGCGGGGTATGATCTCTTCTTCAAGAAAAGATGTAGCGAGGGCTCCTTTCTGTTGCGGCGTCCAGTCGAAAACCGGATTGAGCGAGTCCCAGTAAGTCTGCAGTTCCTCATCCAGACGTTCAAGGACCCTCCCCTCATCGCGGCCGATCAATTGATCGAGCGACTCGAGTTGCCTGGCCAGCGACGACCTGATTGAGACGAGTTCCTCCTTGTACTTCGGAGCGACCGTGGGAGAGGGATCGAGAAGATAATCGCGAACCATGATGCCCGACAGGTAGGTATCTTCCTTCGTTTCACTCAGCACATGAGCGCTGCGCTGGTAAAGGTCATGGATCGCGGCAATTTCCGATTCGATTCGACCGGCGCGTCGAAAGGCACCGAATCCAAGGACGCCGATCAGCGCCACCAGTGTTCCGAACCCCATCAGCAGAATTGCGCGAATGCCGTACTTCATGTCGAGAATGTACAGCTTAACAGAAACGGTCTTGTTTTTTCGAGGAACAACGGTCTGAACCGGACGATTGACGTTTGCTGATGTAGCTCAGGACCACCATTCCGCCGAAGAAAATGACGGCGAGAATTATCATCAACACAGCCCCGATATCCATACTCCAGCAGCCTCCCAGTACCGTCACTCTAATCCGGATGGCGCAACGTTTCGATCCAGTGAAAGCAGTAGTTGTCTGGAGAAAAGAGGGTATGCCGGCCGGCGGCTTACCTGCTCTGCAACGAGGTCAAGCCGCCGGCCGGAAGCCGGTCAGAAGACAATGACTTTGTCGGCCTCCCTTGTCCATTGA
>JAAYAM010000253.1 GCA_012719355.1 Acidobacteriota bacterium
CTGACAAACTGCAGCGTGCCGGCATGGACTCAGGAAAGCGCCGCCGAATGGTGGGAGACGTATCTGCCGGAATCATGCACCTATCGGAAAGCACGCCGGTGCCGCGTCGAAGAGTCCACCAGCTCAGTCATGGGTGAGACCGTTGTCAAATAGCCGCCTGACTTTTTTTGCGATGCTCGGTGCCGGCCTGATGCTTGCACATCAGGTCTCCGGGAAAGCTGTCCGGGACTCCTTCTTTCTGACAAACTATCCCGCGTCAGATCTCCCCAAGGCGGTGATATCGGCGGCGGCGCTTTCGGTCATCCTCGTCCTTCTCTTCGCCCGCCTTATCGGACGCTATGGCCCTTCCCTGATAGTCCCGGCGGGATTCCTTTCGAGTTCGCTCCTGCATCTGGCCGAGTATTTCTTTTTCGAGAATTCGCCCAGGGGATGGGCGCTCGTGATCTATTTCCACATCATTGCGCTGAGCTCGGTTCTCCTCTCGGGCTTCTGGTCGGTGATGACGGAAGCGTTCGATCCGCGTGCGGCCAAGCAGACGTTCGGGCAGATAACCGCAGTCGGAACACTGGGGGGAATAACAGGAGGCATTCTTGTCGAGCGTGTCGCAGCGGTGTTTCCGGCATCCTCTGTGCTGCTGCTGCTTGTCTTCTTTCATCTTTCCTGCTCGATCGTGCTTGTCTTGCTGCGGTCCGCTTCTCCGCGGATTGCACCGCCAAGGCCGGAGGCCCCGGTCTGGCCGGTCGCTACGTTCAAACGCGCGCCCTACCTCCTGATGATCGCTCTCGTCGTACTTGCAGGAACATCGTCGGCCGCCATACTGGACTACCTGTTCAAAGCGGGCGCGGGCGCGTTCCTCGGGACAGGAACGCAGCTGTTGCGCTTTTTTGCAATATTCTATACTTCGACCCAGATCATCACGTTTGCCGCTCAGACATTCCTGGTCCCGAAAGCCCTGCAGCAGATGGGCATAGGACGCACCATCTCGGTTCTGCCGTTCGCAGTCGGAGCCGGATCGCTATGTTCCCTCCTGATACCTGTTTTCCCGACGTTTGCCCTGATCCGTTCCCTCGAATTTGTCCTGCGCGGCTCCCTTTACCGGTCAGGATACGAACTCCTGTTCACCCCTGTACCGCCAAGAGAAAAGCGCGCGGCGAAAACCCTGATAGACGTCGCGTTCGATCGGGCCGGAGATGCGCTGGGAAGCGCGGTTGTGCAGCTGTTCCTGTGGGTAGGCGCCTCATACCTGACCTCGGGTCTCCTTGGTATTGCACTTGTGCTGGCTGCAGCCGGTGTCTGGATTTCGCTCAGGCTGGACCGTTCATATTCAGAGCTTATCGAACAGCGCCTGGTGGATCGCGCGGTGGAACTCGATCTGGCTGAAGTCAAGGATTCGACGACCCGCAGCGCCATGGTCCGTCTCCCGTCAGGCGTTACGATCCCCGAAAGAAGATCGACGATGCCGCCGCGGGCTGTAGATGCCACCCTGGACACCCTTCGGGAGCTCCGCTCAGGAGACGCCAAACGCACCCTCGCAGCACTCAAGGGGATTGAAAGGCCCGCACCGGTGGTTGCCGCACAGCTGCTGCGTCTCCTGGCATGGGATGAAGTCAGCGAACCTGTGCAGGAGGTGCTGCAGCGCAACCCGGACAACATCACCGGCCTTCTGATCGACCATCTTGTCAATCAGAACGTGCAATTCGGCATACGGAGGCGCGTTCCCAGAATCCTGCGCAACTGCAACTCTCTGCTTGCGGTTCAGGGACTGATAGCGGGTCTGTCGGACGAAAGGTTCGAAGTGAGATTCCAGTGCTCACGCGCCCTGGATGCACTCGTGATGAGAAGGCCGGAACTCAAGGTGCCGTCCGGTCCGGTATTCGCTGCAGTCCAGCGCGAACTCCGGGTCGCCCGCCCGATATGGAATTCACGGCGTCTCATAGACAAGAGGAGTGAGACAGATCCAAATTCCTTTCTTGATGAAGTTCTCCGGGAACGCGCCAACAAAAGCCTCGAACATGTCTTCTCGCTGTTCGCCACGGTCCTGCCGCGCGACCCGGTGAAGATCGCCTTTCGCGTACTCCATACCGAAGACAGGGCGCTGCGCGGCCTCGCGGCGGAATACCTGGACAGCGTCCTGCCCGCGAATATACGCGAACTTCTCTGGGCTGTCGTGGAACCCGGCACAGTCAACCGCCCGGCCGGACAGGAAGCGGCGCAGGAAGCCCTGGAAAAGCTGCTCAAGTCACACGAATCGCTCATGATCATGATCGACAAGAAGCCGGCCGGCTAGGCACGGGATCTCGACAGGATCTCGATTACCTCATCGGTTCTTCGCACATCCGCAAAAACCCGGACCATGTTGACAAGAGTGGCATTGTGCTCGGCGTCGCTGAGAGCTGCGGTGGCGTCGGCCACGAAGACGACCCGGTAGTTGAGCATCATTGCGTCCCGCGCCGACGATTCACAACAGACATTCGTCACAGTCCCTGCAATCACAATGGTATCGACACCTGCGGCACGAAGCACCTGATCGACGTCGGAAGATCCCTGAATGAACGCACTGAACCGTTTCTTGACCAGAATTGTATCTTCCGGCCTTACGTCCAGCGCGGCATGCAGCTCGAAACCCTGCGATCCCGGCTGTAATTCCGCCAGCGAACTCGGGCGCGGATCGGTTGCGAAAAAGGCGCTCCATTCATCGGTCTGCCCCTGAAGCGACATCTTGACCCAGATTACCCTGCCGCCGGCCTTGCGCACTGCATCGGCCAACCGGTTCACATTGGGTACGATCCCGCGCGTAGCCGGGACTTCGATCGGCATCCCAGGAAGCATGAATACGTTCTGCAGGTCGATAACCAGCAGCGCGGTATTCGGTCCTGAGATACTCTCATACCGATTGACCTTTCCGCGCTGCGCTTCAACCTGGGCAATGACCTCTTCAGGAATGAAAACCCGGTGCATCGCTACCGTCCTTTCTTTTTCGATGGGCCCGCCGGATCGGCCACGTCGGCACGAGCAGGACCTCTCAAACTTGCCGTAGGAACCCCGCGTCTCCGAGCAAGCGGGTCGACGTACCACCGAACGCCACTCGCTTCACTGAAGAACAAATACGCGCTGTTCTGCTTGATCCACCTCTCCCATGTTGTGGCATCCGCGCCTTTGGCAGGCCCCTCGGGGATATAGCGCTCGAGGATAATGCGCGCCGCTGCGGCTTTTGGACCTCCGGATCGCAATATTGCCAGGGCCTTGTGAGGGAAATCCGGCTGATCAGAACGGATGCCCAGTGACTGAGCCTCTGCATCAATGTGGTACTGCAGCCTGTCGTCAGGATATAGATAGGGAAGCACCGCGGCAAGCCATCTTCTGTAAGAAGCGCGGTCCTTTGCCGGCACCGCGGCGATGGTTTCAGCCGCCATGTATTCCTCCAGCATCTTGATGGACATTCTTTCGTCGGCGGCCCAGCTGGACAGCTCCGACCGGCGGGGAAGCCTGTTGACCGCTGAGAGCGGGACATGTGCAATGGGGCGGTCCTGCGTGAATTTGGCAATGTAAACTATCGAGTTGAACAGCATGGCGCGGCCGGTTTCGTTCATCTTATCCGGAGCGATTTCGAAGCCGAACTCCAGCAGATTCCCCTGGCGCCAGATCGCCGCTGCTTCAGGGGTCTTCTCGTTCAACCCTCCCGCCATGATTTCAACCTCAGGCGACTCCAGAATGGTCTTGTTGTACGTACACCAGCCGAGATTTACGGTTATCCGGGGCAATCCCCGGTCTTCCGCAGCAATGAACTCCATTGCGTTGAGTGAACTTGTTTCGTCCGTCAGCGGGATGAACTCGGCGGA
>JAAYAM010000031.1 GCA_012719355.1 Acidobacteriota bacterium
CGAGACTCAGGGCGCGAATCAGGATTAATCAGATTACTTGGTGACTAAACGCGGTTTGGGTGTTGCTTTTAGGCAGGTGGTACGCCTGGCAGGGTTCGAACCTGCGACCTTCGGTTCCGGAGACCGACGCTCTAGTCCAGCTGAGCTACAGGCGCATGTGCTGATGATATTTGATCTTCAGTCAGATTCCAACCCGTAATTTAGCCAAATTCTCCATCACTTCTCGGCCGTATGCCGATAAAAGGCGATCAGATCAGTATTAACCGGCTCATGCCCCAGCTGTCTCATCAGAGCCGCCAACTGGCCGCGGTGGTAACTCGAATGGTTGATCATGTGCAGCAGAATCTGCCGGACCTCATTCAGGTATCGCTCCCCCTCGGTTGTGACATACTCCACCCGCTTCTCCAGGACCTTCTCGTCAAGCCTGGACACGAATCTTGCAGTTCGGGCCGCGACCTCCTGCCAGACCTCCTTCAAGGCTGCGAGCGACTCGGCCTCGCGTTCCTGCATCAACTCCGGCTCCGGCTTCCCCACCAGCCGCGAGAGCCAGATCTTTTCAACGGCGACCAGGTGGGTCATAGTTCCCCGCAAGCCTCCGTGACTCGCCTTCAGATCGCATCGGTATTCGATATCGGGAAGCGCCGCCAGCGCCTCAAAAACACGGTTTGTCGCCCACGCGTTGTACGCAAACAGCCGGGCTATTTCTCTGACAGTCATGGTTCGCCCTCCTGTTGTGAAATATGCCCGTCCGGATGCGGAAATCAAACTCCTGATTTTGCTATTCTCTACTTACGGGTTGGGCTAAGATATCCCCCGTGCTCGCGCTGAACAGCACATCTTTCATAGCAGGATAGTGCCGAAAGGTGGCGGGGTCTGTCTGCTTCACTCAGCATCCTGCCACACAGCAGCAGGTCAGGAGTGTATCGATGCCAATCCAATACATTGAGAAGGATGAATGGCTCAGCCGCGTGCGTGATCAGGAGACCATCCTGATTGGAGCCTTTGCCCCTGCACTCAACCAGATCACCATAGAGGTTGACTGCAAGGACTGCGGCAGGCCGGTTTATGTAAGCCCCTACGAAAAGGGAGCCGCCAGGGTCCTGTGTATCGTCTGCGGGATGAAATACTTCAGCGACTCTGATCGTCAGGCGCTCGTCAAAGCCCTGCTCCCCTCCTCGGATTGCACAACCGTTTAAGATCCCTGAACGGCCGTCAGACAAGCCTCTGACGGCCGTTTCTCCTCGGCAGGTTCCGCCCCTTGGGTAGAAATACCCATCCTCAGTTGGGTACTGCCACGAATAGCCAACCAGTCTTCACAAATGGTTTAATATCACTTCGGCCAGCAAGGAGACTGCCGGCCAACAAGATGTGGGGACAGAATACCATGGACGGAAACGTAGGGGGGGCCGTTCATGGGGATAGTCCCCACGGGACATTGGATTTTAACGAAGCGCGAGCAACAAAAACCATTCACATTTGACGACTCTCATCCCCGTGAGGTCGTTCCCGCCATAAACCTTCTGCGAACAAAGGGGCTCCGATGACAATCGGGGCCCTTGCTCTTTTTACGGCCATCACTCCGCAGGCGGCGAGTTCTTCAGCCGGTCTTCAAACTTGGCCAGAACCTCCATTACCTCCGGATCGTTCCCTCCTTTTCTACCCGAAAACGGCAGAAATTCCACCCCGACCCGATATCGGTAGCCGGCAATCCCGGTAGCCACAGCATAGACGATTCGGCCCTCCACCTGCAATTCCGGACCCTTCTCCGGGAAGCTCAGAAGGAGAGAAACCCGCTTGCCGCTCCTGGGTGCGAAATCATTGAGAAAGGCCAACCCGCCCGTGCTCAGATCGATCAGGGGACACTGTCTCGAGTAGTTCTTCCGGGACATCCAGAACTGTCGGATGTGATACCTGACCGTGGTTCGGGGAATGATGATGCGAGGGCTTTTTCGTTCCTTCTCCCAGGGCCCGCTGTTTATGGCCCTGTTGACCACCAGCTGTTGAAAAGCCTTAGCCAGGCGCCTTCTTTCCCGGTACTCCTGGAGGGAGAGCCCCTCATGATCAAGAATTGTCTGATCAATCTCCTGGCGCGTACACCCCAGGGTTTCGGCAATTATGCGCGAGGTCGCCTGTGGATGCCGCTCCAGGAAGGATTCAATATCGCGAAAGAGTTTGTCCGAATCCACATTCATGACATTACCCGGTTCCGGGGGACGCTTTTCGTAAACTAATTTCGATATCGGTCGAAAATGCTTATTTCTTTAACAGATACGCTATTTTACTTCGGAGGTGGCGTCTGCTCCATCGTTTTTCTGTAAAGGAAGGTTTTTTCGGTGGGCGTTGAGGCAGGAATACGGGGGAGATGCGATGGGGCCCGACGAGCGGGCCCCTGAGGTCAGGGCCTCTTCAGACTACTCAAAAACGATTCTGATTTTCTTGCCGCTGAACTGCAACTGTTTGATGACTTCGCGCCCGGCGGCGTCTTTCCCTATACCCATGGAGTTATAGTCGTACTTCTTATCAACCTGCTCGATTTTGCCGTTGACTGTTACTCCGCCCGGCTTCCCAATGAAGGCGAAGGTAACGGTCGCTTCGGAACTGCTCGATTCCCACTTGACATCATACTGTCCGGCTTTGATTTCGGTATCGCCGACATAGAGTGTGCGAGTGACGACAAATCTGGCTGATCCGCTTTCCGCAAGCGCCAGGATCGGTGCGGCGACCAGAAGGACAGCAAGCGCAACCACGATGATCGTTGTTCTGCTATTGGACATGGCTTTCTCCCTTTAGAAGGATCTGGTTATCTGCTTTAAACAAAGTTCACCGGCTTTACCAGTCAAGCATTCACAGGCGCTTCTGCTTGTGACAGGGAGACTTGAAAATGGAAGGGGTTTAAAACGGGCAAGACATACTTTCTTGACTTAAGATCTTAGCCTGAACCGGCCGGGATCCGTTTCACCCTCAACCTGCTTTACAATCTGGAACAGAGGCCGTTGGGCTGCTGCATCCATGAGTCTCAATGCTTACTGCAACATCAGATGAACCTGACAAAAGCACTATACTAGTGATTCAAGTATCCTAAATCCACAAAAATCGCCAGCACTGCTTATCGGCAGGATGTATGCGCGGGATTAAGCATTCTTTTCGGTGAAACGGACTGGTTGGCTCGACAGGCTTATGAGGGATTTGGGGCCTGCAGCCGAAAAAGCCGGATGCTTTTTTGCGCAGGCCCCTTCCCCAGACTACCTCGATCCGACTAGCGCCACTTGTCGATCTCGATTGACTGTCCAGGCATCATGCCTCCGACCATCCAGTAGTTGTTGTTGGATGCGCCGGTGACAATGACGTGAAAGTTGCTTCCCATGCCGAAACCGCCGCGTTTGGGTTTGGCTTTGGCTTTGGCCTGAGGAGCCGGACCTGCATTGGGTTTGGGCTTGGCCGCCATGGGCGGATTCGCCGACTGCGTAACCCATTCGGTAAGCTTTTCAACGGTATCGAATCCTGCGTCCTTCACGAAATCGGCAATAGGAGGACTCAGGACGACAGTGGTACCGAACAGACCGGGCGATTGCTGGGCGTAGATGTCCTTTATGATCTGGGGATAGTTCATGTCAGGTCCCCAGACGTTGACTCTCCAGTTGGCTGCGGACAGGATACCCCATCCGGTGAACAGTGTGATGATGTTCTGTCCCTCTTTGAATCCGCGTCGCACCGCGTACGGCTTGAACGGAGAATCCCGCTCGTTTTCGGCTATGATGAGTGCGAGCGCATTGTGGGCATTTCCCACTGTCCCCATATAGGTCGTCCCGACCTTGCCGCAATTGCCGCCATTGATGGACAGCAGATTCCATGCTCTTCCGATGGCCGTATTGGCGTGGGCATAAGGCCCGACGGCGCCGATTTCATAGTTGAGGCCGATTTCGTCGCGGATTCGGCCGTTGACTACCGCTCCCGCCATGAAGCCGTTGTCGGAAACGTTGAGGGCCGGCGAACCGCTTGAACCCAACGCCAGGATGATCGGGAAGTACTCCGGCTTGGCCCCGGCCATAACCGCATTGACCGCAGCGTCCTTCACCGTGTAGGTCCAGGTGTCACCGGCTTCAGATCCGGGATTCATCCTGCCGAGCAGCTCGTCCGGACGGTGGCTGGTCCCTTTCAACATCTCAGCGACCTTTTCCTCCGTTGGCAGGATCACAGGCATGAAGTCGGTAAATCTCTTTTCCAGAAAGAGCTTCTGGAGTTCATCGGGAGTGCCGGTAAACGTGAGCGGACCCTTATCCCGCTTATACTCGCCCGTCTTTTTTTCCTCCTCGGTTAGGGGTTTGGTAAGGATCTCGACCATTTCCTTCATGACCGGTTTCCCGTTAACCGGGTTGTTGCCTTCAACGATCTGCTTCTTGAGTTGTTCTTTCGTCTTGGCCCAAACGGGACCGCGGAAATACTGAATCCTGAAATTAGGCATACCTGCGAGCAGGGCAACTTCAGCTTCCTGTTCGGCAAAGTCGGAGAGGATGAGAGGTACTGCGGGTTTCTTCAGCGTGGATTCGATATCGATAGAGAGGCGGACCGCCCCTGGAGCACAGACACTTCAATGCCCAAGGCCGACGATCGCGGCATCTCCCTTCTCACCGATTTCAGCCCACAGAGCTTTGTCGACTCGATCCATCCCGCCCGCGCTCCGCTTTATCACGACGTTGGTTTTGGGATAGTTGGCCTTGAACCAATCAGCCATTACGTCCATCAGGCGGTCGGTTCCGATGTAGCCGGTGTTCACAAAATAGATGGTCTTGCCGTCCAGGGTCGTCAGCCGGGGCGCCTGTGGTTTCAGCTGCACCGGTGGCGGCGTTCCCATCGGATTGAGCACCGTTATCTTCGGCATCTGGGGGTCGGCCGATGCTGCCTTCTTTCCTTGTGCTGAGGCCGGGTCAGTCTGTGTGACGAAACTGAGCAGGCCTAAGCACAGAATTGCAGTCACTGTAGTACGCAATTTCATGCTCGAATTCCTCCGTGTCATTTCTTCTGAATTATTTAGGCTTCCCCGTGAGATTACTTCTCAAGAGGCGCGGAATTTCAACAAAAAAGTGCATTCGAACTCCCCTGTGCTTCACTCATGAAAGAAGGAATCCTTCATTCAGCCATGTTCCTTGCGTATCGGAGAGCTGCGGTTGATGCGCTTCAGCAATGGCGCACCCGGGGCGACTCGAACGCCCGGCCTGCGGATTCGAAGTCCGACGCTCTATCCAACTGAGCTACGGGTGCGCTGACGCCAATCATAAACCATTCATCTGACCGGCGAAAGCCCGAATCATCGCTCCTTCTATGCACGGCCGCAGCACTTCTTGTATTTCTTGCCGCTGCCGCAGGGACAGGGATCATTCCTGCCGACACGGGGAGATTCCCTCCTGAACGTCTCCACTCTTCCGGGCAGAGTCTTCATCAGCTCCGCAGGCGTCTTGCCCTCAAAAGCATCCCGCGGTGTCGACTCCCATTCTTTCTCCAGGCCCGCTACTCTCGGATCCTTCAGATCGCCCGAACTCAGATCAACTCCCCTGTCGCGGCAGAACTCGAAGAAGTCCGTCATGAGCCTGCCGTGCGGCGATTCGATCACATTCTTCATCTCCTCGGCGGTCAGGCCGGGCGGCAGCTCGACTCCGGGCGGCAGCATCTCGCCGATGCGCGACAGGTCGATTTCGGGTTCCACCTCGCTGCTCTCCTGTTCCGGCCGGACCACCTGTTTGATTTCTGCCAGAAGTTTTGCGGTTTCGGCTTCATCTATTCCCGGACTGTCGGCTTTGAGCTGATTGGTAACCCACTCGATGCTTTCCCCGTCCCGTACAAGTTCGATTATGTCCTCACCGTCAAATTTCCGGACCGAATGCTCGCGCACAAGTGCGTCCAATCTTGATTTCAACAGGCCAAGTTCAGGCATTTCATTAACGGTCATGACAGTTCCTTCTGACTTAAATTATTGGTTTGAAACCGGTGTATTATTCCTGCTCCACCGGCTGGGCGCGTTCAGATATGTATGCGGCGAACGAATCGATCTCGCTTGACAAGCCGAGCACCCGCAGCCGGTCGTTCTTCTCGAGAATCGTGTCGGCTGAAGGATTGATCATAGACTCCCCGGAATTGCGCCTGACGGCGACGACCGTCACCCCGAAAAGCTCGCGCAACTTCATGTCGCGGATCGAGCGACCGGCAAAGGGAGAATCGCCGAGAGCGACTTCCCTCACCTCGGTGACTACCTGCGGCTCCTTTGCCGGCTTGCGGTGCTCGGTGTCCATCGCATCACGAAAATTCCTGAGGTACTGGCGGATTTGTGAATCCGGCAGCATCAGATAATGTCCGCAGGCGTGCCGGATGAAAGTAGCCGACGCCTCGGTTTCGGGATGTATCACCTCTGTCGCTCCGGCATCCATGAAGAAGTGATAATCTTCACGGCGGTGAGACCTTACCATAATGGGCAGATTCCTGTTCAGCTTCCGTGCATTAATGAGGGCCAGGCGCGCGCGCTCCCGGTCTGGAACCGTGATGATCAGCAAGGAAGCATGCCGGATCCCGGCCCGTTCCAGGATATGGGCGTGCGCACAGTCCCCGAACAGCGTCATGACCCCACGGCTTCGAATCGTTGCATATACATCAGGATCAATTTCGACAGCGAGGTCCCCAACCCCAAATGTCTCGAGCGCATATCCGATTGCGCTCCCCACCCTCCCGAAACCGCAGATTATCACGTGATCATGCGTATCTTCCATATCTTCGATCTTTCGGGCCGGATCGGGCATCTGTTTTGCCAGCCTCATCTTTGTCGCCAGGGCAGAACTGTAGCGGACGAGTGCCGCATTCAGGAGTATGGTAATCAGCGACGCAGCCAAAGTCGCATTATACAGTTCACTCCCGATTATTCCCGCATTGCGCGCCACCTGCACGAGCACGAAAGAAAATTCGCCTATCTGGGTAAGGCCGAGTGCGACGGGAACTGAGACGTACAAAGGATATCCAAATGAAAGCACGACGCCCATCCAGACCAGAAATTTCCCGATTACGATCAGAAAAATCATGAGCCCGAGCAATCCGACATTGGAGAAAAGGCTCGCCGGATCGACCAGCAGTCCCATGCTCACGAAGAAAATTGCAACGAAGGCGTCGCGCAGAGGAAACAGCTGCGCCACCGCTTCCTGAGCGTAGTCCGATTCGCTGATAATCAGACCGGCCGCAAACGCTCCGAGTGCCAGGGAAAGGCCCATGCCGCTGGTCAGGGCGGCAGTTCCAAGACAGATCGCCAGCACGACCAGAAAGAAGAGTTCCCGGCTCTGGGTGCGGGCAACGCGTGTAAGCAAAGCAGGGATGATCTTGGCACCCAAAAAGAGGACCGGCGCCAGTATAAGCGCCGCCCGCCCCAGGTCTTGAGCCAGCAGAAGGATCCTCCCGCCTTCGAGGTTCCTGAATCCGGGTATCAGCACGATCAGAATGACGACCGCGAAATCTTCAACCAGGGTGATCGTCACCATTATGCGCCCGGCGGTCGTCCTCAGTTGCCCCTGGTCTATCAGCAACCGTGTCAGAACCATCGTGCTGGCGACACTGATTACAGCACCCAGCACAACCCCCTGCGCCGGAGACCACCCGAGCAGATGCCCGGCGCCCAGGCCGAGAAATATCGAGATCACGATCCCGAGAGGGCCGCCGATGAACGCTACAAATTTGGACTTGAGGAGTTCCTTCAGCGAGAACTCGAGTCCTACAGAGAACATCAGAAGCACAACGCCGATCTCTGCGAAAAGCTCGAGCGAGTGGATGTCGCTGACGGAAGGGCCCGGGGTCAGAGGGCTGATCAGAACTCCGGCCAGAACATAACCGATGATTACAGGCTGACGCAATCGCCATGCAACCAGTCCGCCTGTAATTGCAGCAATCATTACATAGGCGAGATCCCTGAAGGGAAGTGCATTCGTCTCCACGTATATCCTTTACCATCCACGCCCAAAAACTGTTCCTTCTGTGCGGAACGGAGGGGAGTACCCCAGAAAAGGAAAGACCTGTCGTGCAGCCGTGGACGAGCGTCCTACAACGAGTATCTTACCATCGGTCGCGATGATCTTGTATTGCCCGTAAGGGTTGCGCTGCAAACCCGGTGTTCGAGGCGACTTCAGGAAGCGGAGGGAATCTTAGGAAAGAGAATGGGGTGAGCGAGGGGACTTGAACCCCCGGCCGCTGGAGCCACAATCCAGAGCTCTGCCAACTGAGCTACGCTCACCATATGATCGACCGCGAAATAATAGCAAAAATGGCAGTGAAATACATACATGAAAAGGCTCCTTTTTCAAAAGAGGCTTGATAGGGAATCCCGGCGGGGCAGATACTTTAGTGATTTTGTCCGGTCTCCCTCCATCCCGGAGAGCATCTATGATCACCATGAAGTTCGGCGGAACCTCTGTCGGCGATGTCAAAAGGCTGCAGGATGTCGCCCTGATAGTGAAGACACATCTACCACGGCACCCGGTTGTGGTTGCGTCAGCCATGGGAGGCGTGACTGATCTGCTGCTCGATACGGCCCGACTTGCAGTAAAGCGCAGCAGCCAGGTGGAACCTAATCTCAGGCTGTTGAAAGACAGGCACCTGCAGGTAAGCCAGGCATTGGTCAGGGACAGGGAACGAAGGGATGAGCTGATGGAACGTCAGGCAAGGCTCATCGATGAACTCTCCACCCTTTACCATGGCGTAAGCCTTCTGAAGGAGCTGAGCGTCCGTTCGCTGGACGCTATCGCCTCGTTCGGAGAAATCCTCTCTTGCCTCCAAATTGCTTCAATTCTGCAGGACCATGACATTCCCGCCGAGTTCATCGATTCCAGGGAAATCATAAGGACTGATGCAAACTTTGGAGAAGCTGCAGTCGATTTCCCGACCAGCAGCGACAGGATCCGCCGCAGGCTGCTCCCGCTTCTCGGGAAGAGCTGTGTGCCGGTTGTCACCGGCTTCATCGGCGGCACGGAAGACGGGCTAACGACCACACTCGGGCGCAGCGGTTCTGATTACACCGGATCGATTGTGGGGGCCGCGCTGGAATGCGAAGAGATCTGGATCTGGACTGACGTCGATGGAGTAATGACTGCAGATCCGCGGTATGTCCAGGGCGCAAGAGTGCTGCCCCAGATCTCCTACCGTGAAGCGGCTGAGATGTCGTACTTCGGCGCAAAAATCATCCACCCGAAAACGATGGTTCCGGCAATCGAAGCCGGAATCCCGATCAGGATCAAGAACACGTTCAATCCTTCAGCTCCCGGCACAATCATCTCGCACACGGCCGATACCGGCGACAGAATCGTAAAGACGATCACCTCGATTGACAATCTCAGCCTCATCGCTGTCGAGGGGAACGGTATGGTCGGAGTCCCGGGCATCTCCGCCAGGATCTTCGCGGCGCTGGCGCGCGTGCAGGTGAACGTGATCATGATTTCCCAGGCGTCCTCAGAACACAACCTGTGCGTCGTCATTCCTCACCGGGACTGCGCGAAGGCACTGCATGAATTGAAGTCTGAATTTGAGCGCGATATCGCAAAGAAAGTCATTGATGAGGTCAAGGTGCAGAATCCTGTTTCAATCGTCGCGGTCGTCGGCGAGGGGATGAAGGGATTTAGAGGCGTGGCGGGAAAGACATTCACCGCGGTGGCCGAAGCCGGCATCAACATAGTCGCAATCGCGCAAGGGTCGTCCGAATACAACATTTCTCTGGTGGTGGAACAGGCAAACGCCCACAAAGCCGTCCAGGCCATACACGACGTATTTCATCTGGGTTAAGTGGTACGCCCGGCTTTCCGTGACACAATCGCAAACAAAATTCCTTTAAGGCACCGGGCGATAGGAATGCATAGCGTCGGGGTTAAAATGTGGATTGCCTATTTCATAGCCGCTTATGTCCTGTTACGCCGCCTGGAGCGGATTTGGTCCGACGGGGTGCCGCCGCCCCCCGGTTACACCTGGGCTACCTTTATGGCGATCTGCTCGGTACTGGCGGTTGTGACAGACCTGGCGGAGCTTCTCTTTGCCGCACTGGCAGGCAATAGCATCGGCTTCATCTGCCTTATGTTCCATGTGTTTCTCGCCGGAGCTGCGGCCGTGGGAGTCTTCTGCCGCAAGAAGTACGGGGCCCTTTGCCTGATCCTCAGCCATCTGACTCTGCCGGCGCTGAACAGCGTCGCTCCGCCGGCCAGCGGCTACGAACTGCCCGTAGAAGTCATACTGGTGCTGTCCGTCATAAACGCCTGGTACTTCGCCAAACGCTGGCAATATCTCTCGGTGCCGGAACTCTAAAGATCAAAACTCCTCTACGTCACAGATAGATGAATGCGCCTGGGGGCTCCGCTTCCCCTAGCGACGGGCAGTTCCCGGCTGCCGTTAACCGGTGCCGTTATCTACTGGAGATTGCCGAGCTGAGATCTGGTACGCCCAGCAGGACTCGAACCTGCGACCCTCTGCTTAG
>JAAYAM010000254.1 GCA_012719355.1 Acidobacteriota bacterium
CCTCCATGACTGAAGTGTAGGTTCGCATGAGTTCGCCGATGCCGGCGCTGTCTATGTAGGTAACTTCCGCAAGGTTGAGGACGACCTTCTTGGTGCCGCTGTCCAGGGCATCGCGAATGGCATTGCGTATGGCCATGGTGCCCTCTCCAAGCTTTATCTTGCCATTGCAGTCCAGAATTCGAACGTCCCCGATGATGCGCATCTGGATGATCATAGCCGTCCTACCCTCGTTACAAGCACTTTCGTGTTTTAAGGAAAATACGATACTGAGAGCAGGATAGCAAGCCGTGGAAGCCGGTATGGTCGGTCGTCCCTATGGGACTTGATTTTTCTTTTGCGGTTCCCGGGTTCCCGGCACTGACGTGCCGGGCTATCCTCAACGCGTCCCTAGCGGGACGCGTGGGTCGTGGTTTCGGTCACGGGTCGCAAGGGACGAGACGATCCTGGCCCGGCACGGAAGCGGAAGTGCCGGGGAAGTTACAGCAGGCCGATTTCGGTGGCCTTCACCGAAATCACCCGATCAGCGTTCTGCACAATTCCGTCCACCAGGAGCCAGCGGTTATTTATCAGTTCAGAACGATGCCGGTCGAAAAGAGAAGGGGTAATGATGATATTGGAAATGCCAGTTTCATCTTCGAGGCTGATAAACACAAATCCTTTTGCGGTGCCTGGCCTTTGCCTTGCGATGACGTGCCCCGCTACCCGGACATTTTCCCCATTTCGGAAACTCTTCAGGTCGACGGCACGCACTGTACCGTTCCGGGCCAATTCCGCTCTCCGAAGCGCCATCGGATGGCGGGCGATGGTCAGGTCGGTGTAGTGAAAGTCTGCATTGATCCTCTCTTCTTCCGTCATGGATTTCAAAGGCGAGACAGCCATGGAGTCATCCAGATTCTGCAGGAGTTCCCCTGCAGGGCGTTTGAGACGTTCCACCTGCCAGAGTGCATCCCGTCGTGTGAATCCCGGGGAATTTCCTTCTATGAAATTCAATGCGCCGGCTGCAGCCAGAGAAGCGATTTCAGACTTGCTCAGCGCAGGGACCCTTCTCGAGAATTCCTCGATTGACCTGAATGGACCGGATTGTCTCGCCTCAACAATGGCTCTTGCCGCTTTTTCGCGCAGTCCCTTGATATACCTTAATCCCAGCCTGACGGATTTCTTGTCTTCGACGGATTCGACCGTACAATCCCAGTCAGAAACGGACACATCGATCGGGCGGAATCTGAGCCCGTGCCTCTGGGCATCTTTGACGATGGTTGCAGGGTGGTAGAAGCCCATCGGCTGGTTGTTGAGGAGTGCGGCATGAAAGGCCGCGGGATAATGGCACCGCAGATAGGCGCTGGCGTAGGCCAGGAGTGCGAAACTCGCGGCGTGGGATTCCGGAAAGCCGTAAAGTGCGAATGAGGTAATCGCCTGCACGATTCTGTCCTGCTGTTTTCCCACGATTCCTCGTTTCGTCATCCCTTTTCTCAGTTTCTTCTCCACATGCTGCATACGCTGTTCCGAACGCTTAAAGCCGAATGCGCGTCGCAGTTCTTCCGCTTCTCCTCCCGAAAACCCCGCGCAGATCATGGCCATTCTCAACAGCTGTTCCTGGAAGAGCGGAACCCCGAGCGTCCTTTTCAGGACGGGCTCCAGATCAGGGTGAAGATATTCAACGGGCTCTTTCCCCTGGCGTCTTTTCAGATACGGATGAACCATTTTTCCTACGATCGGTCCGGGACGGATAATCGCCACCTGAACGACAATATCGTAAAAAGTTCCGGGCTGAATGCGCGGAAGAGTCGCCATCTGGGCACGGCTCTCAACCTGAAACACCCCGATGGTATCGGCCTGCCTCAGTCCTTTGTAAACTGCGGGATCATCCTGCGGCAGATGGGCCAGGTCCACTTCTTCGCCGTATTCGCTGCGTATTATGGAAAGGGTGTCTTCAAGAACCGCCATCATGCCGAGGCCGAGAAGATCCACTTTCAGGATTCCCATTTCAGCGCAATCGTCCTTATCCCACTGCAGAACGACTCTGCCGGGCATCGAGGCAGGCTGGAGGGGAACGACCGAATCGAGCTGTCCAAAGCATATGACCATACCCCCGGAATGCTGGCCGAGGTGGCGCGGCAGATCCTGGGCGGCCTGATATAGCTGAAAGAATTCCTTTATCCTCGGATCCTTCAGATCAAGGCCGGCGTCGGCGAAGTGCCGGGCGGCATTTTCCTTGGGATCCTTCCATTCCCAGACATTTATCAGGCTTGAAAGCCTCGACAGGGTGGAGAGATCAAATCCAAGCGCCTTTCCGATCTCACGGGCGGCGGAACGGCCGCGGTAGGTAATTACATTTGCCGTCATGGCGGCGCCCGATTTCCCGTACTTGCTGTAGAGCCACTTAATCACCCGCTCGCGCTGCTCTCCGCTGGGAAGATCGAGGTCAATGTCGGGCCACTCTCCTCTTTCCTCGGAAAGAAACCTTTCAAACAGCAGATCCATTCCGACCGGATCTACTGCAGTAATTCCGAGTGAGTAACAGACGGCGCTGTTGGCGGCCGAGCCTCTCCCCTGGACAAGAATTCCGTGTTCCCGGCAGAAGTTCACGATATCCCAGACAATCAGGAAGTATCCGGCCATCCCAAGTTTTTCAATGAGGTCGAGTTCGCGCTTTATCTGCCTGCGCGCCTTTTCATGAAACGGGCGGTATCGATGTCGCGCACCTTCCTCCGTCACCTTCCGCAGATAAGAACTCATGTTCTCGCCCGCAGGAACGGGATATTCCGGGAAACGGTATCCGGGATCGTCGAGGGTGAATTCCAGTCTTGAGGAGAGTTCCCGGGTAGCGGCAATTGCGCCGGGGTAGTCCCGGAAGAGTTGTTCCATGAGTCGATGCGGCTTAAGATGTCGCTCCGAATTTCTGCACAGGAGCCGTCCGGCTTGCTGAAGATTCGTCCTGTTGCGTACGCATGTGAGAATATCGAGAAGCTTGCGCTCCGATGCCAGTGCGTAACATGCGCCATTGCTCGCCAGAAGCGGAAGCTTCAGCTTTTCGGCAATTCCTGCGATTGCCTGAGTGTGATATTCCTCATCTCTGTCGAAGTGTCGCTGCAGTTCGCAGTAGATCCTGTCCGGGCCGAAAATGTCTGCCAGCATGTTCACCGTCTTGAGTGCTTCCTCAAAGCCGTTCCTCAAAGCATGCGCAGCCGGACCGTTCTGATCGCCCGTCAGGCAGATCAGGCCGCTGGAGAACCGCCGGAGATCTTCTTCTGTAGCGCCCCGCTGCGGGCCCGGGCGCATCCTGATTGTGGTGATCAGCCGACAAAGATTCTTGTATCCGGTCTTGTTTTCGACAAGCACGGGGAGCCGGGCGCCCCCCTGCAGCGTTATTTCAGCGCCGATGTGGGCCCGTATCCCCGCTTCCCGGGCGGCAATGTGAAATCTCGGGGCACCATAGACTCCATCTCTGTCCAATATGGCAAGGCCGGGAATGTCAAGTTCCGCAGCCACCGACGTCAGTTCCTCAGGCGTTGAAGCGCCTTCGAGAAAACTGAATGCGGATCGGGCATGTAGTTCGAAGAACAGGTCAGTCATAAATTGCGTCAAGATACCAGCGGTTGCTCTGCAGATCATGGTATACACGGCATATCGTTCCATCAGACAGCTGCAGATCCCATTCCTCCCGCTCCCATTTTCCTTTCGACCACCACTCTCCCGAAGTCAGCCACGGGCCTGCTGAAACGAGAACTTTCCCCGAAACCCCCTTCCGGATTCCCGAATCGGTCGTCTGCACCCTTATGGGACGGTTCTCCCCCATCCAGACCATCACTGCCAGGGGAGGGCGGAGCTTCCTTGTCGCCGGCTGCTTTCTTGCCGAAGGGGATTGATCCATGTGCCGGTTTTTCCGAAAAACTGAGCCGGTATCGAAGCGTTTGATCCGGACAGGATCAGGACGATGCGAATTCTCTACTTCGGGCGATCCGATTTTTCCCTGTCCTACTATTTTCCCGATCCTTGCCAGCACAAGTTCCGTCTTTTCAGGTTCAGGAGTATCGGGAGTGAAAAGGCCTGATTGAATCATCCTGGTTTTTCCCGGATTCAGTTCCAGCCGCACCCAGGTAACCGGAGACGAAGGCGAAAACCCCTCGATCTCAAGCTCGAGTATTTTTTTCAGCGTCCGGTATTCTTTAATCGGGGAAGGGAACTGTATCTTCCTGGCATATGTGGACCCGTCCGCAAGCCTTGTTTCCAGTTCAAAGCCTGCAGCCGCGAGGTGATGTGCCTTTAGATATGCAGTCAGTTTCTCAAGATAGCCGGCGAGAACCAAAAGGAGGGTTTCTCTGGAAGAGACTGGATGCTCCAGCCTTTCCGAGAGAGAAAACACTGCTCCGGTACTTTTGACTATAATCGAGCGCCGGGTCTTTCCTTTTGCGAGTTGCTGAATCCGTACCCCTTCCGGTCCGAGCCGTTCGGAAATCCCGGTAGTCGGAAGCGCCGCAAGCGGGCCGAATGTAGAAATGCCCCAGGAATTCAGCGTCCCGACTATTTCACCCAGCCTTTCGACGGTGATGTCCGCCAGCAGATGAGAAATGTTCTCTACCGGCAAATCCCCCAGATATTCCGCCTCTTTTCCCGGTTCGATGAAAACCGACTCCGGAAGCCCATGCGCGGCATGAAATGCGGCATCCGGATTCGCCGCCACCGCCGCTCTCACAGCCATTCCTTCACGTTCCGCCAGTCGTGTGATCCGCCCGGGGAAATCAGTAAAAGGACCATTGAGCAATTCAGTACCTTCAAGATCCAGGACAACCGAATCCCCGCCGGTTTCTTCGACTAGGGGCGAGAACCGGGACGCAAAGGCGACCAGGGCTTGGTAATCTGAATTATCTTTATCTATAGCGTATATACAGCAAAACATTGAAGTGCTACTTGTGTTTGGAATTCAGGATGTTTTCAAGGGTTATTCCCCGGTTCCCGGCTTTGATCATCGCGGCGGATCTGAAGGCTTTCCGGATGAGCGTCCTGGCACAGACAGTTTCGAGCAGACGGTATTCCGGCGAGCCGCTCCATTCGACTTTTTCCCTGACGCACTCCACTGCAGCCGAACTGCCCGCCCCGGAGCAGGGGACTGGGGTAATCAGCAGGAAAACCGCCCCGGATTTTTCTGTGGCAAAGCGGAAACGGAACCAGTAGGAGCGCGGGATGCGCGCTACTATCTCCGGGCGGATATCACAGATATCAAGGACAACATGACTGAATCCTCCGGCATGCAGGATGTAGTCGGCGGCTTTGAGCGCGGAATCGAGCTTTCCTGTGCAGCAAATCCATAGAATGTGGTTCAGATCAACTCCGGCGTTCCGGGCGGAAACAGGATCGAATGAGTCGGTGGCGTCGATGACTGCACAGAATTCCCGTCGTGCTGTTGCCTGGGCCAGTTCAGAGAGGATCAATCCGGTTTTTCCGGAAGAACGTTCTCCGGAAATCTCAATGAAGGCTCTCCTCTTTTCCGTCATTTCTGTCATGAAGCTCCCCCCGAAAGCCGATCTTCACCCTTTATACACCATTAACGAATTAGTTTACAAGCGACGCTGAGTTGCTCTATTGCATGCGCACATTAAGGGTTTCACCATTGATTGGAGGGCTGGGCGGGATGAAGTCATTGCAGCATAATTTACAGACTCTGCGGGAGGCGGCCGGAACTTGCAGAAATTGTGGGCTCTGGGAGAGAGGCACTCAGACGGTATTAGGCGAAGGGAGCGTCAGGTTCGGCGAACAACCGGGGAATGATGAAGATCTTGCAGGGAAACCGTTCGTCGGGCCGGCCGGAAGATTCCTGGACGAAGCCCTGGTCGAAGCGGAGCCGTATGTCTTGGCGCGACGGCGGCCCAGGCGCTGCCGGGGAACGATTTCCGTGTAAGCCGGCAGCGGGGGGCAATTGCCCCCTACATAACCGCAACCGTGCACCCGTCATCTGTATTGCGTGCTCCTGACAGGCGCCTGGAGAAGAATCTCTTCGTTGAGGACCTCAGGAAAGTCGCGCAGGCCGTGAAAAGCCTTCAGCCGTTCAGCGCATGACCCCTCGCGTCGCCTTCACGATTTTCTCCGCGTCGGGTATCGCGAACTTTTCCAGCGGAGGACTGAAGGGAATCGGGATATCGAGTCCGCAAACCCTGGCGGGCGCCGCTTTCAATTTCCTGAATGCGCCCTTGTCTGAAGTCACCATCGCAATGATTTCGGCTGCGGCACCGCACGTCTGGCAGGCTTCATCAACCACGACAAGGCGTCCGGTCTTTTTAACCGATTTGATAACAGCCTCCCTGTCGAACGGAACGAGAGTTCTCGGGTCGATTACTTCCGCAGAGATACCCCTGGCTGCGAGTTCTTCGGCTGCATCCAGGGCGCTGTACACCATCTTTGCCAGTGCGACTATGGTTACGTCGGATCCCTTCCTTCGAATGCAAGCCTTGCCGAAAGGGATGAGATATTCCTGTTCCGGTACTTCTCCTTTCATTCCGCCCAGCAGGAAATGTTCAAACGAAATGACGGGGTTGTTGTCTCTCAGGGCGGTCTTCAGCAGGCCCTTCACGTCATAGGGAGTGGTGGGAAGGATTATCTTCAGCCCGGGAACATTCATGAACATCGAGTAAGGGCTTATCGAATGCTCTGCCGCACCTGAGAATCCGGCTCCGACGGTCATACGGTAAAGGACCGGAAATTTGGCCTGTCCGCCGAACATGTAGGTGATCTTGGCTGCATGGTTCATCATCTGGTCCATTGCAACGAAGCCGAATGTCGCCATCCGCAGGTTGGAAACGGTTCTGAATCCTGCTCCTGCCAGTCCTATCGACGCTCCCACAAAGCTGTTTTCGGCAATCGGAGTGACCCTGATTCTGTCGGGGCCGAATTCCTGCTGCAGATCCGCCGCAAGGTCGGTCGACATGTGAACTGTTCGGGGATTGCGGCGGAATTCCTCCTGGATGGCTTCGGTCGCCGCCTGTTCGTAGGTAATTTCTCGCATGTACTCTCCCTCGTTCGATTACGCTGAATAAACGTCCTGCAGAGCATCCTCGGGAAGCGGGTAGGGACTGGAGAGCGCAAAATCATGCGCGTCCTCTACCATCTCCATTATCCGGGCATTGATTCTCTTTGCTTTCCCCTCAGTCAGGATCTTTTCTCTTATCAACCTGCTTTCGAACACCGATATCGGACATTTCCGTTTCCAGGCCTCGAGTTCTTCCTTCGGACGGAGATCTTCGAGTCCTTCCGACAGGAAATGCTTGTGCCAGCGGTACGTCTTGCATTCCAGGAAGTATGGTCCGTCGCCCTTCCGAAGTTGAGCGACAGCCTCGGCAGCGGCCTGGTACACCGTCTCGACGTCATTTCCGTCAATCGATCTGGTGGCGATGTGATATGCCTCCGGCATGCGCGTGATTTCTCCGGCACCGAGAGAGTATTTTGCGGAAGTATTCACTCCGTAATGATTGTTTTCGCAGACAAACAGCAGAGGGAGTTTCCAGATGGACGCCAGGTTGAGCGTCTCGTGAAATTCTCCTTCCTGGCAGGCACCGTCTCCGAAAAAGACGGCGGCTATTTTCCCTTTTCCCTCGAGTTTTGCTGCAAGTGCGGCGCCGGTTGCGATCGGCAGGCCCGCTCCTACGATTCCGTCTGCTCCAAGCATTCCGATGCTGAAGTCGGCTATGTGCATGGAGCCGCCCTTTCCTTTGCAGTAGCCGGTCTTTTTGCCGTAAATTTCCGCCATCATCTTCTTCATGTCGGCTCCCTTGGCTATGCAGTGGCCATGACCGCGATGATGGCTGACGATGCGGTCCTGCCGGTCGAGATTGAGGCAGACGCCGGCAGCAATGGCTTCTTCTCCTATGTAGGAGTGAACAAATCCGGGGACGTTTCCGGCGTACACTTCCTGCGCCACCCGTTCTTCGAAGCGCCGGATGGCGAGCATCGTGGTGTACAGATCAATCAAGGTTTTCTTGCTGAGGTCCAATCAGTCACCTCCTGGAAATTGCGCGATAGTGGTTGAGTATGCCTGGGTCGCGGCTTCTTCAAGAGATTTTTTTCTCAGTTCCTGGCTCAGGACTTCTATCCCCCATGGGCCTGTATAGCCCGCCTTGAGCATGCAGTCGACAAAACCCCTGACGTCGAACTCCCCTTCGCCGCAAAAACGCCTGTAATTCACGGTGTCTTCGTGCAGGCTCCACGGGCACTCCAGTGTGCCGTCGTTCAGCTCGATTCCGAGGAGGTAGCGCGAGGGGATGCTTGCGACATCCTGGTACGGGATCTTCAATTTTACAACGTGCCACAGGTCGATCATGATGCCGCCGTTGGGCGCGCCTGCTCCCTCCACCATCTCGAGCGTTTCCGGAAGAGTCTTGATCATGCCGTCGACTATCAGTTCGAAAAGGATCTTGGTTCCGTACTCTGCAGCGTCGGCACATAGTCTTGAGAATGCTTCGATCAGACGGGGCATCGGAGTGACCTGGTTGTCGAAGTCGCCGACCTTGATGTGCCTGGCTCCGAGCGCCTCTGCCGACTTGAGGAGCTTCCACTTGGTTTCATCCGACCTTTTCTTTTTTTCTCCTTCGAGAAACCAGTCGGTGAGGAATTCGAGTTCAACATGGATGATTCCGTTGTCGTCGAGGATCTGCTTCATTTCTTTCAGGCTTCTGCGAAGAAGCGTGTGCTCGAGATCGACTTCCTTCAGCCCGACTCCCTTAAACCCCGCCTTCGCCGCGGCCAGCACCCTGTCCTTGAAGTCAAACGGGCTGTACTCGGTTTCTGAATGAGGGTGAACCGGTCCTGCAATCGTCCAGTATGAAGCCACCAAATCAACGTTTTTCACGATGATTTCTCCTGTAGTAAGGCTCCGCGAATCCCAGCCCGACGGCGTCGGGATGCGCGGAAGCCTGGTGAGAGTTGTATACGCTGCGACAGCTAAACTACGACGACACCATTATCTTATCAACGGCAAAATTCGCCTTCGCGTACCCGAAAATCCTCACTTGTCTTTTCCCGGCCTGACGGCTTACCCTGATTCCGTACATAGAACGGAGACGAGCGATGGATTACGTGGTCATGGATAGTCCTGTAGGCCCGCTGACAATCGGGGCGGACAGCGAGTTCCTGCACTCAATAACTTTCGGCCGGGAAACGCTTCAAGGCCGGATTGCGTCCGACAATCCCGTACTCGCGGAGGTCGTCCGGCAGCTGCAGTCTTATTTCTCCGGGAGACTAAGGCGGTTCGATCTGCCTCTGAAGCCCGACGGGACGCCATTTCAGCTCGAGGTCTGGCACGAACTTGAGAAGATTCCATACGGCGAAACTATTTCGTACGGTGCTCTCGCTTGTCGGATAGGAAAGCCGAAAGCGGCGCGTGCGGTTGGAGCCGCCAACCACTCAAACCCTATCCCAATCGTGATTCCATGCCATAGAGTGATCGGCTCAGACGGCAAAATGGTCGGATACGGCGGAGGCCTGCCGATTAAGGAAGCGCTCCTGAAGCTCGAAAGACTGGCGCTGGCCCAGGCTGCGGTATAGATATGAAGACGGGTCTTTCGCTGGCCAGACTCAGGATTTCGATCGCCGACATGATGGACTTGCGGGTGCGGACGCAGCCGGCGCCCAGGTTTCTTTTTCAGATGCTGCATGGCGGAGCGGGGTCTCTGGTTGCGACGACGCCCCGTGATGTCCCTGCAGTTTCCATACCGCGAGATCTGTATCCAATAACCAGGATCATGCCGCAGCAGCCTGCATCCGATGTCGCCGTGATTATCTATGAGCGGCAGCCGAACGGCCGTTATGATGCGATTGAAGTGGTGTCGCAGGGTAGGTTTCTGAAGTTCGGACAGTTCTACGAGATTGCTTGCCGGTCCGTTAGTAAAGCGGAAGCCGGCTCTCAAAGTGGCTATGCGTACTTTGTTCCAAGCGTGAGGGACTGGGGGGCGATACTGCAGGACGGCGGGTACACGGTTCTCGATCCTTCGCGTGCTCAGTGTTGCGACATCACGAGAGAACTGTTGGAATCGGTGAACGAATCGTGGAGTTGCGGACTCATCGCCCGTGCCCGGCTGCAGCCTTCATGGCCGCAGATGCCGGCCTTTTCGAGAGTCGAGATTTCTGCCGATGCAGCTCAAGACAGCTGGATGAGCTATGTCGACTATCTCAGACTGCGGTCTTTCCGGTCCTCACCACCTGATCTGTTTGTCCCCCGATTCCGTCAATGGATGAAACGGTTATGTGACGAAAGCGGGTTCCGCTCATGGGTATTCCGGAAGGGAATGTATTTCGGAGACCGTTGTGAATGGTGGGGGGATCAAAACCCGCGCCGCACCGAACATGAGGGACTTGATTTTGCCGAAGGAGTGAAACCCGACGGAGCAAAGCATGCGATCCCTGAAGGAACCCCGGTCCGGGCAATAGCAGACGGAGAGATCGTTGCGTTTCTCGATGACTTTCTGGATAAGACCATCGTCGTGCGCCATCCATCGCTTGTGCACAACACGGATGTCTTCTACACGTTCTACAGTCACATCTGTCCCGTGGCCGGAGGGGTGAGGAAGATTGCGGAGGGGGAGATCATAGGCAGGATGGGGAAATCAGAGAAGCTCCAATCCCATGTTCACCTGACTGCCGCATGGATTCCGCAATCGATCGATCCCGGTGGGATCTCGATGAATCACATCAATCCGGGATTCGCTGCTGTCGTTCTGGTCAATCTCAACAGCCTGATCCGCAGCGCGGGGTGTTCGGACGGAATGAGAGAGTCTGAAGCCGTCAGATGAGCCGGTCCCCCGCTATCCTGGTGTCGTAACCGCCGAGACCCTCGAGTTCTCGCCTGAATGCGGTCCGGCCGAGTGTATCGAGCAGAACCTGAATTCCGGGATGATTCAAATTCTGTTCGCGGATCACCAGATCGTAGCGTTCGTTTTCCAGGGGAATGAAGTCCAGCCCGAACACACATGCCGCCGTCTTGGTGGCAAGGCAGCAGTCTGCCTGGCCGGTCTTGACATGCCATGCCGCAGGCAGGTGGCCTGACGCGATAGTGTCGTATCCTTGTACCATCCGAGACGGAACGCCGGCTTTCTGCAGTTGTGTATCCAGCATCAGGCGAGCGCCTGAGCCGAGTTCGCGGTTGACGATGACGATGTCTTTCCGCGCGAAGTCGGCGACGCCTTTAATCTTCTTGGGATTTCCTCTCGCGATGACGATTCCCTCCTGCCAGATGGCATATGAGACGACCGCGACGGAACCCTTGGGAAACTGCTTGCGCACCGCCGGCAGATTCGATTCTCCGGTTGCGTCGTCCCTGAGATGAGAGCCGGCCACGTGAACAAAATCCTGTTTGAGCAGATTCAGAGATTGCGAGCTGTTCCGGTAGGCGACAACGGCCTCGACCCCCTCTCTCGACAGATGGCGCAGCAGGACTGAGATTCCGGGATCACATCCCGTAATCAGCAATCTTTTTCGGAACTGTTTCCCTTCATAGAACAGCTGCGCTCTTGCCTTCCCCCGCCGTTTTCCGGCGTCTATGAGAACCGCGTCCGCAGGAGGGAGGCTCCAGGCCAGCGGCGACGGTGAAACCGCTACGAGCCGATCATTCACATCGCATAACTGTACCGGCAACCCGGGCTGTGCATCCTGCTCCGACGGGAGAAGCTCGACCGCTTCGGTGTGAGCGGGGACGTCGGAGTCTTCGAGACGGAAGAGATCTTCCACTTTGACTTCCAGCACCTGCGCGAGTTTCAGTGCCAGCAGGGTATTGGGAACGTAGGTACCCGTTTCCATGGCATAGATGGTCTGGCGGCTTACACCGATTTCCCTTGCCAGATTGATGGCCGTAAAACCACGCTTCTGTCTGTAATGAGCAAGATTGTTTTGAATAGTCATTCGCTTTCCGCCGATTTCGGCATCACTGTACCATGATATGCGGGCCTTTTGGTAGCCGTGTCATGGCATCAAAACGCTTTTCCACAGTCGAATTATACATTACACTGTCGTTTTATTGTGACATCTGTGCTGAAGAATCCGGGGTGTGTCGTATGTTTTGCAGATCTGCTGCAGCTGTGCTGTTTGTCATTCTGATGTCCGGATGTTCCGTATCGAATGAAATTCTGGTATCCGCCGCGATCAGTCTCAAGGATTGCTTTGAAGAAATCGGTGCGTTGTATGAAAACGAGACCGGAGTGAAGGTGCGGTTTAATCTGGGCGCGTCCGGCCTGCTGCAGAAGCAGATTGAGTCTGGAGCTCCGGTCGATGTCTTCGCCAGTGCCGCGGAAAGGCAGATGAATGAGCTTCAGTCGCGGGGATTCATCCTGACGGAGACCCGTCGCAATTTCGCCCGCAATGCTCTCGTACTTGTGATTGCATCGAGCTCAGAGCTCGGAATCAACGGTTTTGCAGACCTGATCCGGCCTGAAATCACCAGAGTGTCGATAGGGAATCCGAAGACAGTTCCGGCGGGGACTTACGCCCGGCAGGCGTTAACGAATCTGCAATTGTGGGACAGGCTGCAGTCCCGCCTCGTGCTGGCTGAAAACGTGCGGCAGGTTCTGGATTACGTTGCCCGCGGCGAAACAGATGCAGGCGTCGTGTATGCTTCCGATGTTGTTTCGGCTTCCGGCGAAGGCATCGCGGTCGCGGCGTATGCCTCCGATGAGCTGCACGATCCTATTCAGTATCCTATTGCTGTGGTCAAGGAGACAAAGGCCCGCGATAATGCCCGGAAATTCGTGGATTTGACGCTCAGCCCTGCGGGACAGTCAATCTTGAAAAAGCATGGTTTCCTGAGTGCAAACTGATCTATGGTCTGGCAGACTCTCAAGCTCTCGCTTCTCGTAGTAAGCATCGCGACCATTGTGATCAGCGTTGCCGGTATTCTGCTGGGATATCTGCTGGCCAAAAGAGAATTCCGCGGGAAAAATCTCCTGGATGCTGTCCTGACCCTGCCGATGGTGCTCCCCCCGACAGTCACCGGCTACTATCTCATTATCCTGCTGGGCAAGCGGGGCGTTCTGGGCAGGGTTCTTTATGATCTGACCGGATGGACCGTGACCTTCACCTGGATTGGTGCAGTCATCGCGGCAACGGTGATCGCGTTTCCTTTGATGGTCAAATCCGCGCGCGCAGCCATCGAAAGCGTCAATGCCGATTATGAAATCGCCTCCTACGTGATGGGCAGGAGCGAGATCGAGACTTTCTTCCGCATCACACTGCCGCTGGCTTCGCGCGGGATCCTGGCGGGTGTTGTCCTGAGTTTCGCCCGTGCATTCGGCGAGTTCGGCGCAACCCTCATGATAGCGGGGAATATTCCGGGTAAAACACAGACGATGCCGCTGGCCATCTATGAAGCTGTGGTTTCGGGGGAAGATGAGCAGGCAAAGTGGCTGGCCCTGATCCTCACAGGGATTGCGGTCGTGGTCGTTTACCTCACAAACCGGCTGTCGCGTCCGCGGAGGGTTGACTGAATTATGCTGAAGGCACGCTTTAAGAAACATCTGGGCCGGGCCAACAGTCGGGCACTTACCATTGATGTGGATCTGAAAGCGGCCCAGGGTATCACGGTCCTTTTCGGAGCGTCGGGAGCAGGGAAAACCACTATCCTTCGCGCAATCGCGGGAATTCTGGCCCCGGACGAAGGGAGAATAGTGGTTGGCGACGAAGTCTACTTCGATTCCGCCGCCGGCATCGTAATCCCGATGCAGAAACGGAAGGTCGGGTATGTTTTTCAGAACCACCTGTTGTTTCCCCACATGACGGCTGAGCAGAACGTACTCTATGGCATCAGGACGGGAGTTCGGCGTAACCCCCGTGAGCGCGCCCGTGAGCTGCTTTTGATGCTGGGGATCGAAAAAACGGCCGATCGACTTCCGCACCAGCTTTCAGGAGGGGAACAGCAGAGGGTGGCACTCGCCCGAGCGCTTGCCACTGATCCGTCCGTTATGCTTCTTGACGAGCCTCTCTCGGCGGTCGACGTATCTACCCGCTCCCGCCTGTTGGAAGAGATAGTTTCGATCCAGCGCCGATCGCGGATTCCCTTTCTGTATGTCACGCATAATCACAGCGAAGCTCTGCGTCTGGGCGATTCGATGATGGTTATCGAAAAGGGAAGAGTGTGCCAGGAAGGATCTCCGATGGAGATATTCAATGCTCCCCGGACTGCTTCGATTGCCAAGGTTGTCGGAACAGAGAATATGTTCGTGGGCAGAATCCTGCAGCATCAGTTCGAAGACGGGACGACGATTGTGGGTGTCGACTCCTGTCGGATCGCAGCCCCTCTCAACGCCCTTCCGGTCGACAGCCGGGTGACAATCGGGATACGGTCGGATGACATACTCGTCTCGCTGGAGCGTTTGACTCAGATCAGCGCGCGAAACGTGCTTGAAGGCGTCATCAAGAACATCTTCATTGATGTTGATAAGACAGAACTGATGGTTTCCTGCGGCATCGATCTCAAAGTGAGTGTTACCCGCAGCGCCGTACGGCAGCTCAATCTGAAAATCGGCAGCACCGTCTTTCTTTTGATCAAGGCCAGGTCCGTGCATCTCCTCGAGTGAGTCCCCGGTGCGGAAGTTTCATACAGTGTAGGAAACCGTATCACCGTCTTCGAAGCAGATGAACTCGTCTCGCAGTTGTCCATCTATATAGACATTCGCGCGCACCGCATTGCCGAAGAAGTGATCTTTCTCGAAATGCACCCATCCCTGTTCGTCGGTGCAGCCGTTATCTTCCGCATAAGGATAATGCACGGTTACCTCGGCGTCCGGTACTCCATTTCCTTCCTGGTCGATGACCCTGATTGCAAATCCTATTCTCATAGGTCCTACTATACGCGCCCGCGCGGGATTCAGGCAACAGCGCGCCGGTTTCTTTTCAGTATGAAAAAACGTCGGCTTAGGCTAGTCTTCACCTCATTATCTCAAGATATGGAGGAGCGGGAGGAATGTCCCAGGAAGCACAGGAATACGGCTTCAGCCGCAGACAGGTCACACTCGGGTTGGTAGCGATCTTTGCCGTGTACGGAACAATGGCCTACTTTCTCCAGACCCTTACGGTCGCGCGTCCCAAAATGGCGGCCGATCTGGACGGCATGTCGCTCTACGCGTGGGCGGTCTCGATTCCAAGTCTGTTCAGCGCATTTGTGACTCTTATCTTCGGTAAACTCTCTGACATTCACGGCCGGAGGATAATGCTGCTCGTTTCGGTGATACTGTTGCTGGTTGGAACGATCCTGAGTGCGATCAGCCCCACGTTCACTTTCCTGATTTTTGCCAGCGTCGTGGTGGCGCTCGGGACCGGGGCCATGATGCCGCTCGTGTTCTCAGTCGTCGGCGACCTGTTTCCACCGGCGCAGCGAGGCAAATGGATCGGGCTGCTCAATATTCCGGTCGGGTTCTTCGCGCTGGTCGGCCCTACGCTGGGTGGGTGGGTTACAGATAATCTGAACTGGCGATATCTGTTCTGGCTGTCGATTCCTCTTCTTATCGTCTGTCTTGTGACCGTGCCGGTCGGGGTTCCTTCTATTGTGAATCGGGGGGCAAAGGGAAAAATTGATGTGCTCGGCTGCGTATTGATCGCAATCGCCTCTTCAGCGACAATACTCGGACTCTCATTCGCAGGGACCCATCACTGGAAGTCGCTTGAAGTACTGGGACTGCTCTCAGTCTCGGTAATCTTCTGGATTGCCTTTTTCGTCGCCGAGGCCAGGATCAAAGCTCCTATTCTAGACCCTGCCATGTTCCGCAACCGTGCTTTTGTCACGGTCGCAGTCGCAACACTTCTTTCCTTCTTCGGCCAGATGGCCATTCTCATGTACTTCCCGATGTTTCTTCAGGGGGTGCAGGGAATCAGCGCAACCGTGAGCGGCCAGATAATCACTCCCTACAGCGTCCTGATGGCGTTCATCGGCGTGCCGGTAGGTTTTCTTCTTACCAAATCGAGACGCTTCAAATGGATGTATATCGTGGGATTCGGAATCCTTACTGCTGACATGTTCGGCATCATTTTCTTCACTTCCGAAACTCCTGTCGTGTGGAGCGTGATTGCTGCCACTCTGGCGGGACTTGGACTCGGCGCCGTTCCCACGATCAACACGATGGTGGTGCAGAACGCTGTTCCGAAGCGGCTGCTTGGAGTGGCGATGGGAGCCTTCTTTTTCTTCATTTCAATGGGGGTTGCGGTTTCCCCTGCGGTATTGGGCTCGGCGATGACCTTTGGTTACAACAAGACACTGTCGAATGCGCTCCCGAAAGGATTGGAGCGGATCGCCGACGAAGCCACCATGGCATCCCTGAGCGATTCAGATGTCCTGCTTTCCGAGCCTGCCATGGCGGCTCTGGAGGATACCTTCAGGAAGCACGGCGCACAGGGCGAGGCGCTTCTTGCCGAAACGGTCCAGGCGATCCGCTCCGCAATGGAAAGCGGACTGAGAAACGTCTTCTGGCTGAGTGCGATCACGATGCTGCTGGCTTTTCTTCTGATCAGCACAGTTCCGGAGTCCTCGATGGAGGAGAAAGTACCGGAAGAAATCCCCGAACCGGTTGGCGCTGAGTAGATCAGGTATCGGTCTTCAGGCGCAATCCCACGGCGTCACGGGTGTTGACGAGCAGCGCCAGCGCCATAAGAAGCCACCCGGCGATGAGACGCGGCCAGTCCGTGCCTTCGCCGAGCACGGTGATGCTGGCAATCACCGCTACGGGGATTTTCATGTTATTCATGATGGCGAGGCTGCCTACACCGACTCGTCGTGCCCCGATATTCCACAGGAAGAAACAGATTCCCGAAGCAATCAAGCCGAGGTACAACAGAGCCATGGCTTGATGCGGCTGAACGGAGAGCCCGACTAATTCAGCGGTGCTCAGGAAGAAGAGGCCCGAAACGACGACGGCCCCAGCATAGAGAAAACCGAAACTGTCGCTGTCGCGCAGCGAGGGCCGGGCCCGCATCCAATTCCTGTAGACAACCTGGCCCAAGGCAAACGAGGCATTGGAAACCTGCACGAGGATCACGCCACGCAGGCTCGCAGCAAAGGGCTGGTCAGGGAACTCGAGCACAGCGCCGCCGGCAACGGCAAGCGCTGCTGCCAAAAAAGCGGTTCTGTGAAACCTGCGACCGAGAATGTCAGCGAATATTGAAACGAATATCGGCGTGGTGGTCGTCAGCAACGCGATGAGATGAGCCGGAAGATGACCGAAAGCGGCAATGTACGCCAGATACATGATCCCGAACTGGAGGCCGCCGATCAGCATCAGTTGCAGCTTTTCACGCCCACGCGTCGCTGCCGGCTTCAGCAGCGGGACGAATATCAGCAAAGAGAGTCCCAGTCTGACAAATGAGACGAAGCTGGAGTCGAGCGATGTGAGCGATCCTTTGATTATTACAAAGGAGAATCCCCAGATCAGAGAAACGATGATAAGCAGGTGCATCGGTCGGGACCAGTCAGTTTGAAGGTGGGCTGATGATGACCCGTTCCCCCTGGTAGCTGAGCACGGCGCCCTCCATTATAATGCTTTCCAACAGATAGCGCCCTTCGACATGGTCGCCCTCAACATACTTCTTCCCGTCGATGAAGACCATCCGTTCCGATGGTGCATCGGAGTACATGAGAATAGTCATCTTCATTTTCCGGGCCGCCTCTTCGAGCGACGCAACCGGGGTATCGGCGTTTACCACGGGTTGCGGCGGTGGAGGTGGGGGCAGTTCAGTTTCAGCGACGGGCGCATGAGTGACCGGTGGCGCCTCGACCGGCGTGTCTGCTTTCTTCTCAGCAATGCTTTCTTTCGGCTGCGGCAATACCTCGCGCCTAGGCTGCGGCAATTCTTCAGGCTTCGGCTGCGATTCGACACTAGTTTCTGCGGGGGGGCTCGCCTGGACCTTGTCAGATGCTGCGGGTGTTTCCTGTGATGCAGGACGGAACAGGAACGCCAAGATAACGCCTGCCAAGATTAGGAAGGTTGCGAGAATCCAGCCCAAGCCCCGCGTCTTCTGTTTAAATTCGTGAACAGTCGTTACGGTGGGCACCCGGGCTATGCCCCGGTCGCGCTCCGCCTTTTTCAGTGCATCGAGGATATATGACATGTGACTACCGGATCCTATCTGTAAGCGAAGGTGCGTCTGAGACCAGTTCCATGCTGAGTCGGACCAGCGTCTCGCTCCCGACATATCCGTCAGGTACGAGTGACCGTTTTCGTTGAAACGCGACAACACGTCTCCTGAGATCGTCGTCGTATATGTCGGACATAACGGAGGTGGTTTCCTTTCCTTCAATGCTGTCCAGGGATTTGCGCAACCAGACCACTTCCTGGCCGCGATAATCGAGGCCGATTGTCTGGTGCTGTGCGAAAGGCGGCTTCCATATGATGATGAACGAACCGTCCCACAAGCCGTTGACAGACGAGATTGGAAATGAATGCTCTTTCCCGCCGATGAGGAAAGTCGCTTCATCATCTTTCACTTTCTTGAGGGTGACTTGCTTCTTTGTCGCATCTCCCGGAATAAACATTTCAAGAATCGCGGGGCAATTGTAACGGTGTAGTTTCGGCCAGCTTCCTGTCGCGAAGAGACATTCGAAACCGTGGGCCGCCGCGGCCTTGCATCCCGCTTCCGAGGGCTTGAGCTGGTGACGCAATCCCCAAAGCGCGAAAAGATCGGCAAAGCTTGAACTGAGACTGCTGTCCGCAGGAATGGCCGTAAGAACCATGGCAAGTTCGCGTGCGACAACAGGCTGCTTTGAGGGAGCCGCTGCTGCGGAAGGTGAAGCGATTTCTTCAAGCGGAATCTCCGTCGGCCCCTTGCCTGCCGCCGGATTGCCGGAGACCTTGTAGAGAACGGCGGCGCCGGCCAGCACGATCAGCACGGCGGCCGTATAGATCCATGATCGGCTGATTCTTCCGTGCCATGGAATAACGCCACGCGTCTCTCTGCTTGCCTGGCGGATTATTGCTGATGTCACACGTCTCTTGTCAAGCGCGTACGCTCCCAACAGTGCGCGGTCGCAGATGATGTTGATGAGCCTCGGCACCCCTGCCGAGAGCCGGTAGACGGAATTCATGGCAGACTTCGTGAATAGCGGCTCTCTCCTTCCCGCAACCAGGAGCCTGTGCTGGATGTACGCGAACGTCTCCGTCCTGGTGAGGGAACTGAGATGATAGCGCGCCGTAATGCGCTGCGAGATCTGCCTGAGTTTCCTGCTCTTGAGGATTGACAGGAGTTCCGGCTGTCCGATCAGGATTATCTGGAGGAGCTTTTCCTGCGAAGTCTCGAGGTTCGTCAGGAGTCTCACCTGTTCCAGCACATCGCTGTCAAGGTTCTGGGCCTCATCAATGATTAATACTGTCCGCCTGTTCCGTTCGTGCGCTTGCAGCAGGTGGTTGTTCAGCGCATCGATCAGCGTCTTTATGCTTTCCGTCTCGGGAGGGTAAGAAATTCCGAGTTCGTCGCAGACCGTCGCCAGGAGTTCAATCGCGGTGAGCCGGGGATTCAGGATAAGCGCGACGTCTGTCTCAGGGGGTAGCTGCTTCACGAGGCACCGGCACAGCGTAGTCTTGCCCGAACCGACTTCGCCGGTGAGTTGCACGAAACCGCCGGGCTGCTGCACTCCATAGAAGAGGTGTGCCAAACCCTCCCGGTGCCGTTCGCTCATGAACAGGTAACGGGGATCCGGGGTCAACGAAAACGGAGGTTCATTTAATCGGAAATAATCGGTGTACATAGAACCTGTTCCATTCCCATTTGTGCGCCCATTGAGTGCCTGTTGACCGGCAAAGTCTATCACAAGAGCAGTTGCAGTACTAAATGATGGCGTAAAGCTGCCGCTTCAGCTCAGCACCAGCAGTCGACCGTTCTTGATTCTGATGTCCCGGATGCCAGGCGGAAGCCTGAATTTTTCGCGGTTTTCCGGGGAAGTGAACACCCGGTCAATCAGACGGCGGAGCATTCGCTTCGAGAGCGGGAGTGAACCCAGTCTGCCGTCAATCGCATTGACATGAAGATATCCGTCCCGGTTCAGGATTTCGCCTTCGATTTCGAGAGACACATCTTTCCCATACATGTCAACTACCGCATACGCCACCAGCGTCTCCTCTCGCAGTTCCAGCTTCAGGTCGCGCAGCCTGGCCCTGCCGCCCGATCCGGACTCTTCGATCGGCTGGGTCTCCGAATCGTTCTGCTGCCATGACAGGTTTTGCGCCAGCCACCCGTTAAGTTCGGATTGGTCGATTTCGAGCATGTCGGGGTCGCCCCGGGCCAGGGAAGACTGAAACGTCTCGATCTTCTCTTCTGCACGAGCGGCAGCCTCTGTGGAAGTCGTGATTTCCGGCGGCGACGAGGACTTGAGCACCAGCAGTATCACGATTATCGCCAGAGCCGGAATTCCCCAGCGGATGATGCGGAACGCGCGTTTCACGGGACTGCGGTCGGAGCGTGTCTCGTAAGGTGGTGCGGCTTCCCGGAAGCGGGCGAAAATCAGGCCGCAATGCGCACATTCCGGTGCGTTATCTTGTTCGAATCCACATTTAGGGCATTTCATCAGACCTCCTCGGAAGGGGAAGATCAGTTCTGTTCGTTTTTTGAGCCTGTAATATACAGTATCGGCCGTCTTCCGTGATCTCTGAATCGAAAGCCTTTCAGCCGGAAAGGGTCCTTGGTATGATGCTCCCAAAACATCGGAGGAATCTATGAAAAGCATGATTGCCGAAGCGATCAAATTGGGGACACAACCGGTTGCGTTGCTCTGGAGCGATTCAGAGCCGGAGAAAGCGACACGATTCAAACCGCAGGCCTGGGGTTGTGTCGTGAGCCTGTTTGCGGCGGCGGCAACGCGCGGAATCACGGGCGCATTCGACCGTCAGACCTACGGCTGCTGGGGTGGCGGAGTCGGCCTGGGCTTTGGTAACAGGTATGCTGATTTTCCGGGAGGAGTGGAATGCTTTTGCAGATTCCTTTCAAGCGGAAACCGGGAATCCGAAGAGGGAAGTAAGATCGGAGAAGGAATAAGGGCCCAGGGATTCAACCGCATGGCAGACGATTTCCTTGAGGGCGAGCGCTATGTGGCGTCGCCGGCTGTGACCCAGAAATTCGTCGACAGCCTGCCCATGCGTGACATACCGGCCAGGTTCGTCGTTGTTAAGCCATTGGATCAGGTTGATCCGGAACGCGACGACATTAAGAATGTGACTTTCTTTGTCGATCCCGATGCTCTCTCGGCGCTTGTGATCCTCGCCAATTACAGGAATCCGGATGCGGACAACGTGATCGTCCCCTGGGCGGCAGGATGCCAGGTTATAGGAATCTTCGCCTTCCGTGAACTCGAACGCGAACGGCCGCGGGGGCTTATCGGCATGACCGACATCTCGGCGCGCAAGAACGTGCGCGCGACACTGGGTGAGCACGCTCTCTCATTCACCGCGCCATGGCCCCTGTTCCAGGAGATGGAGCAGAACGTCGAGGGGAGCTTCCTCCAGCGCCCAACCTGGCAGGCCCTTCAGCAGTCCAAAGGGTAAGGCGACGAGCGAAGACTGCGGCGACGAGATTGCGCGGATGAGAAAGATCCGTGCAATCTGCGCCGCGGCGTTTACTGCTTGCTCCACTTATCGGAAAGCCATATAAATTAAGCTTTCCTGATGGTTTTTCTGTGGAGGGCAGACGTGCATTATCGCAACCGCAAGATTACTACCGACAACATAAATCTTCTGCAGTTCATCAGGCAGCTCACCGAAGGAGAGTTCCTGATCCCTACTTTCCAGCGCCTCTTCGTCTGGAGTCCGGAACATATCTGCAATCTTTGGGACAGCATCTATCATTGCTATCCCATTGGAAGCATCCTGTGCTGGAAAACGAAAACCAGACTGCACGTGCACAGGAGAATCGGCGGGTTCTTTATTCCCGACGGTAATCATTCCAATTCCGGACGGCAGGTTTACATTCTCGATGGACAGCAGCGCGCCACCTCTCTGCTGGTTTCATTTCACGGTGGAACCGGCCGCGTGAAGGAACAGTACTCCTTCGACTACACTCTTTATTTCGATCTCACCAAGGCCGAGTTCTTTTTTCAGAAGGACTACCATAAACACGTTTGGGAAGCCGACGGTCATTTCCTGGTCAGGGTCAAGGATGTCCCGGAATTGCCGGCCGATTACTGCGGCGGAAGCGACGGGAAATTCGGTTTTTCTCCTGCAGTGGATGATAATTTCGCCCAGCTGAAGTACGTCTTCAGCAATTACGATATTCCGCTGATCAACCTGAAAGGATTTGATATCGAAGGGGTGTGCGCCATATTCGAGCGGATCAACCAGACCGGGATCAGGCTGAAGAACATGGACATCCTGATAGCCCGAGGTTTCAAGAACTACGCGACTGTGGTGGAAGAGGATTTTCCGATTGAGACCTGATTAGAGGAGAGCCTGGATTGAAACAGGTTGAGGTAGTTCCGGTCACCACGGCGAGGGAGTTGCGGGAATTCATCCGGCTTCCCTGGAAGATCTACCGAAACGATCCTTTCTGGATCCCGCCGCTGATTCTCGACATGAAGAAGCTGTTGAACAGGAAGGCGCACCCTTTCTTCCGGCATTCTTCAGCCGATTTCTTCCTCGCCCGCCGGAACGGCGAGTGGGTAGGACGCATTGCGGCCATCGTGAATTACAACCACAACCACTATCACAGCGAGAGGACCGGGTTTTTCGGTTTCTTCGAATCTGTTGACGACCGGGACGTCTCCTCCGCTCTTCTGGAAAGTGCCGCACAGTACTTGCGCAGCCGGGGTATGAACGAAATCCGTGGACCGATGAGCTATTCGACGAACGAGACCGTCGGGTTGCTCATTGAGGGTTTCGATTCAAGCCCCTGCATCATGATGGGCCACAATCCGGCCTGCTATCGGGACATGATAGAGAATGCAGGCTTTGTAAAATGCATTGATCTGTACGCCTGGTGGCTTCTTCCAGCAAATGGCTTGAATCCGAAAATCGCGCGCGTAGGAGAAAGAGTCCTGAAGAGAGAAAACGTGCGGGTACGCGGCATCGACATGAACCATTTCTGGAAGGAAGTCGACATCATTAAGAACATCTACAACGATGCCTGGAGCGCCAACTGGGGATTTGTTCCGATGACCGACGACGAATTCATCCACATGGCGAAAGAGATGAAGCAGGTACTCGATCCGCGAGTGGTTTTGATTGCCGAAAAGAATAGGGAGCCGGTCGCATTTTCACTGGCGCTTCCGGACTTCAACCAGGCACTCAGGAAGGTCAACGGGCGACTGTTCCCGCTCGGCCTTCCGAAACTCCTCTACTATTCCAGGCGAATCAGACAGGTGCGGGTATTGGCGCTCGGGATTGTCAAGAAGGTGCAGAACGGCAATGGCCTCGGTGCCGCTCTCTACTATGAATCATTCCGACGCGGCGTGGCGGCAGGTTATGAGAGTTGCGAGTTTTCCTGGACACTCGAAAACAACGAACTGATAAACCGAAGCATGGAACTCTTTGGCGCGCGCATCTACAAGCGCTACCGCATCTACAGAAAGGATCTCTAAGGAAGTCAGGAATTCAGCGCTTCCGACAGAGCCTGAACCGTATAGCGTATCTCATCTTCCGTATGGTTCGCGCTGATGAAGAAGCGCAGCCGTGCGGCATTCTCTTCGACCGCCGGGTGTACGATCGGCTGCACGTTGATCTTTCTCGCGGCCAGCGCACTGCTGATCTGCATGCATCTTACCGAGTCCCCTATGATTGCGGGAATGACAGCCGCGCCCATGGCAAGCCCTGTATCCACACCCGAGCTTCTCGCAAGTTCGAGAAAGAGCCGCGACCGCCGGCGGAGCCGTTCGACGATTTCGGGATGGCGCTGCATCAATTCCAGCGATTTCAATGCGGCGGCCGCATTGGGCGGCGGCATCCCTACGGAATAGAGAAATCCGGGCGCCGTATACTTGAGGTAGCGGATCAGTTCCTTACGGCCGGCTATATAACCGCCGCAGCTGGCGAATGATTTTGACAGGGTGCCCATCCAGAGGTCGACGTCTCGCGGGTCGGTGCCGGTAAAATGGTGGGCGACGCCGCGTCCCGCATGTCCCAGCACTCCGATGGAGTGAGCTTCGTCTATCATGAGATAGCAGCGGAATCTCTTCTTCAGCTCGATCATACTCGGGAGATCGCATATGTCCCCGTCCATGGAAAAGAGTCCCTCGGAACAGATGAGGACGCGCCGATAGTTCCCGCGTGACCGCTTCAGAATGGCTTCAAGATCTGCGGTGTCGGAATGCCGGAATGAGCGTCTCTTCGCGCCGCTGAGATAGATGCCCTGAAGGATGCTGTCGTGGCACAGTGCGTCATGAATGATCAGATCGTTCTTGTCAAACAGATGTCCTATGGTCGTGACATTTGTGGCATGTCCACTGACAAACACCACCGCATCTTCAACTCCGATATGGCGCGAAATACCGCTTTCCAGATCAAGGTGCAACCGGCGTTCTCCCGACACAAGTCGGCTGGCTGACACGGATGTGCCGTATCGGTCTATGGCTTCTTTCGCCGCTTGATTGACTTCGGGGTGCCCGCAGAATCCGAGATAGTTGTAGCTCGAAAAATTCAGCATCCTGACGCCGCCGATAACGCTGCTGCTTCCTGCGGTTCCGTCATGTACGTGGAAATAAGGGTTTCCAAGTTTTGCGTTCCCCAGATCGGCGATCCTTCTTTCGAGTCCGCGGATTTCCGGGAGTGCGGTTATGTCGCAGCATTCATCCCATGATTGCAGAACCTCCGGCGCCGGATTCGGGGTACTTCCTTCCATGCGATTGCGTATCAGGGTCAGCAGATCCCCGACTGTCTGGAGAGACGCGACCTCAGCATCTTCCACCCGGATTGAAAGGTTCTCCTCCAAAAGGCCTATCAGTTCCATGATCGCGACCGAGTCGAGGCCGAACTCGGAAATCTTCGTCGTGGCGTTTATGTCACCCGGTTCTTTCAGGCTGATCTCGTAGATTGCCTTTTTCAAAAGCTCTATGATTTCGTGATCGAGCCGCTCATTAAGTTCTGCTTCAGGCATCACGCCTCCCTGCTACCCGGCACGGTCGGGGTCTCCGGGTTGAAAATGCAATATCAAACAAGGACGGAATTGTCAGCCGGTATGGCTTCTGAAGGACTATCCGTATTCCTGAGCATGCCACCCTCGAACAGCGCCTTGGCCCTTCTGCGCTGCAGTTTGCCGCTTGATGTCTTTGGGATCGAGCCGCGTCTGACGAGGACGACTTCGCTGACGGACAATCCGAAGGCGGAACGTACCTGTTCCCTGATGTTGGAAGCGAGTTCGCCGTTTTCCGGCATGAGGGTTTCGGCGATGATAATCAACTTTTCGGTGGAGTCACCGCAGACCGAGAATGCAACCACGCTCCCCTTGCGGATTCCAGGAATCTCTTCGACCACCCACTCGATCGCCTGCGGCGGGTAGTTTCGTCCGTTGATGATGACCAGATCTTTCTGTCTTCC